>NZ_JAKRMR010000018.1:0-33974 GCF_022346205.1 Corynebacterium sp. ACRPZ
ACGGGCAGACGACCCAGCCAAAAACCTCTCAACCGCACCATCGCGGATATCAGATGGAAACCCTGCGGGCATCGGAATACCTTCCAGCCCCCAACACTCCAACTTTTTGTCCGCGCTCCCAAACGACGATTGTCGAGGTCCTGATAGCTGGATCCGCGGCTATGGGGCGGGCGGTCACAGCATCTGTGCGGTGCTTTTGCTCGAGCTTGCGGACTCCGCAACTCCGCAGTGCGGACAACTGGAGGTGGGCCAACTATTGGTTGCGGACAAACGATTTGAGGAGCAAGGCGCGGATGGCGGTTTCGATGTTGGTGTCATCGGTGCTGAGCTTGCGGACTCCACAACTCCGCATTGTGGACAATCAAGCAGGGACCAACTATTGGTCCGCACCCACCAAATTCGAGCCGGGATGTCTGGGTCGGTGGGCTGTTTCCAGCTACAAGGGCCCAGCTATTCGGCGTAAAACAGCGATTGTTGAGGACCTGATAGCTGGATCCGCGGCTATGGGGCGGACGCGCTAGCCCTTGCTCGCGATGCGCCGGGCGATGTCGCGGGCGAAGGGGCTCACACCGCCGATGGTCCCGGCGCCGGGGCCGTTGAGCGAGTCGAAGCCCAGGACGAACAGGCCGGGCGTGTCCAGGCCGCGCTCCAACCCCCGCACGGGAGACAGTGCGGGGCGGAAGCCGGTGGCCCAGATCAGGGCGTCGAAATCCGAGAGCTCGTCCAACGACTCGACCATGGGTTCGGCGTCCAGCAGATCGAGTGATCGGGCCCGGCGGACTTCGGGGACGAGGACGATGTCGCCGCCGAAATCGGCGCCTCCGGGATCGTCCTCGCCGCGTGAGATGGCGACGAAGCGCTCGCGGTTACGGCGGAAAAGCTGCTCGCCGTCGACATCCTCCGGCATGAACGCGGGCGGTCGGCGGGTGAACCATTGCACGTCCACCCCGCCGAGTGCGAGGTCCGCGACGATCTGCGCACCGGAGTTTCCGCCCCCGACGACAGCGACGCGCTGCCCGGCGAAATCCTCCGGCCGCCGATACTGAGCCGAGTGCCCCTGCTCCCCCGCGAACGACCCGGGGATGAAGGGCACAAACGGTGCGGACCAGATGCCGGTGGCCATCACCACATTGCGGGTGGAGTGGCCGTTGAGGTGGAAAGCGGAGCCGTCGTGAAGCACGTGTTTGACGCGCTCACCTCGTCGGATGGGCAGTGAGTACCGCTGCTCGTAGCGGGACAAATACTTCACGACGTGATCACGTGGCGGGTAGCCGTCGAAGTGGGGCATGGGCCAGCCGGGCAGGTTGGAAAACTCCGCGCGGGAGAACAGAGTCAGTGCGTCCCAGTAGTGCGGCCATGCCCCGCCGGGCTCATCGGAGGCATCGAGAACTACAAACGAAGCGCCGTATTTGCGCAGGTAGTACGACACGGCTAGCCCGGATTGGCCGGCGCCGACAACGACGGCGTCAAGCATGGGTGCCTCGGGTGCATAGCGCGGTCGCGGGGCGGACAAATTCGGCGATGCGGCTAGCCGGCGCGGTGGCGGGGCCAAACGGGGTCTCGGCGGCGAGTGACGCTGCGAGCGCGTGGACGGTCACCGCCCCGGTGGTTGTGGCGGCTATGGCGGCGTCGGCGTATGGGGTGCGTGCCGCAGCCAGCGCCAGGTGCGCACCCATGATGCCAGCGAGCACGTCGCCGGAGCCGGGTGTCGCAGCCCAAGAATGGCCGGCATCGACGGCGTGGATCAGGTGCGGCTCGTCCTCCGGCGCGACCAGGGTGATTCGGCCCTTGCGCGCGATGGTCGCGCGCAGCGTTGCAGCGAGGGCGAGTGTCTCTTCGAAGCGGATTCCCGCGGCAACTCCGGCCGCTTTCTGGAGGCGCGCGAACTCGCCGTCGTGGGGCGTGAGCACTGTAGTCTGCTGCCGTTTGGCCACCTGTTGGCGCAGTTCAGGGTGTTCGGCGAGGAGGGTGAGGCCGTCGGCGTCGATGAGCACTGGCACCTCCTGGCGCAAGATCCAGGAGAGCTCAGCGGCGGCTGCCTTGTCGGTGCCGGCGCCAGGGCCGAACACCCAGGCCTGCACCCGTCCCGCATCCTCGAGCGTTTGCGTGACGACGACCTCCGGATGTGCCCGCACCACCTCAGCGGCCTGCGGACCGGCGTAGCGCACCATTGCCGGCGAGGCGTGTACAGCACCAGACACGGCGAGTAGCGCGGCACCCGGATACCCGTCACTACCTGCGCGGACGCCGACTACTCCCCCGCTGTACTTGTCGTCGTAAGGGCCCGGCTCGACGGGGCGGACCGACGCGGCACGGAGCGGGGTGAGACTGCTGGGCCAATGGCCGGGGCCTGGCACGGCCCGGTTGGCAAGCACGAGCTCAGGGCCCTCGTGTGCCCATTCCGGCAGTGTGTCCAGCAGGGTGCCGTGCAGCGGACGCCCCGGCAGGCCGATGTCCGCGAGCAGCTGCACACCGCACTCCGGGGCAAGCGCGTGCGCACGACGAAATCCGCCGAACGTGATGGTGGCGTTGGCAGTGACGTGCAGCTCGCCAGCCTCGCCGGTGTCCGCATCTACGCCAGAGGGCACGTCCACGGCCAAAACCTTTACGCCCCGCAGCCATGCGACCGTGTCCGTGAGCTCCTCGCGTAGACCGCCGGATCCGCCGATGCCGGTGATTCCGTCGATTGCCAGGGTGTACTCCGCGGAACCTTCCGGCAGCCGTTCCAGCACGGTGCCGCCGGCGTTGGTGAACGCTGAAAGGGCCCGCTCTTGGGCGTGTCCGGCAGTCAGCAACGCATCCACGTTGTGGCCAGCGAGCTGCAGCTCGGCACCGGCGTAGAGCGCGTCGCCGCCGTTGCCGCCCGGCCCGGCGAGCACGAGCGTCCGGCCGCCCGTACCGTCCGCAAGCATCGCCTCAGCTGCCTCGAACACCGCGTGCGCCGCCGACTGCATGAGCTCGTCGGGGTGCGACTGGGAATCCAGCAACGGTGCTTCCGCGGCCCGGACCTGGTCTGCGGTGAAAGTCGTGGCGTGCATGCGCACCACACTACCCGCGCCCTAAAGTGCCTGGCAGGACGGGCAAAAGAATAGGTTGCGGCCTTCAAGCTGCTGCTTTTCGACGGGGCGCCCGCACACGTAGCAGGGCTCGCCGGTGCGGCGGTAGACGTAGACCTCTCCCCCGTGGTCGTCCTCCCGTGGCGCGCGCGACATCGCCTCGGGCAAGTGCTCGGGCCGCACTGTATCTATGCGCCCGGTGGCCACCCCGTCGGCCATGAGCGCGACCAGGTCGGCCCAGATGGCGTCGAAACGCTCGCGCCCCAGCTCCCGGCCCGGGGTGAACGGGGAGATGCCCTGGCGAAACAGCGGTTCGGCGCGGTAGATGTTGCCCACACCGGCGAAGTAAGCCTGGTCCATCATGAGCGAGCCGATGGTGCGCCGGGAGCGCCGCACCCGCTCGAACAGTGCGTCTGGGTCCGCGGACGGAGAAAGCGGGTCTTCGCCGGCTGCGTCCAGAATCGCCTGCTGCTCCGCCGGGGTGATGTAGGCGCATGTCTGCGGCCCGCGCAGGTGGGCGGCTATCTCCCCTGCTCCCCCGTCCGGCACCAGCCGCAGCCGGATCTGGCCGCGCAGGGTGTCTGCCGGTTCGAAGGAGAACTTCCCGATCAGCCCCAGGTGCACGTGCACCATCGCGTCCGTGAAATGCAGAAACAGGTGCTTTCCGTGGGCTGCAGCGTGGGTGAGCGGAGTGCCGTCGATAAGCGAAGGCTCGAAGCGCCCCTGCGGGGAGCTCGCGGAGACCGGCGCGGGGCGGAAATCCGTGTTGAAGCGGCGCGCAAGCCGGTGAATGACATGACCCTCAGGCACGGTCGCTGACTGTACTATTGCACCCATGCCGTATGAGATCGGGTTCGACCGCGAAAAATACATCCAAATGCAGTCCGAGCACATCCAGGAACGGCGCGCGGAGGTGGGCGGCAAGCTGTACCTGGAAATGGGCGGCAAGCTTTTCGACGACAACCACGCCTCCCGCGTCCTGCCCGGATTCACGCCCGACAACAAGATCGCCATGCTGGACCGGATCAAGGACGAAGTGGAGATTGTCATCTGCTTCAACGCCGGCGACGTGGTGCGCCAGAAGATGCGCGCTGACCTGGGCATCAGCTACGAAGACGACGTGCTGCGGCTTGTCGACGTGTTCCGGGACCGCGGGTTTTTGGTGGAAAACGTTGTGGTCACGCAGCTGGAGGGCCACAACCAGAACGTGGAGGCGTTCGTGGAGCGCCTTGGCCGGCTGGGGCTGAAGGTGGCGCGCCACTACATGATCCCGGGCTACCCGAACGACACCGCGAAAGTGGTCAGCGAGGAAGGCTTCGGCCGCAACGACTACGTGGAAACCTCCCGCGACCTGGTGGTCATGACCGCGCCGGGGCCCGGTTCAGGCAAGCTGGCCACCTGCCTTTCCCAGGTGTACCACGAGCACAAGCGCGGCATTGACGCTGGCTACGCCAAGTTTGAGACGTTCCCCATCTGGAACCTGCCGCTGTCGCACCCGGTGAACCTGGCGTACGAGGCCGCCACGACGGACCTGGACGACATCAACGTCATCGACCAGTACCACCTGGACGCCTACGGGGAGAAGGTCTCCTCCTACAACCGCGACATCGAGGTTTTCCCGCTGCTGAAGACGCTGCTGCGGGAGGCCACCGGCGCGGACCCGTACCAGTCGCCGACCGACATGGGCGTGAACATGGCGGGCTACTGCATCTCCGACGACGCCGCGTGTCGCCACGCCGCCGAGCAGGAGATCATCCGCCGCTACTACGCGGCGCTTGTGGACGAACGCCGGGCCGACGCCGACTCCACCATCTCCGACCGCAACCTCAACGTCATGCGCAAGGCGGACCTTTCCGTGGAGGACCGCGTGGTGGTCGCGCCCGCGCTCGAGGTGGCGGAGCGCACCGGCAAGCCGGGCGCGGCGCTGGAGCTGCCGGACGGGCGCATCGTCACCGGCAAGACCTCCGACCTGCTCGGACCGTCCGCCGCGGTGCTGCTCAACGCCTTAAAGCTGCTGGCCGGCATCGACGACGACGTGCACCTGCTCTCCCCCGATTCCATCGAGCCGATCCAGACGCTGAAGACCCGCCACCTGGGCTCGGTGAACCCGCGTCTGCACACCGACGAGGTGCTCATCGCGCTGTCCGTGTCGGCGTCCGGCAACCCGGACGCGGCGCTGGCACTGGAGCATTTGAAGTCGCTGCGCGGGTGCGACGCGCACATCACCACGATTCTGGGGTCCGTAGACGAGGGTATCTTCCGCAACCTTGGCGTGCTGGCCACCTCGGAGCCGAAGTACTGGCGCAAGGCGTTGTACCACAAACGCTAAGTTTTCCAACACTAACTATTGCGCTCGTTTCGGTTGTAGTTTATTGTCGAGCACATGCGGGAACAGCAATCGCCGGTGGAAGACGCATTAGCAGAGCTCAACAACAACCTTTCCGTGGCGCGCACGCGCGCAGAAGACCACGTCACGCTGCCGAAACAGACCGCCGTGTGGGTCCGTGACCTGCTCGAGGACCTCGCGGAGGGCCGCCTGGTGCGCCCGCCCGAACCGGACGAGGAGATGACCACCCAGCAGGTGGCCAACCTGCTCGGCGTTTCGCGCCCGTTCGTGGTCAAGCTCATTGACGACGGCAAGCTGCCCGGCCACAAGGTGGGCACCCACCGCCGCGTGTACACGCGCGACGCCCACGCGTTCAAGGAAAAGCGGGGTTAAGGTGCGGGAGCTTTCGCTTAGCGACGGCGCACGCGTCCTCGCCGTCGTCGCCCACCCCGACGACATGGAGTACGGCGCCTCGGCCGCCGTGGCCAAATGGGCCGAAGACGGTATCGAGGTGGCGTACCTGCTGCTCACGCACGGCGAGCACGGCATCGCGGGCGGGGATCCTGTGCAGGTGCGCGAGATCCGCGCGAAGGAGCAACGCCGCGCCTGCGACATCGTCGGCGCAGGGGAGCTGGAGATGCTCGACTTCACCGACGGCCTGCTGGAACACACCCTTGAGCTGCGCAAGGCCATCGCCGGAAAGATCCGCACCTTCAAACCCACCGTGGTGCTCACCCAGGACTGGAGCGTTGTCGCCCCGTGGGGCCTGAACCAGGCGGACCACCGGGTGGCGGGCATAGCAGCGGTGGACGCCGCGCGCGACGCTGGCAACGAGTTCCTCTTCCCGGAGCTGGGCCCGCGCCACCAGGCGGAAACGCTGCTGGTCACCGGAGCCCACGAGCCGGACGTCGCGGTGGCGGTGGAGCAGCGGCACGTGGAGAAAGGCGCACAGTCGCTGGACGCCCACGAGGCGTACTTCCAGGCGCTACCGGACCACCCCAGCGGCGCGGAGATCGTCGGCGGGGCGGCCACGCAGGGCGGGGAAGCGCTGGGAGTGCCGCTGGCTATCGCGTTCAAAGCCTTCGACCTCTAACTTTCCCCGCTGGCCTGGGTGGACATAGACTGCCAGGCATGACCAGCAAGATCCTGCTCTACTACAAGTTCCAGCCCATCGCCGACCCGGACGCGGTGCGCCTGTGGCAGCGGGACCTGTGCGAAGGACTGGGGCTGACTGGGCGCATCATCGTGTCCAAGGACGGCATCAACGGCACCGTCGGCGGCGACATCCGCGCCTGCAAGACCTACGCCAAGAAAACCCGCGAGTACTTCAAGGGCATCGAGTTCAAGTGGTCCGAAGGCGGGGCAGAAGACTTTCCCAAGCTCAGCGTCAAGGCCCGCGAGGAGATCGTCTCCTTCGGCGCGCCGGGCGAGCTCAAGGTGGACGACAATGGCGTGGTTGGCGGGGGAGTGCACCTCACCCCGGAGCAGGTCAACGAGCTGGTGGCCGACAACCCCGAGGCCGTGTTCTTCGACGGCCGCAACGCCCGCGAAGCAGAGATCGGCAGGTTCAAAGGCGCGGTGGTGCCGGACGTGGAAACCACCCACGACTTCATCAAGGAGCTCGACTCCGGCAAGTACGACTGGATGAAGGACAAGCCCGTCATCTCGTACTGCACCGGCGGGATCCGCTGCGAGGTGCTCTCCAGCCTCATGATCAACCGCGGGTTCAAGGAGGTCTACCAAATCGACGGCGGCATCGTCCGCTACGGCGAAAAGTTCGGCAACTCGGGGCTGTGGGAGGGCTCGCTGTACGTCTTCGACGACCGCATGCACACCGAGTTCGGCGCGCCGGGCGACCCGGACTACGTGCAGCTCGGCCACTGCGTGCACTGCGGCGCGGCCACGAACCAGTTCTACAACTGCGCCAACGAGCCGGAGTGCCGCCGCCAGTACTTGAGCTGCGAGGACTGCCGCGAAAACAACCCGTACTGCGGGGAGTGCGCCCAGCGCGCTACTGCGTAGCCAAGATCCCCAGCGTGATAATCAACCACGCCATGGTGAAGGGCACCAGCGGGATCCAGAACACGCCGATCCAGGGGATCCAGCGTTCGTAGCGGTTGAGCTTGCGCACGGTGATCACCGCGCAGGTCAGTAGCCCCACCACCGGCGGGATCGAGGTGGCAACGGCCCACCACGTGCGCCAGGACTCGGTGCAGAGCCAGGCGGAGCTGCCGTCGCAAAGCGGACCGCCCTGCGCGCGCGAGATCACCGCAAGAATGAACGCCAGCAGTAGGGTCACGGCTACCGTGCTCATCGCGAACGTGATCGCCTGGCGGGTGGAGCGGCGGTTTTTCCGGTCCACCTCCAGCGGATCCGGCTGGTCCGCGAGCTCGTCGAAGGAGCGCGGCTCGGGCCGCATGCGCGAGAAACGGTCGGCGGGGGAGTGAAGGTCGTTCTCCGGGTGCTCCATGGAGCCCAACCTACTGCGCCTTCGGGGAGTGCGGGCACACCACCACAGGCACCGAGGCGTAGCGGATGAACTCGCCTTCCAGCGTGCCCACAAACACGCTGGTGAACTGGGGCGACGGATGGGTCCCCAGGAACATGATGTCGCCCTTTTTCCACTTCACCGAATCAATGGAGCGCTTCCAGCTCTTCGCCGCCGAGACGGAGCTGGTGACGTGGAAGGTGTCGCACACGTCCGGCGCGACCTCCGCCGCCAGCGCCCACGCGTAGTCGCGGGCGTGGTCGAGCATGCCCAGCGTCTGCTCGTTCCAGGTAGACGTGTGCTTCTCGTAGGCGGTGGGGGAAAACGCGATAATGCGCAGCGGCAGCCCCAACTTGCAGGCCAGAGCGGTGGCGTAGTCCAGGCCGGAAAACTCCGGCTCAGCTGGGTCGTCCTCCGCCACGATCGCGTACGTCACGCGGGTGATGCCCTTCTTGGAGAGCTTCACCCCGCGTGGCGCAAGCCCCAGCGGGACGGGGCAGGAGCGCATCATCTCGTCCGCAACGCTGGACGGGCGGAACCGGCCCTTCGGCGTCTTCGCGCGAGAGCCCATCAGGATCAGGTCCGCGCCGAAGTCCTTCGCGGTCTCGTACAGGGAGCGCACCCTGTCCTTGCTGTCCACGAGGCGGGAAACGTCCTTTGACCACTGCTCGCGCGGGATGTGCTCCGTCAGCGCCTTCTCCACGCGGGAGTCGAAGGTGGCCTGCGCCTCCTTCATGCGCTTCTTGCGGCCTTTGGTGGCGTTGGCCAGGGATTTTGTCCATTTGGACTGGGTGCTGGACATCACCTGCACGGTCACCGGCAGCGAGCGGCCGAGCCAGGCGGCGAATTCCACTGCCTCGGTGTTTGCCACGTCCCAGCCCACAAGCACGCGCAGGGGAAAGGCAAGGTCCGCAAGATGGGCGCTGTCAGCGCTTGGGGAGCTGCTCAGGGCCTTCCTCCTTGACACATGTCCGCATACGCGAGTTTTCAGATAATACAGACATCATAAACATGTGCCGTCCTGGAGACGGAAAGCGGTTAGTCCGCGGAACCGGTGGCGTACGCGCGGGCGAGGTCGTTGAGGACCCCGGTCAACGAGTCCAGCTTCTCCAGCGCCTCCGCATCCAGCGCGCTGAGCATTTGGGCGAGGGAGCGGGTGCGCTCTGCGCCGACGCGCTCCAGCTCAGCGCGGCCGAAATCTGTCAGCTCCACGGACACGCCGCGACGGTCGTCCACCGAACGCACGCGCCGCACCAGATTGCGCTTTTCCAGCTGGTTGACGGTGTTGGAGGCCGTGGGCAGGCGCACGCCTTCCTCGGCGGCCAGCCTGCTAATTCGCGTGGGGCCGCTGAAGCCAAGCCTGTGCAGCACGGACAGTTGCGGGCCGGTCAGGTCCGAGTCCTCCGCGTTGCGGAAGTACGCCACGTACAGGCTGGTCATCGCGGGGCGGATGTCCGCCGCGATCCGCATGGCTTCCGCGGAGGGTTCGTCGTGCGCCGCCACTGTGCACCTCTTTCTTCCAAGTACTTTTCAGAATTTAGCAGCAAGGACTGGGGTTATGATGGCCGGGATGTTCACGTACGAGCACGAGGTGTCTCACGAGTGGCAGCGCCGCCAGACGCTGCGCGAGCTCAAGCGGGGGCATTTGCCTATCGACGAGGTGTGCGACGCCGACTTCCTGCTCCGCGCCGCCGCGCAGCACCACGGCGAGGATTCCGCCCGGCCCTGCCCCGTGTGCGGCGAAGTGATGCGTGACGTGCGCTGGGTCTACTCCGAAAAGTTGGGCAGGCGCACAGGCACCGCGCGCAGCGAGGAGGAGATAGACCGGCTTGCGGCTGAGGTGGGGCCGCTGACCGTCCACGTGGTGGAGGTCTGCCCGTCGTGCAAGTGGAACCATCTGTTACAAGAAGTCACAGCCGTACCAGTAGTGTGAATCCGAACTGGGCAGGTAGGGTGTCCGGTAGGAATGTAGTAGGTAGCTCGCCCGTTTGCCCTCCCCGCGGGCGCGGCGGGTGCAATTGTGCAGGGAAAACGTGTGACTGAACAGAGCGCTGAAAAGAATACGGCGAAGGCGAAGGGCTCCAGCGGCACCACGGCCGTGAAGAAAAAGAAGAAGTCCCGCGCGTGGCAGTGGGTGCTTGCCTTCTTGCTGTTCCTCCTCCTGCTCGCCTGCGTGCCGGTCGGCTGGTTTATGTGGAAGTACTCCAAGGCCGAGGTCCCGGAACCAGGCGAGATTGAGACGGCGCAGATCTCCTCGATCTACTTCAACGACGGCGAAAACGAGCTCGCCCGCCTCGTGCCGCCCGAGGGCAACCGTGAGCAGGTGCCCCTCGAATCTGTGCCCGAGGAGGTGCAGAATGCTGTGCTGGCCGCGGAGGACCGCGACTTCTGGACCAACTCGGGCTTCTCGCCGACCGGTTTCGCCCGCGCGGCGCTGGGGCAGATCACCGGCAACACCTCTGCAGGCGGCGGCTCCACCATCACCCAGCAGTACGTGAAGAACGCGCTGGTGGGCAACGAGCACTCCTACGAGCGCAAGGCCAATGAGCTGGTCTACTCCGTGAAGATGACCAACCAGTGGTCCAAGGAGGACATCCTCCGCGCCTACTTGAACACTGTGTACTTCGGCCGCAACGCCTACGGCGTCGAGGCCGCCGCGCACGCCTTCTTTGACAAGCCGGCGTCCCAGCTCACCCTCGAGGAGGGCGGCGTGCTGGCCGCCTCCATCCAGCTGCCCAGCGAGCTGGATCCGTGGACGAACCGCGAGGCGGCGGAGCAGCGCTGGAACTACGTCATGGACGGCCTCGTCGAGATGGGCAGAATCACCCCGGAGCAGCGCGCCGGCTTGGTGTACCCGGAAACGCGCGACCCGGCCTCCTACTCCGCATACACCGAAGCCACCGGCCCGAACGGCCTGATCAAAAACCAAGTGATCAAGGAGCTCGAGGCCCTCGGCATCACCGAAAGCGACCTGACCAACCGCGGTCTGCAGATCACCACCACCATCGACGCCGGCTCCCAGGCCAACCTGGAGCGCATCGCACGCGAGCGCCTGGCCAACCTGCAGGAGGATGCGCGAACTGGTGCGGTGGCCGTGGATCCGTCGACAGGCGCAGTGCGCGCTTACTACGGCGGCGACGACCCGTCTGGCTGGGACTACGCCAACGCGGGCCTGCAGACGGGCTCGACGTTCAAGATCTTCGCGCTCGCGGCGGCCCTGCAGCAGGGCATCCCGCTGACCTCCCAGTTCGACTCCTCGCCGGTGCGACTGCCCGGCAACATCACCGTGACCAACTGGGACGGTGGTGGCGGCGGCATGC
The DNA here is from genome assembly GCF_022346205.1 of Corynebacterium sp. ACRPZ. Lineage (NCBI taxonomy): Bacteria > Bacillati > Actinomycetota > Actinomycetes > Mycobacteriales > Corynebacteriaceae > Corynebacterium > Corynebacterium sp. ACRPZ. The sequence goes on from NZ_JAKRMR010000018.1 coordinate 11,191, forward strand.
TGTCCATGACCGAGGCAACCCGCGTGTCCTCCAACACCGCCTTCATGCGCATCCAGGACGAGCTGGACAACACTACGCAGGACACCGCCGACATGGCGCACGCCCTGGGCGTGGCCAAGTCCATCCCCGGCATTCCGGTGACCCTGCGCGAAAACGGCGGCCAGCCCTATGAGGGCATCGTGCTGGGCCAGTACCAGTCCCGCGTGCTGGACATGGCCACCGCCATGTCCACACTGACCAACCGCGGCCTGATGCACCCGACCCACTTCGTGGACAAGATCGTGGACGCCAACGGCGAGGTCCTCTACCAGGTGGACAACGACTACACCGAGCGTCGCGTGGCCGAGCAGGTGGCGGACAACACCCTCCAGGCCATGCAGGGCGTGGCCGGCTACTCCAACGCCGTCCTCGCCGGCGGCCGCCAGTCCGCGTCCAAGACGGGCACCGCCCAGATGGGCGACACCGGCAACAACAAGGACGCCTGGATGGTCGGCTCCACCCCGCAGCTCGCCGTGGCCGTGTGGGTGGGCACCGCCGACAACACCTCGCCAATCTTTAACGAGTGGGGCGGCATCATGTACGGCTCCAACACCCCGTCCCAAATCTGGAAGCAGTTCCTGGACACCGAGTTGGAGGGCCAGGAGTTCATGAGCTTCCCCAACGCCAACCCCGTCTACTGGGGCGTGAACCCGTACTCCGGCGGTGTCGGCCTGGGCGGCTACTACTCCAACCCGGCGCCGAGCTACACCGGCGGCACCGGCCAGGCGCCGTCCGCCCCGAGCTCCGCGGCGCCGGCGGAGGAGCCGTCGGGCCCGGCAGCGCCTGAGGCGCCGGGCGGGGAGGAGGCACCGGCGCCCGCACCCGCACCGGCGCCAGCCCCGGCACCCGCGCCAGCCCCCGCGCCGGCACCGGCGCCAGCGCCGAACCTCAACGACACGATCAACGACGTCCTCGACCAATTCCAGGGAGCGTTCCAATAAATGACTGAGCCGACGCAGACTACGCAGGTCACCTGGCCGGACCCGGCGGACCGTGTCCAGCCCGGCCGCACCGAGCCGCTCGCGCGCGGCTGGGTGGAGTTCCTCGGCGGGCCGATGGGCCGCTTCGCCCAGATCGGCCGCGCCCGGTTCTGGACGCCGCTGCGCTCCATCCTCGCCGTCGCATACGTCTTCTTGTCCTTCGGCCTGCTGCAGAAGGCGCACTGCGCCGGCGGCAAGGCCGACGACAACGGCATCATCCAGCTCAACTGGGACGGCAACCGCCAGTACACCGCCGCCTGCTACAACGACATCATTCCGCTCTACGGCGCCCGCGGCCTGGACCAGGGCGGTTTTGTCTACGACTACTCGTGGGTGGAGGACGGCCTGACCCGCTACATGGAGTACCCGGTGCTCGCCGGCCTGTTCCAGCAGCTGTCTGCTTGGCTTTCGCGCAGCACCTACTTCCTGGTGGACAACTTCGTGCCGGATTCCGGCTGGTACTTCTACGTCACCGCGCTGCTCATGTCCATCATCTGGGTGATCACCATCCGCATGGTCGCCGAGCTCGCGGGCAACCGTGTCTGGGACACCCTCCTGGTCGCCGGCTCTCCGCTGCTGATCGTCCACGCGTTCACCAACTGGGACATCCCGTCCATCTTCTTCGCCGTCGCCGCGATGCTGGCCGCCCGCAACCGGAAATTCTGGCTCGCCGGCGTGCTCATCGGCCTGGGCACCGCGTTTAAACTCTGGCCGATCTTCCTGCTCGGCGCGTACCTCACCGTGGCGCTGCGCAAGCGCGACCTCGTCCCGTTCGGCAAGATGCTCGCCGCCATGGTGGTGTCCTGGCTCGTGGTCAACGTGCCGGTCTACCTGCGCAACCCGGATGCCTGGGGTGAGTTCAACCGCCTCAACACGGACCGCGGCTGGGAGTGGACCACCATCTACGCGGTCATCTCCCGCATGACCGGCTGGACCGGCTTCGACTCCGGCGAGGGCGCCCCGGTGATCCTCAACGCCGTGACTCTGATTCTGTTCCTGCTGGGCTGCCTGGGCGTGCTCATCCTGGGCCTGAAGGCGCCGCAGACCCCGCGCATCGCGGAGCTGGTGGCGCTGATCGTCGGTCTGTTCCTCATCTTCAACAAGGTGTGGAGCCCGCAGTACTCCCTCTGGTTTGTCGTCCCCGCGGTGCTGGCGCTGCCGTACTGGCGCCTCCTTTTGTCCTGGATGGTCGTGGACATGGCCGTGTGGCCGGTGCTGATGTGGCACATGATGGGCGCGGACAACATGGGCGTGCCGGGCTGGTTCCTCAACATCGTGATCATCTCCCGCGACGCCTTCATCATCGCCATCATGGTGCTGGTGGTGCAGCAGATCCTGGGCAAGCGCCGCGACAAGGTCCGCGACGCCCACAACGGGCACGACCCCCTCATGTCGCTGCCGTACCAGTGGAAGGAGCCCTTGCCTATCGACGCCCCTCCGGCCGACCCCGTTTCCGAACCCGCCGACGCCGAGCCGGCCGGCTCCGAGTCCGCCGGCTCCTCGGCCGCCAAGGTCTAGCCGATGAACGCCACCACAATCCTGGGCATTGCCTCCATCGTGGTGGCGTTTTTCCTGTTTAGCGCCTCGTTCTATTTTGCGGTGAAGGGGCGGAAGCAAGCGTCGATAAGCTTCGGCCTGGTCGCCTTCCTCTTCATGACCGTGATCCCTGTCTCCCTCGCCCTCTTCTCGGCGGTGCCGAACCCGCACTAGGCGGATTTTGTACGAATCGACATTTCGGCCGCTTCTGGCGTTGCAAACGCCCAGGTCAGCATTTTGCCGCGTTGATTCGTGCACAACGTGGGTCCGCACCAATAGTTGGTGGCGGCCGGATTGTCCGCAATGCGGAGTCCACACGAGCGCACCCGAAACCCGAGGTTTTGAGCTGGTCAGACCGTGGGGTAGTCTGTTCGGGTTGCTTGACGCAACGACCCTCCTGCCATGACCACAAGGGTGATGGCCGAAAACAACCGAGACCATAGGAGGTGATGAGGTCCGTGCGTCACTACGAAGTAATGATCATCCTCGATCCGCAGCAGGATGAGCGCACCGTTGCCCCGTCCCTGGACAAGTTCCTGGAGATCGTCCGCAAGGAAAACGGCAAGGTGGAAAACGTTGATGTGTGGGGCAAGAAGCGTCTTGCTTACCCGATCAACAAGAAGGAAGAGGGCATCTACGCCGTTGTCAACCTCGACTGCGAGGCAGACACGGTCAAGGAGCTCGACCGCGTGCTGAACCTGAACGAGAACGTTCTGCGTACCAAGGTTCTGCGTACCGACAAGTAAGAACCGGTAGGCTCAGAAACCACACGATCAGCAGGTAGGAAGGTTTAGGACATGGCTCAAGGCGATACCCCAATTACCGTTGTCGGCAACTTGGTTGCGGACCCGGAGCTGCGCTTCATCCCGAGCGGCGCTGCCGTTGCGAATTTCCGCATCGCGTCCACGCCCCGCACGTTCAACCGGGAAACGAACCAGTGGGAAGACGGCGAAGCCCTGTTCCTCACCTGCAACTGCTGGCGCCAGATGGCGGAGAACGTCGCGGAGTCCCTGACCAAGGGCATGCGCGTCGTGGTCACCGGCAAGCTGCGTCAGCGTTCCTACCAGACCAAAGAGGGCGAAAACCGCACCGTGTTCGAGGTCGAGGTCGACGAGGTTGGCCCGTCCCTGAAGTACGCCAGCGCGTCTGTCACCCGCAATCCGCGTGAGGGCGGTGCGGGCGGCTACGGCGGCGGCAACCAGGGCGGCCAGCGCGGCGGTTTCGACCAGGGTGGCCAGGGCGGCCAGGGCCAGAATCAGGGCCAGGGCGGCTACAACCCGGCGAACGGCGGCTTCGGCGGCCAAAGCCAGGGCCAGACCCAGGGCAACCCGAACCAGTCCCAGCCTCAACATGATCCGTGGGGTTCCGCTCCGGATGCCGGCGGTTTTTCCGGCGGCGCGGGCGATGAGCCACCGTTCTAAACGACAACCACACATCAAGCATTTTTCACCATAAGGAAGGTTAGGATTATGAAGCTGATCCTCACCGCTGCCGTCGAGAAGCTTGGCGAGCCTGGAGAGGTCGTCGAGGTCAAGGACGGTTACGGACGCAACTTCCTGCTCCCGCGCGGCCTGGCTATCCCGGCTACCCGCGGCGCAGAGAAGCAGATTGAAGACATTAAGCGCGCCCAGGCTGAGCGCCAGGTCCGCGACCTGGATCACGCGAAGGAACTGCGTGACCAGCTCGACCAGCTCAAGGGCGTCAAGGTTGCTGTGCGCACCGCTAACAACGGCAAGCTGTTCGGCTCTGTGAAGGCCGGCGACATCGCCGACGCTGTGAAGGCCGCTGGCGGCCCGAACTTGGATAAGCGCCGCATCAACGTGCCGAAGGGCCTTGTTACCAAGACCGGTGGCTACCAGGTCAAGGTCAACCTCCACGACGACGTGGAGGGCAAGGTGAACTTCGAGGTCGTAAGCGCATAACGCTTATCGACGACTGCTCCGCCTGAGAACGGAAAACTGCAGTCCAACGACAACAGCATTTAAAAGCGCGGGTCCCACTTGTGAGGAGTGGGGCCCGCGCTTTTAGTGTGCCGATACAATACCGCCCATGACGTTTTCCGTGGCGCGCCGCGTGCGCACTTTGGCTGTGTCCCTCCTGCTCGCGGCGGCTGCTGCGGCCGGGTTCGCCATGCCGGCGCAGGCGGTGGCGATGTACGCCGGCGACAGTATCCGGGTCGCGTACAGCGACGGTTCCCGCTACGGCTGTTCGCTGAATACGGTGGCGCACCGCGGCGGGCGGGCTTACGGCGTGACGGCGGGCCACTGCCTGGCGCCGATTGGTGGTGCGGTGCCGGTGGCGGTGTACGCGGCGGATGGCCGCACGAAGATCTCCGGCGACCTGCGGGAGTCCGGCTACGAGATGCGCGGCGACAACAAGTTGGGCAGCCCGCTTCGAGACGTCGCCTGGTTCCCGCTCGCCGGCGACGCCACCAACGCTGCGGCAGTCCGCGGCGGGGCGGTGGACATCCCGGTCATCGGCGCGGTCAATCCGCTGTCGGACGCGGTCCAGCGCATCAACCCCACCCGCCGTGTTGCGGGCTACCACCCGGTGACGGCGGTGAAGCCGGGCCAGATTGTGTGCAAGGACGGCGCGCGCACCTCGCGCACCTGCGGCCCGGTGCTGAAGGTGAACCCGGACACCGGCGAGCTGGCAGTGCTGATCTTGGCGCTGCACGGCGATTCCGGCGGACCGGTCTACACGGTCAACCCGGATGGCAGTGCGAACATCATCGGCGTGGTCTCCGGAACGGCGTTCGGCGTGCTGCTCGCGGTGGACGGTCTGCTGCCGCTGCCCGCCGGATTGCGGTAGTTGTCAGGGTGTGTATATCCTCTCGGATATACACTTGAACTAGGGGTGATTGCTATGGCCGAACCAATTCAGGACGGGCCAGTCCGCACGACAGTGTTCATGTCGGGAAACAGCCAGGCCGTCAGGATTCCGGCGGCACTGCGCTTTGATTCGGACAGAGTGATGATCGAACGTGTGCCGGAAGGTTTGCTGCTGCGGCCGGAGGAAGAATCGTTCGGGCATGTGGTGGCGAGGTTGCGCGAGTTCCAGCGCGTAAACGGTATTGAATCTGGGCTGGTCGAAGAAGTTGATGATCTGCCGGAGGACCTTCCCCCCGATCTTGACCGCGGCGTCGAGCGATAGGAGATTCGGTGCGGTACCTCCTCGATACAAATGTGTGGATCGATATTGAACGTGGTGACCATCCAGAGGTTGTTCGCAAAAGTTCTGAGCTAGCTAGTGCGCAGCTTTGCTTATCAACTGTGGTTCTTGGCGAAATTCAGGCCGGAATCGAGAGGTCCCGCAGGCCAGATGCTATGCGGCGGGTGTACGACCTCCTGCTGCACGGTTGCCCTGTGTTCGAGGTCGATCGGGAGTCCGCATGCCTATACGGCAAGCTCCGGTCTGATCTTCTGAATCGGGGGCAGGTCATCGGCTCGAACGACCTCTGGATCGCGGCGCAGGCGATCCGAAATGATTTAGTGCTTGTGACTGCAAACGAGCGCGAGTTTGCGCGCGTGCCCAACCTGAAGCTGGAGAATTGGCGGTAGTCATGTTCGTCACCCAGGTCCGCATCGACGCGCCGGTGGAGGGCTACGCCCGCGACCTGCCGGTGGTGCGTCGCTTGGCTGAAAAGCCCCTCGAGCTCGCGCAAACCACGATCCTCACCGGCGACAACGGGTCGGGGAAGTCCACGCTGGTGGAGGCGATCGCTGTGGCCGCCGGCGCCAACGCCGCGGGTGGATCCCGCCACGCCCAGTTCCAGGCCGGGGACCATTCCAGCCTCCACGCCTCGCTTACGCTGACCCGTCGCGAGAACCCGAGCGACGTGTACTTCCTGCGCGGCGAAACATACCTCGACCTCGCCGAATACCATGAAAGCCTCGGAATCGAAGACCCGTTGCAAGACCTCACTCGCCGCAGCCACGGCCAAGGCATCATGCGCATGGCCCACGAACGCTTCGGCCCGGACTCTTTGATCATCCTGGACGAGCCCGAAGACGGCCTCTCGGTCTTCTCCCAGCTCGAACTGCTCGGCCTGCTCGCGGTGCTGATCCGCCGCGGCGCGCAGGTGCTCATGGCCACGCACTCGCCGGTGCTGCTCGCCGTCCCCGACGCCCGCATCCTCACCGTGCCCGCCCTGGAGCACATGCCTTTCGAGGACTGCGAGCCCGTCACCGCCACCCGAGAGTTCATCGACGACCCGGCCGGCACGGCGAGATTCCTGGTGGACGGCTAGGGAGCCTGCCCCTGAGCGCCCATGTCGATATCTCGAGGTCGATAGTCGCTGGTTACAGCGTTTTCGGATTTTGGAGTCCCGGCAGGCCAAGAGGCGCTGACCTGCAACTATCGACATGGAGTTATCGACCTCAACGTATTGACCCCGCCGTAGGATGAGCCCCATGTTCATCCAGCACATCTCCGTCGACCCGTCGAAGGCCCCGCCGTGGGCCCTCGACGCGCCGGCGGTTGAGCACGTCGCGGAGTTCGGCTTCCCGCTGACACACCCGGTCACGCTGATCACCGGCGGCAACGGCGTGGGTAAGTCGACGCTGTTGGAGGGGATTGCCCGCGCGTGGGGGTTTCAGGTCGAGGGCGGGCCGTGGGGCGTCGATAAGCCTGGCGCCCACGACCCGATGTTTGGCGCGCTGACGCTTCGGACCGGGGCGCGCGCGAAGGCCGGGTATTTCCTGCGCGGCGAGACGCACACGCGCGTGACAGAGTTCGGCGAGCGGTCGCACGGGGAGTCCGTGTTGGAACTGACCTCGCGGTTTGCCCAAGATGCGCTGTACTTGCTGGACGAGCCCGAATCGGGTCTGTCCCCCGTCGCGCAGATGGCGCTGGTGGCGCAGCTGCACGCAATCGGCGAGCAAAGCGCGCAGGTGATCGCGGTGACGCACTCGCCGATCGTGCTCGGTGCGCCGGGCGCGGAGATCGTGGAGGTCAGCGAGCATGGCGTGGACCGCGGCCTGGCGGTGGAAGACACACTCGCGTTCCGGGCGATGCGGGACTTTCTGGCGGATCCGCACGGCATCGCCGAGTACATGGCGGACTGGGCGGAGGGCGAGCTGGGTTAGCTAGGACTCTGCGAGTCGTCGCATGAGTTCTTTCCGTTGCGCATAAATCCGGTCAAGTTCCGCCTCTGCGTCGTGGCGCGTGTACTCGAAGTCCTCGGTCTTCTGCGGCGGTTCTTCGGGTTCTTTGTCGGGCATGTTGCGGACGGTACCACTGTTCGAACACCCGTGTCGGGGCCGTGGTATATGGTGTGCGCCATGACTGCGAAACGCGAACAAGCGGACGAACTTCTCAAGGGCATCGCGGGGCCCCACGCCGCCCTGCGCGACGACCAGTGGACGGCCGTCGATTCCCTGGTCAACCAGCGCAAACGCATGCTGGTGGTGCAACGCACGGGCTGGGGTAAATCGGCGGTGTATTTCATCGCCGCGAAGCTGTTGCGCGAGTCGGGCGAGGGCCCGTCGATTATCGTTTCGCCGCTGCTCGCGCTCATGCGCAACCAGGTCGAAGCGGCCGCACGCGCCAGCATCTGGGCGGCCACGATCAACTCCGCGAACATGACGCAGTGGGAGGAGATCCAGGCGGACGTCGACAAGCTGGACCTGCTCCTGATCAGCCCGGAGCGCCTCAACGCGCCGGGTTTCCGCGATGAGGTGCTGCCGCAGCTCGCGCAGTCCGTCGGCATGCTGGTCGTGGATGAGGCCCACTGCATCTCCGACTGGGGGCACGATTTCAGGCCGGATTACCGGCGCATTTCTTTGCTTATCGACGACCTCCCGGCCAACACCCCCGTCCTGGCCACCACCGCAACGGCGAATGACCGCGTGGTGGCCGACGTTGTCGCCCAGTTGGGCGAGGGCACCGGCGTACTCCGCGGCGGGCTGGACCGCGAGTCGTTGTCGCTCAACGTCGTGCAGCTTGCAGACCCCACCCAGCGCGCCGCCTGGATCGCGCAGTACTTGGCGCAGGTGGATGGCTCCGGCATCATCTACTGCCTGACCGTCGCCGCCGCGCACGACCTGGCGGAGGCGCTGGAAACGGCCGGGTGGAACGTGGCCGCCTACACCGGCCGCACGGAGGCGGAGGAGCGCGAGCGCCTCGAGCAGGCGCTGATACACAACGAACTCAAAGCCCTGGTGGCCACCTCGGCGCTCGGCATGGGCTTTGACAAGCCGGACCTCGGCTTCGTGGTGCACCTGGGCGCGCCGAGCTCGCCGGTGAGCTACTACCAGCAGATCGGCCGCGCCGGGCGCGCCACCGACCACGCCGAGGTGGTGCTGTTGCCCGGACCGGAGGATCAGCGCGTGTGGGAGTACTTCGCGTCCGTGTCCATGCCGGAGGAGCCGGTGGTGCAGCAGCTGCTGGGCGCGCTCGGGAGCGAGCCGATTTCCACCCCGAAACTCGAAAACGCCGTGGACTTGTCGCGCACACGCATTGACCAAGCGCTGAAAGTGCTGGACGTCGACGGCGCGGTGCAGCGCGTCAAGGGCGGCTGGGTCACTACCGGCGCGCCCTGGTCCTACGACCACAAGCGTTACGACGGCCTGGCGGACGCCCGCGAGCGCGAACAAGACCTCATGCTGGCCTACGAGTCCACGGACGCCTGCCGCATGGTGTTTTTGCGCAGCGAGCTGGACGATCCGACGATCGGGGAGGGGGAGCGCTGCGGGCGCTGCGACAACTGCACCGGCAACCACCTGCCCACCGATGTGGACCCGGCGCTCGCCGAGCGCATTGACGCCCGCCTGAAGGCCCCCGGCGTGCCATTGTCCCAGCGCAAGATGTGGCCGACCGGCTCCGCGCGCCGCGGCAAGATCAAGGGCGTTCAGGCGGGCAAGGCGCTTGGCCGGCTCAACGACGTCGCCCGCGGCCCCGCCCTGGCCCAGCTCCTGCGCGACAACACCTACCGTCCCGCCACGAACTGGCGCGACGACCAGTGGCTCACCCGCTTCGTCGCCGTGCTGGCGGACTGGGACTGGGACACCCGCCCGGCCACGGTGGTCGCGCTCGGCTCGGCGGACCCGGCACGGGCGGAGATGGTCGCCTCCACCGCCGAGGCCTTGGCCCGGGTGGGGCAGATGACCTACGGCGGGGTAGTGCGCGCCGGGGAGACCGAGGTTCAGGCGCGCAACTCCGCCTTCCGCGTCAATGCGCTGGACCGGTACTTCGACTACTCGGGGCTCGACGTGGGCGAGGGCCCGGTGTTGCTGCTTGCCGGCGAGGTGGATTCCGGCTGGTCCGTCACCGTCGCGGCAGCGGATATCGCCGAGCGATTCGGTGTGGAGGTGCTGCCGCTAGCGTTCGCCTCGCGGGCGTGAGGTCCTCGCCGCCGCTGTCTGCGCAACGGCCGAGCCGAGCAGGATGAGTAAGCCGAGAGGGATGAGGTACAGAAACAGGTTGATGATCGGCAGCGACATGCCCGCCTGGTATTCCTGCCAGCTCGAGTCGGCGACAGAGCCGAAGCCCACGGCAAGGCACGCTGTGGCGATCCAGACGGCCACACCGTGCGCAGGGCCACTCCGCCGCGCTGCCGCAGTGTAGGTGGCAGCCCATCCGACCGCTCCCGCTGCTGCAAGTACCGCGAGGACAGCGAAGGCGAGGCTGTAGGCCGCGAAGTCGAGATTGCCGCCAAACGCTCGCATCCCAGCCACGCACACTGCGGGAAACGCCACTGCAAAGGCGAGGTAACTCCAGAGAATTGCTCGTGGGGACATGCGACGACGGTAACAAAAACACACCGGGTGCGCCCCTGTGACGGAATGTGGATAAGTGGTGGGTTATACAGCCTGGGTAGGGGTTAGATTGTCCACTCGAGTGGACATTTCGTGGTTGTCAAACGCCGTGGTCAACCGAGTTATCCACCTAAAACGTCACTCGGCGTGAGTTTGAAAATATACAGGGTGAACTGCGGAAATGTACCGTTGTCCAGTGGCTTGGAGTCTCGAATCCACACGAATTCCACACCGCAAACACCACCCCTGTGGAAAACTCACCCGCACATTCCCCAATTGTCCACACCCCCTGTGGATAACTCGGTTTGCGGTTTGCATTACGGGGTAGTCTCATACACACAGCGAAAGGGGAGACCATGGGTGCAGACGACAGCTTCGACGACTACGTGCCGCCGCCGGAACCGGCCGCGGACTACGGGGACTTCAGCGACTCCGACTTTGACGCGTTCCAAGGCAACAGCGGTAACTCGAGGGGGAAAGGTGGGAGGGGCGGTAGCTCGTCGAGAAGCAACCGCTACTCCAACTTCAACCGCGGCAACAACGAGCTGCAGGAATACCGCACGCCGCCGCACGACGAGCTGGCGGAGCGCTCCGTCATCGGCGCGATGCTGCTCAACCCCGACGTCATCCTGGATGTGGCGGAAAGCCTGCGCCCGGACGACTTTTACTTTCCGGCGCACCAGCTGATCTACCAGGCCATCCTGGACCTGTTCGCGCAGGGCAGCAACGTCGACGTGCTCATTGTCGCTGGGCGGCTGGACCGCATCAACGAGCTCGAGCGCGTCGGCGGCGCGCCGTATCTGCACACGCTGATCTCCGAGGTTCCCACGGCGGCGAACGCCCGCTACTACGCGGAGATCGTGGAGGAAAAGTCGATCCTGCGCCAGCTGGTCAACGCCGGCACGCAGGTGGTGCAGCTCGGCTACGAGGGCGAGGAGGGCATGGAGGTCGACGCGATCGTCGACCATGCCCAGCAGAAGGTCTTCAACATCACCCGCAACCAGTCGGGCGAGGACTACCGCCCGCTGTCGGAACTGCTCAAGCCCACTATTGACGAGCTGACCATGATCGCCTCCGGCGGCGCGCTCGAGGCGGGCGTGCCCACCGGGTTCATCGACCTGGACAAGCTCACCAACGGCCTGCACGCTGGCCAAATGATCATCATCGCGGCGCGTCCCGGTGTGGGTAAATCCACGCTCGCGCTGGACTTCATGCGCTCGTGCTCGATCCACCAGAACAAGACGTCCGTGATCTTCTCGCTGGAGATGAGCGCCTCCGAGATCATCATGCGCATGCTGTCCGCGGAGACGGAGATCAAGCTCTCGGCGATGCGCTCGGGCCAGATGGAGGAGCGTGATTGGGAGAAGCTCACCCACCGCCTCACCGAGATTCAGGACGCGCCGCTGTTTATCGACGACTCGCCGAACCTCACCATGATGGAAATCCGCTCCAAGGCGCGCCGCCTGAAGCAGCAGCACGGCCTGGACCTGATTGTGGTGGACTACCTGCAGCTGATGAGCTCCGGCAAGAAGGTCGAGTCGCGCCAGCAGGAGGTCTCGGAGTTCTCCCGTCACCTCAAGCTCTTGGCCAAAGAGCTCGAGGTGCCGGTGATCGCCATCTCCCAGCTCAACCGTGGCCCGGAGGCCCGCACCGACAAGCGCCCGCAGCTGGCTGACCTGCGTGAGTCAGGCTCGCTGGAGCAGGACGCCGACATGGTGTTCCTGCTCTACCGCCCGGACTCGCAGGACCGCGACGACGAGCGCGCGGGCGAGGCGGACATCATCGTGGCGAAGCACCGCGGCGGCCCGATCGACACCATTCCGGTGGCGCACCAGCTGCACTACTCGCGCTTCGTCAACATGGCGCACGGCTAGTTAACCTGCCCTATGAACAGTTAGGCATGGCTTTCCAACGGTGACACGCTGCTGAAACGCGTTTATGCTTCAACAGCACAACGCAAAAGCTGCAAAGGAGAAAGCCATGACCGTGCGTTCCATGAACGGCCCCGCCGCCTGCGCGAGCACGGTGGCCAAGCTCGACCCGAGCATTACCGTCGCCAAGACGGGGGAGAACACCCTCCTGCTCAACCTGCCGCGCAACATCGAGGACATCGACAAGGCGACGGAGGATAAGTCGCTGCTGTCCCGCATTTCGCGCTTTTTTGCTTAGCGACGAGCTCCGCTTTCCCTAGCCAATCGCCACACCGCGCTGCTCAGGCAGCGTAAACGCCGCCGCGCAGGCAAGCGCGAAGGCGGCGGCGAACACGCCGAACACCGCCGTCGCGCCGCCGAAGGCGAGCACCGGCGGAACCACCAGCGGCGCGAGAATTGAGCCGATGCGGCCGAACGCCGCGCCCGCGCCCGTGCCGGTTGCGCGGATAGCGGTGGGGTAGAGCTCCGGGCCGATCGCGTACAGCGCACCCCACGCCCCAAGGTTGAAGAAGCTGAGCAGGCAGCCCGCAGCGATGATCTGCCACTCCGTGCTGGCCATGCCGTACGCGAACGCAGCAATCGCCGAGCCCGCGAGGAAACTTGCCAGCGTGATGCGGCGGCCCCACCGCTCGATGAGCCAGGCGGCCGCGGCGTAGCCGGGCAGCTGCGCCAGGGTGATGATCAGCGTGAAGGTGAACGAGCGAACCAGGGAGAAACCCTGCTCCACCAGCAGGGACGGGATCCAGATGAACGCGCCGTAGTAGGACAGCGACACGCAGAACCAAATTGCCCAAAACGCGGCGGTGCGCCCGCGCAGCTCCGGGCCCCAGATTCCGCCATCGACGGGGTGTTCCTGGGCTGGCGCGGCGGTGTCGCACTGCGCGGGGTCGGCCTCGGCCTCGAAGTCGCGGACGATCCGTTCGGCTTCGTCGTGCCGGCCCACTGATTCGAGGAAGCGCACGGATTCCGGCAGTCCCATGCGCACGTAGATGGCGTACATGGCTGGCACCGCGCCGAGCGCGAAGCCCCAGCGCCAGCCGTTGTCGCTTTGCGCCACTACGAACGTGCCGATGACGGCCGCCATGATCCACCCCACCGCCCAAAACGCCTCTAAGAGCACGACCATGCGCCCCCGGACCTTCCGCGGCGAAAACTCGCTGACCAGCGTGGAGGCTACCGGCAGTTCCGCGCCAAGCCCAAGGCCCACCAGGAAGCGGAACACCATCAGCGACGCCACGGACCACGCCAGCGCTGAGGCACCGGTGGCCAGCCCGTAGAGCAAGAGCGTTGCGGCGAAGACTTGGCGGCGGCCGATCTTGTCGGCGAGCAGCCCGCCCAGGCTCGCGCCGATGGCCATGCCCACGAACCCCACCGACGCAATCCACCCCGTGGTGGTGTTGTCCAAATTCCACTGCGCGGCCAGCGCGGCGAGGATGAAGGACACGAGGCCGATGTCCATCGCGTCGAGGGCCCAGCCGATCCCGGAGCCGACCAGCAGGCGCTTGTGTTTCGGGGTGACCGGCAGGCGGTCCAGTCGCTCAGTGCGAGTGAGCTGCGCAGAAGAGTTCATGCGGGGAGTGTAGGGCGCGCTCGCCCGCGCGTTGGCAGTTTTTATTCACCTGCTCCCGACGACACGGAGTTGAACGCCCGCAGCCGCAGCGAGTTCGACACCACGAACACCGAGCTGAACGCCATCGCGATGCCGGCGAGCATCGGGTTGAGAAAGCCCAGCGCCGCCACCGGGATGAGGATGACGTTGTAGGCGAACGCCCAGAACAGGTTGCCCTTGATCGTCTTCAAGGTCTTGCGCGACAGCCTGATCGCGTCCGCCGCGGAGGTCAGCGAGTTGCGCATCAGCGCGATGTCCGCGGCCTCGATGGCCACGTCCGTGCCCGCGCCCATGGCCAAGCCCAGGTCCGCCTGGGCGAGCGCGGCGGCGTCGTTGACACCGTCGCCGACCATGGCCACGTGTTTGCCCTCGGCCTGGAGGCGCTTGACCACCTCCACCTTGTCCTCCGGCAGGACGCCCGCGGTGACGTTAGCCGGGTCGATGCCCACTTCCGCCGCGACGGCCTCTGCCGCGCCGGCGTTGTCGCCGGTGAGCAGGTGAGGTGTAAGCCCCAGCCCGCGCAGCTGCGCCACGGCGTCGGCGGAATCTGCCTTCACGGTATCGCGCACGGCGACGAACCCGGCCAGGGCGCCGTCCACCTCGACGGCCACCGGGGTCGCCCCGGCACGTTCGGCGTCCTCGAAGGCGCTGGCTAGCCCGCCAAGCGGCAGGGAGGGGCGGCCGACGCGGACCGGGTGGCCGTCGATAAGCGCGGACGCTCCCTTGCCCACCTCATTTTGGAAGTTCTCCGAGGCTGGCACCTCGCTGGCCGCCTCCACGATCGCGCGGGCGATCGGGTGCTCGGAGCCGGCCTCCACGCCGGCGGCGAGCCGCAGCACTTCGTCGGCGTCGAAGCCGTCAGCTGCGACGACGTCCGCAACCCCCATCTCGCCCGACGTGATCGTGCCGGTTTTGTCCATGACCACCGTGTCCACCTGGCGGGTGGATTCGAGCACCTCGGGGCCCTTGATTAGCAGCCCCAGCTGGGCGCCGCGGCCGGTGCCCACCAGGATCGCGGTCGGGGTGGCAAGCCCAAGCGCGCACGGGCAGGCGATGATCAGCACCGCCACCGCCGCGGTGAACGCGTGGGCGACACTGTGGCCCACTAGGAGGTGTCCGGCCAGCGTCACCAGCGCAACCAGCACCACCACGGGCACGAAGACCTGCGAGATTTTGTCCACCAGCCGCTCCACCGGCGCCTTGCCGGCCTGCGCGTCGCGCACGAGCTTGCCCATCTGCGCGAGCGTGGTTTCGGCGCCGACGCGGGTGGCCTCCACCACCAGGCGACCGGAGGTGTTCAGCGTCGCGCCGGTGACCGCGGACCCCTCGGAGACCTCCACCGGCACGGACTCGCCGGTGAGCATGGATTCGTCCACGGCCGAGTGCCCGGACACCACGCGGCCGTCGGTGGCGATCTTCTCGCCGGGCCGCACGATGAATTGGTCGCCCACCGCCACTTGGGCAATCGGCACGCGCACTTCCTTGCCGCCCCGGATCACGGCGGCGTCCTTGGCGCCCATGTCCAAAAGCTCGCGCAGCGCCTCCGAGGACTGCCCCTTCGCCCGCGTTTCAAACCACCTGCCTAGCAGCAGGAACGTAATCACCACGCACACGGACTCGAGGTAGATCTCGTCCATGCCGGCGTGCGACGGGAAGATGGACATCTCCATGACCATCCCCGGCTCGCCCGCGTTGCCGAAAAACAGCGCCCACACGGACCACAGGTACGCCGCGGACGTGCCCAGCGTGATCAGCGTGTCCATCGTCGCCGCGCCGTGCTTCAGGTTCACCCAGGTCGCGCGGTGAAACACGCTGCCCGCGGCGAAAAACACCAGCGTCGCCGCCGCAAACGCCGCCCACTGCCAGTTGGTGAACTGCAGCGCCGGCACCATGCTCACCACCATCACCGGCAGCGAGACCAGCGCCGCCCAAATCGTGGTGCGTTTCAGCTTCTCGGCTTCCTCCAGGCGCGCGCCTTCGAGCTTCTCGCTTGTCGACGCCCCTCCGGCCGCCGCCGCGTCACCCCCCACCGCGTCATCAGTCATTTCAAACGCGTCGTACCCGGCGGAGCGCACTTCGTCGATAAGCAACTGCGACGATGCCTTCGCCGGATCGAAATCGACGGTGGCCGTCTCGGTGGAATAGTTCACCGAGGCGTCCACGCCGTCGAGCTTGTTCAGTTTGCGCTGCACGCGCGAAGAGCACGACGAGCAGGTCATCCCCGTAACGCCCAGCTCGACGTGCTGCAATGCTGTGGGGGTTTCAGTCATAACCCCCACTTTAGGCCCGGGCCGGGCCTAAGCGTTAGGCCAGTGTGTAACCAGCTTCTTTCACCGCGGCCGCGATGTCGTCGGTGGAAAAACCGTCACCCTCGACGGTGACAGTCCCGGTGGTGTGGTCCGCCTTCACAGCGGTCACACCGGCGACCTCGGAGATCTCCTCCTGCACGCTCATTTCGCAGTGCCCGCAGGTCATGCCCTCAACGTTGAACTCGCGTTCAGCCATGGTGTGTCCTCCTTATATCTCGATTACGTAGCCGGCGTTTTTCGCCGCCTGCACAATATCTTCGTCAGCGAAGGTGAAGCCGACAACGGTGAGGTGCCCGGCCTCGAGGTCCACATCTACCTCGTGGGTGCCGTCCACCAGCGACAGCTCGTCTTTGAGCGAATCGACCGCGACTTCGTCCTTCGGGCCCGAGATCCGGTACGTCTTCGTCATGGCTGCTGCACGCCTCCTGGTTTCCACTCGTTCCAGCCCGGCTTGGAATAGCTCGGACATTGTTAGGGTTGTACCCGTTGCAACCTCTACAACAATAACCAAAAGCTTTAGGGAGCGTACTTTGAGCACGATCGATGTAACCGATGACACTTTCCAGGACACCGTTACCCAAGACGGCATCGTGTTTGTGGACGCATGGGCGGACTGGTGCGGCCCGTGCAAGCAGTTCGCGCCGACCTACGAGAAGGCCTCTGAAAAGCACACCGATGTCACCTTTGCCAAGCTCGACACCGAGGCCAACCAGCAGGTGGCCAGGGGGTTGGACATCCGGGCGATCCCGACGCTGATGGCGTTCCGCGACGGCATCCTGATTTACCAGAACGCCGGCGCCTTGCCGCCGGCCGCGTTGGACGACCTTATCCAGCAGGTCAAGGACCTGGACATGGATGACGTCCGCCGCCAGATTGCCGAGCAGAACGCCTCCGAGCAGTAGGCCTTTTTATTCAGCGCCCGCGAGACGGGCGCTTTTTTCATGCGTACACTTGCCTAACGACGAACCCCACCACCGGAAGGACACTCCAATGGCGAACCCGTTTAGCAAGGGCTGGAAGTACCTCATGCAGTCGTTCGACACCAAGATCGACCAGAACGCAGACCCGAAGGTGCAGATCCAGCAAGCCGTCGCTGCTGCGAAGGAGCAGCACAAGGCGATCTCCGAGCACGCGGCCAGCATCATCGGCAACCGGAACCAGCTGCAGATGAAGATGGAACGCCTGATCAAGTCCCAGGAGGATCTGCAGAACAAGGCGCGCACCGCCCTGCAGGCCGCGCAGAAGGCGGAGGCGGCCGGCGACGCCGAGAAGGCGCAGCAGTTCAACAACGCCGCCGAGGTCATCGCCACCCAGCTGGTGTCCGTGGAGCAGGAGCTCGAGCAGACCAAGCAGGCCTACGCGTCCGCCGACCACGCCGCCAAGGAAGCGCAGCAGAAGCAGCAGCAGTCCGAGGCGCACCTGAAGGAGCAGCTCTCCCAGGTCTCTCAGCTCGAGTCCCAGCTCAACCAGGCCCGCATGCAGGAGCAGACGGCCAAGACCATGGACTCGATGAACCAGTTCAACGACGACAACGTGCCCACCCTCGACGGTGTGCGCGACAAGATTGAGCGCCGCTACGCCAACGCCCTGGGCCAGCAGGAGCTGATGAAGGACTCCATGACCGACCGCATGGCCGAGATCGAGTCCGGCTCCACCGACGCTGCCGCCGCCAGCCGTCTGGACCAGATCCGCGCGTCCATGTCCGGCGAGCTCGAGGCCGGCTCCGGCGCGGGCGCCGGTGACGCGGACCGCCAGCTCGAGGCGGGCTCTGGTGAGGGCGAGGGCTCGCAGGGCGAGGGCGCCGACTCGGCCACCGACTCGGCCGCCGAGCAGAAGCCGTCCGGCAGCTCCCGCCGCGTCGCCGCCGACGCCCCGGAGACCTCCAGCACCGACAACGCCAACAACACCGACGACATCCTCGCCGACGCCGAGAAGTACATGCGCGACGAGGACTAACCGCCTCCAACTAGCAGATCACAAACGGCCGCCTGACAGATTACGGCGGCCGTTTGTGCTGACCTGGGGGTCGAGGGGCCGCCTGACAGATTCCGCCACGAAGTGTCGGCGCCCTCTGGCAAGTTTGTTCACTCGCCGGGAGCGGTTTGGTGAATTAGTTCCACTTGGGCGGTTGAATAATTCAATATCCCCAGGTCGCCAAAAACTCACGGCGGGATAGTTCACAAGCGAGTGAACTATCCCGCAATTGGGTCGGAAAAGGCGCCCCGAGGGCCGAAGCCCCGGAGCGCCGCAACACCTCCAGAACCGCGCTAGCTCTCCCGGCGGATGTTGATGAGTACGCCGCGGATGCCGGAGTGGAACCCGTCGCGGAGGTTCACGCGCTGAGTCTCGGACAGGGTGTACTCGTGCAGGGTTTCGCAGGCGAACTGCAGCAGCGGCCGGTCGATTTCCGGGGGCAGCCCGCCGCCGGACAGGAGGTGGGCGTTGTCACGCTGTTCGCTGGAGGCGGCGTTTTCAAACCACCAGTTGGCGTACTGCTGGCCCACGTCGTAGGGGGTTTGGAAGCCGGCGGAGGTCCACACTTCCTCGGGAAGCGGCACGTAGCGGGAACGCAGCTTGCGGCGCGGGGCCATCATCGACGGCTTCGGCGCAGGCTTGGGGCCGGGCTTCGGCGCGCTCGCAGGCGCGTCCGTGCTGGTGCCGGCGAGCGACGCGGGCGTCGGCTTCGCGCTTTCGGCGGGTGCCGACGGGGCGGGCGCCGACGGGGCGGGCGCCGCCGGGCGGTCGGGCTCGCTGGAGACGTTCTGGTTGCCGGGCTTGTTCGACTCGTTGTTGGCCTCCACCTGCGCCTCGGACGGCTCGTCCATCTCCGGTTCGTCCGGGCGGTGAGTGCGCTGCTGCGAGGTCGGGGTGCCCACGATGTCGGACGGCTTCGGGGCGACAGGGGCGGCGGGTGCGGCAGCAGGCGCCTGTCCCGGCTTCGGGGCGGACGAAGCGTGCTGGTCGCCCGCAGAGGCGGCATCCGAAGTAGCGTCCGAATCCGAGTTGTCCCCCGCAGCGCCGGCGTCCGGCCGGAGCGGGTCGGGGCCCAGCCCTGGAACCGCGGTGGGGCCGTCCGCCTCTTCGAGCGGAGCAGCGTCGTTAAGCGGGCGCTCCCTGATGCTGGGCGGAAGCGGGCCCTCGAGCACCTGGAGACGCATAGCGTCGGCGAAGTCCTCGCGCGGGTCGAGGATGGTGGTGCTGTCGCAGGCGTGGCGCAGGGCGGAGGACATGGAGTCCCAGCCGAAGCCGTAGAGGTGCATGCGCGCGCCGCGGCTGGTCACTTCCTCGACGCCGGGGATCATGTCCGCGTCGCCGGAGACCAGCACGAAGTCGGTGAACTTTTCGCTCACGCCGTTGACCACAAGGTCGGCGACGAGGCGGGTGTCCACGCCTTTTTGGGTGCGGCGCTCGCCCCACTCGATGAGTTGGCCGGTGCGCAGTTGCACGCCGTCGCAGGTGCGCAGCGCGCGCTGGTAGCGGTGCGGGCCTGAGTCGGGGATGCCGTCGTACCAGAACTGGCGGTGGATTGGTTGGTTGAGCTGGTCGGTGATCATTTTGCCGAGGGTTGCCACAACCTCCGGCAGGTCAATTTCTAACTGTGCGCGGGCACCGATTTCCCACGAGTTGTAAAAGCTCGCGAGAAGGTATGACGTGTCGACGAACACAAGTGTGCGTTCAAGCATGGCTCCTAAATTCCGATTCTTTTTCGTTACTAAGTTGCGTTACACGCACCATCTTGCCTGAAAAAGCTCAGTCATTCCACGTCGTAAATGTCACGGTTTCCTGCGAACTGGTTGCGCTCCCCCGGGCTGCGTGATAGTCAGTTAGTTACTCGAGTAACTAACCAATCAACCGGAGGGCAGGGCATGAACACTGACGCAGAGCCGCTCTTCGTGCAGATCGCCAGTTTCGTCGCCGACCTCATCGTCGACGGCACCCTGAAGCCCGGCGAGCAAGCACCGTCGACAAATCAGCTCGCCCAGTTCCATGAAATTAATCCCGCGACGGCGCGCAAGGGGCTTGCATTGCTTGTCGACGATCACGTGCTGGAAAAGCGCCGCGGCCTCGGCATGTTCGTCACCGACGGGGCCCGCGACCAGATCCTGGCGAAGCGTCGCGAGGATTTCGCCGGCGACTACATCGCCCCGCTCATCGACGAAGCCCTGCACCTGGGCTACACCCGCTCCGACCTCCACGACCTAATCGACCGCGTCGCAGAAAGCAGAGGCATGTACCAATGACCATCCACACCCGCGACCTGACCCGCAGCTTCGGTTCCAAGGACGTGCTCACCGGCGTCGACCTGGATCTGGGCCCCGGCATCCACGGCCTGCTCGGCCGCAACGGCGTGGGAAAATCCACGCTGCTGCGCATCCTGTCCGGTCAACTCAAACCCACCTCCGGCACCGTCGAGGTGTTCGGCGTGCGCCCCTTCGACAACGCGTTTGTCATGGACAACACGTGCCTGACCGGCGTTGACACCGCCTACCCGGGCACGTGGTCCGGCGCGGATGTAATCAAGGGTGCGCGGTTGCGCTACCGCACCTGGGACCAGCAGCTTGCCGACGCACTGACCGCCGACTTCGCCATGGATCAGGCATTGGAAACCCGCTACGGGAAGCTCTCCCGCGGGCAGCGCGCCATGATCGCCATCGTTATCGGGCTCGCTTCCGGCACCGATCTTCTACTCCTGGACGAGCCCTACGTCGGCCTGGACACCCACAACACCGAGGTGTTCTACCGCCACCTGCTGGACCAGGCGGACACCGGCCGCACCATCGTCATGGCCACCCACCACATCGAAGACGCCGCGAAGGTGCTGGATACGGCAGTGATTCTGGGGCGTGAGGGGGCCGTCGCAAAGCAATGTGCCCCTGAAGTCGCCGACGCCTTCGCGGTTGTGGGAGGGGAGCTTTTGCCTATCGACGCCGCGCCGCGCCACGCCCGCCCCGCCCGCTTCGACGACCTCATCGAGCACTACCTGGAGGTGTACTGATGAACACGACCTTGCCCGGATTCTTTCGCCACCAGTTCGTCGCGCCCTCGCTGTACAGGTTGCTGTGGATGGTGCCGCTGGCGGCGATGTTCGCGCTCGGCGCGACGATTACGGACCACCCGCTTACTGCGGTGATGACGCCTGCATTTGTGACCTTGTTTGTCATCGGCGCGCTCTCAATGGAAGAGACGGCGTACGCGGCCTACGGCATGCCGCGGGGTCGACGGCTACGACTGGCCGCGATGTCGGTGGTGCCGGCGGTGGTGATTGGCGCGGCCGTCGCGTTGCTGCTGCGGCCTGATTGGATTGGAGTTGTGGGTGCCTTGGGGGCTGTGGCGATGGGTCTGCTGATGGGGCAGCGCTACGTAACCGGTGAGGTGCCCGAAGCGAGTGAGCGTGTTCGGTCGCGCTTAGGCTCGCACGGCTTCCTTGTGGAGCTGGTGTGGAAACCTCAGCTGCTCTGGGCATTCGGTATCGCGGCGGCACATTGCGTGACGCTGTACCTGGCAAGCTTCATTGGTTCCGAGTCGCTCAGAGCGTGGATTGGGGCTTTGCCGCTGCTGGTTTGGTACGGCATGTATTGCATGCACGGCTCAGGAATCGCCGGCACAGACGTGGGCGCCAGCTACGGGGTGCCACGTCGGCGCTGGCTTGTAGTATCGCTCGCGGCATCAGTTGTCTCAGTGCTGCTCTATACGGTCGTTGTTGGTGTTGTCTCGAGTTTGAGCTGGGCCGCGGTGGTGGTCGGGGCGGCGGGTGCGCTCGCCTGCGCGGTGCTGGGATCGGTCATAAAAGCCCGGCGCAGCGAAATGGGGCTGTATCCAACGATCTTCCTCTTTATCCCCATCTCGCGAGCGACAGAAGTGGAAAGCTTTACGGACATTAAAACCGTTTACGTCCTTATCGTCGCCGGAGCACTGTTGTTGGTTGGTGTAGTGATGCAGGTGGCGTATTTGGGTGGCTATATGAACCCCAAACAAGCGCTTAAGAACAGGTAGAAAACAGCCTGTGCGCTGCGGGTTTGTGTTGTGTGTGGGGTGTGTGTAACTTATATCGAGTCAGCGAGACCGACAACGCCCCGCTGGAAGGTGAGATTCTTTCCGGTTTGTGTGGCGGGCAGGAAAACAATCGCTGGCAGATTCCAAAGTCACTTGAGGCTGGCTCACTGTTGTGTGGGTTGGTTTGGGTGTGCTGGTGTTGTTTGAGAACTCGATAGTGTGCCAATGTACTTTTGTTGCGTGGGTGTGTTTGCCTGCCTCGCTTTGTGCACTGTGTGGTGTGCGCCTTTTGTTTGGGTGTGTGCCGGTGGTGGCGTGGTTGAATTCCAATGATGGATCGCGTCATCTGTTTGGTTCAGTGTGCGTGGGGTGTGGTTGAACATGTTTCACGTATTTTTGGCCGACCCCCGTGTTTTTGACCCCGTCGGGTTGGGGGTTGGTTGTTGAACCTTTGTAATTTTTGGATTTTTGCCAGTCACTTGATGCCCTGGTTTTGGGTGTTGGGTGTTTGGTTTGTTTTTGGTTGGGTTTGGGCTTTTCACGGCCTGTTTCTTTCTGAAACTGTTTTTGTGGAGAGTTTGATCCTGGCTCAGGATGAACGCTGGCGGCGTGCTTAACACATGCAAGTC
>NZ_JAKRMR010000019.1:0-30446 GCF_022346205.1 Corynebacterium sp. ACRPZ
TTGAAGGAGCGAAAGCCACCGGGTGGAAACAAGCCATCAACCAACTAGCCGTGGCTTACCCCGACCGATTCGCGGACTACTTGTAAACCAAACCCCCGCACACAAAGAATCGGACACCCTCGGTTTTCGAGGGTTGTGTCGTGCACACAACAAGCACGTTTAAAGACCAAGATGTACAGATCGGACAACGCCTGTCGGCTCATGGAACACTAACGGTTCGTTCGAACGACTACGGTCTCGGTGGCACATACGTGTGCGCCTTGGATACCTCGAACGAGGGTAGGGAGCACCGCAAAATGAGCCAGCTACTCTACATGCAAGACATCCCCGACAGCAGTGCCGACCTGCGCGAAGGATTGACTGACCCGCTGGAGTTCTGGCGGACACAGCTTGATTTCTATGACCCGGAAAGCATGCTACTCCCGGAGAACCGGGTCGCGACGATCAATGAGCTCGAGCGCATCGACTCGTCCGGCAGCCTGTCGGTCCTGGCCTCATTCGCGAAGCGGTCCATGGATGCCGCCGGCATGGACGAAGATCTGCAGGAGGGACTCGACTCCATCGTTTTTGCTGCTGATCGATCGCGGGGGCAGTGAGTGTCACGATCCCGGTGACTGAAACGCAGGCCGCTCTCGACCACATCCAGGAGATGGTGGTCGAGGCGGCTATTGCTTCAGTAGGAGCCGTTGTCGTCGGGGGCGTGGTGTGGGCAGCTGTGTCCTGAGCATGGTGGCGCTGGTGGTTCGGTGACAACAGTGCAGCACGTCGGGTACACCTTCGTAGGAAGGAACTGAGCGAGGCGTTCGGCACGACCTTTACCCGGGTGCGCCGCGATGGTCGCATGGCGATTGCTCCACGCGATACAAAGCGTTTTAATTGCCGGCGCGCTCTACCCCTCGCGGATGCCTAGCGAGGAGAGCCGCACTTCACCTGCCTCGTCGGAGGCGTCCAGATCCACAACACCGTGCAGCTGGAACGCGTTGTCCCCCTCGGGGTCCTTGATAATTTGGGTGACCCTCCACGCTCGGCCGGCAGAGTCCTCCAGCCGGAAGAACTCCGGGCCGCGCGCGTCGGGGCCCAGGTCCACATCCGTGTATTCGTCGAAGTAGTCGTCCATTGCAGCTGGCCAGTCCACCCGCGCGTCCGGCTCCAGGTAGCCCAGCATGTCCTCCAGCTGGTCCTCCTTCTCGTACGCGAAAAGTTCCACTAGGCGGAAAAAATAGTTGCGCACCATGATGGTGAAGGCGCGGCGGTTGGCGGTGAGCGCCGTGGGGTCTTCCACACCGAACGCGAGCTCGCGGTCGATGGTGTCTTGACTCACGGGCTGGTCGTCGCCGGTCATGTGCGCCCATTCGTCGATGAGCGACGAGTCGACCTGTCGGATCAACTCGCCGAGCCACACGACGATGTCCTCAAGATCATCGTTCATGTAGGTGTCCGGGATGGAATAGGAAAGGGTGCGCCACGCATCGGTGAGGTAGCGCAGCACCACGCCCTCCGAGCGGGCCAGACCATAGGTGGCGATGAGGTCCGAAAACGTCATCGCGTGCTCGATCATGTCGCGCACAACCGATTTCGGCGACAGCTCGAATTCTTTCGCCCACGGATTGCCTTCCGTGAAGGTGGCGAACGCCTCCTCTAGTTCGTCAGCAAGCGGCTTGGGGTAGGTGACGTCCTCAATGATGGCCATCCGCTCCGTATAGTCCACCCCCTCTGCTTTCAGAGCGGCGATCTCTTCGCCGCGAGCCGCTGTTTGCTGGGCTTGGAGCAGCTGTCTCGGGTCGTCCAGAATCGCCTCGAACGTTGAGATGACGTCGAGGGTGTACGCGTCCGACTCAGGGTCGAGCAACGTGAGGAACGCCAATGCGAAGGGGGACAGCGGCTGGTTCAGCGCGAAGTCGCGGTCCAGCTCCTGGGTGAGCGTGTACGGGCGGAACGCGGGCGAGTCTGGCGTGCGCTCGACTACCCCGGCGTTGATCAAGCCGCGGAACAGGTTCACGGCCTGGATGATGTCGCGGTTCTGCTTCGCGCGCGGGTCATGGTTCGTTCGCAGCAAGTGACGCATGTGCTCGTAGCCGTCACCCGGGCGGGCCACCACGTTGAGCAGCATGGAGTTGGATACCTTGAACTGGCTGGTCAGCTCCTCGGGCTCGGCCACCTTGAGTCGCTCGAAGGTCTTTTCGGACCAGGACACTTCGCCGTCTCGGGCGGACTTCTTGCGGATTTTCTTCAGCTTTTTCGGATCATCGCCAGCCTTGCGGCGCAACTTCACGTTTTCGATCTCGTGCTCCGGGGCCTCAACCACGACTGTGCCTTCGGTGTCGTAGCCGGCGCGTCCGGCTCGCCCGGCGATCTGGTGGAATTCGCGGGACTTCAAGATGCGCTGGCGGGTGCCGTCGAACTTGGCCAAGCCGGTAATCAGCACGGTGCGGATTGGCACGTTGATGCCCACACCTAACGTGTCGGTGCCGCAGATGACTTTCAGCAGTCCAGTTTGGGAGAGCCGCTCCACCAGGCGGCGGTACTTGGGCAGCATGCCGGCGTGGTGCACACCAATGCCGCGGCGGACCAGTTTGGACAGGGTTTTACCGAAGGTCGTGGTAAAGCGGAAGTCCCCAATCTCGTCCGCGATACGTTGCTTTTCTTCGGGCGTGATGATGTTCATGCTCGTCAGCGCCTGCGCGCGCTCCGTGGCCTCGCGCTGGGAAAAATGCACCACATAAATCGGCGCCTTGTTGTCCTCCAACAGCTCCTCGATGGTTTCGTGCACGGGGGAGAACACGTAGTGGAAATCAAGCGGCACCGGGCGCTCCGCGCCGCCGACGTACGTGGTCTTGCGGCCCGTGCGCTCGGTGAGGTCCTTCTCCAACCAGGCGGTGTCGCCCAAGGTGGCGGACATGAGCAAAAACTGCGCCTTCGGCAGCTCCAGCAGCGGCACCTGCCACGCCCAGCCGCGCTCCGGCTCCGAGTAGTAGTGGAACTCGTCCATCACCACCTGATCGATTCGCGCGTCTTTGCCTTCGCGCAGCGCGATGTTCGCCACGATCTCGGCGGTGGCGGCGATAATCGGGGCGTTCGAGTTCACGGTTGCGTCACCCGTCATCATGCCGACGTTTTCCGCTCCGAAAATCTCGCACAGAGCGAAGAACTTTTCGCTCACCAACGCCTTGATCGGTGCGGTGTAGAACGAGCGCTGGCCGCGCGCCATCGCGATGAAGTGCGCGGCGTTGGCCACCATCGACTTACCCGAGCCGGTCGGGGTGGCCAAGATGACGTTGTCGCCTGCGAGCAGCGCGAGCGAGGCCTCCTCCTGCGCCGGATACAACGAGATGCCGCGGGAGGCCGTCCACGAGTTGAACGAGTCCCACACGGCGTCCTCAAACAGCGATTCGGGGGCCTGCGCAATGTCTTCAAGCAAATCGGTCAGCATCACAGCATTCACCGTAGCCGACCGGCCGACACGCTAACGGGGGCCGTCGCCGTCCCCGTCACCGTCGGTGGTGTCGCCTCCGGTGGAATCCCCTTGGTCGTCGTCAAGCGAACGCTCGGGAGCTGAAGGATCGATGAAGAAATGGTCGCGTAACCGCTGATCCGTCTCCTCGCTGTGGGGGAGGCTGCGCTGCTCGTTGCGGTCTCGGTCTTCGATGGCGGTGAGGTAGTTCTCAAATGCCTCGCTGATCTCCTCGCCGCTGGGCATCTGCGCCTCGCCCGGCATCATCGCTTGCGGATGGCGATCGCGGTACTCCTGCATCTCACGGTCGTAGTGTTCCTCGAGAGCCTGCACCACGTGGGTGATTTCGTCCGAGTTGTGCGTCTGCTCCGCCAGCTGCTGCGATACCCGGCGCATATCCGCCTCCAAGGAACGCAGCGGGAACTGCAGATTCGTGGAATCTTCGACTGACTGCAGAAGCTGGAAAGTCGCGTGCGGGTACGGCGAGGCGGCCACATAGTGCGGCACGTGCGCGGTGTACCCGGCAACAGGGCGGCCGCGCTTGTGCAGCTCCCGCTCGATAAAGACCGATGCGGAGCCCGGCACGCTGACCATGCCGTCAAAGGTAAACATGGAACCGACCAACTCCCGGTCGTTGCCGTGGGCGGAGACCACCAGGGGGCGGGTGTGCGGAGCGCCCATCGGGGCCGCGTAGAGGCAAATGGTCTTGCTGACGCCGAACCGGTCCGCGAGATCCGCTACTGCGTTGCTAAAGGCCTCCCACCGCAGGTCTGGTTCCGGGCCGGAAAGCAACAGGAAGGACTGGCCCTTCTCGTCGCGCACAACGCGCATGTCCAACTGCAGATCCGCCACATCGGTGATCTCGGCGTGCGACAACGTCACCGTCGGGCGGCGGGAGCGGTAATCAATCAGCTCGTCGTTGCTAAACGTGGCCACTGTCCTCGACTCCAGCGCCGCCTTGAGGTGGTCAGCGGCGGACTCAATGGCGTGGCCCGCATCGGCGTAACCGTGCATTGCGACGATAAGGGCAGGACCGTTTTGAGTCTCCCCGTTCACCTGCGGAGCTGGGTACTCAAGTTCGTACATAGGACGTTCCTGCGTCATGGTCTTCGGCCTCCTGAAATCGCTCGCCTTACCGGCTTTAGTGCTCCACCCACACAACGGTTGGTGTCGCAGAATATTCCATTGTGCCCGACCAGCAACCGCAAGGTGGCACCGTGGCCGAAAAAGGATGCGTACGAATTGGCGTTGAGAAAACTTCACGCTCCATGGAACCGAGACCGCCCTGCGAGCGTCTAACAGTTATGGATAATCAGCCACAACCGCACGAAACAAACCGTCCGATCAGCCCAATAACACCGTATCCGAGCGCGGAGCTTCTCCGTTCGCCGGCACAACTCATCGCGTCCATCCCCGCCGCACTGGGTTACTTTCCCAACGAGTCAGTAGTGCTCATCAACGCGTACAGTCCGCCAGGTGCCTCTCCAACGTTGGAGATTGGGGCCTACCTCGACGCCGACGTGGGCAACACTGAAAGCATCCAGCGCGCGCTGCAACGTATCCCGCTACCACGTCATGTGGCCACCTTCGCAGTGATTGTGACTCGGGTGCCGGAATCGCGGATGGTTTCGGTAGCTGCGGAAGGGTTGCGAATGGCGGCGGACGCCTTCGGGGAGATCGTTGAAGCCTGCTGGACTGTCTCTGAAATCGCTGACGGAACGCCTTACCAGCTGATATTTGGGCCCGATCCGGATACTGCGAGCGCAGTGTGGGAGTGGAGCGAAGGATACGAGCAGGGTACCGTGACGTCGGTAGCTGCCGCAGAGCCGATGGGCCCGCTCATCGACCACGGAGTCCTGCCGGAGCTGCACAAAAGCGAAGTGTTCTCCCATTTTGCTCCGGTGTTTGAGCCTGATACGGAAACGGGGGAGGCTCTCACACCCGGCGCCCACAAACGCGGCACCGAACTCTTCTGCCATCTGAAGCATGCCCCGGCAGTAGCGCATGCCCACATCGATAAAGCATGCGGTGTGTTTGCTGCAGCACCGAACGTGGGGCTCATAGACATCGAAGGCGGCATCATCATCGACGACGTATTCAACGACCCAGACGATGTCGAGCTGTTTGCCGCGATGCTTTCTGGAAGCAGACTGCGCGACTTTCTCATCGTTGACGCGCTGGAACGCCCGCGCGCGGCTGGGGCGGTGCTGTTGACCATCGCCCGCAACTTCCGAGGGGAGATTAGGGCGAACGCCCTGTGTTTGTGGGCCATGGTCGCCCTGTCTCAGGGACTTATCGGCTGGGCCAGCGCGGCACTGGCTTGTGCCGAGGGGGAACAGCCGGGGCACAACTTGTCCGGATTGTTGGGCAGCGTGTTAGACATCGGGCAGGGCCACTCACTGCTCGAACTGTGCCGGCAGGGAAGCCTGGACACCTGGAGCGAGCTCGAACGGTAATGCGCGCCTAGCGCGCGGAGTGAGACCGGTCTCCGAGCTGGCGTGTGAACTCCCACGCATCCTGCACGATGGTGTGCAGATCCGTCCGCGTCGGGTTCCAACCAAGGGCGGCGCGGATTTTCTCCGAGGAGGCGATCAGCGTCGCCGGATCGCCCGCACGGCGCGGAGCAACCTCCGCCGGGATCGGGTGGCCGGTGACCTCGCGGCAGACCTCGACAACCTCGCGCACGGAGTACCCGTCGCCGGAGCCCAAATTGTAAATCTGGTGCGTGCCGGGGGAGTTGGCTTCAAGCGCGAGCACGTGCGCGTCCGCGAGGTCCCGGATATGGATGTAATCGCGCACGCAGGTGCCGTCCTTGGTTGGCCAGTCGTCGCCGTACATCATGATCTTGTCGCGGTAGCCCAGCGCCACCTGCAACACGATGGGGATCAGGTGCGTCTCAGTGATGTGGTTTTCGCCGATGCCGTTATACGCGCCGGCGACGTTGAAGTAGCGCAGGCTGGTCGCGCCCAGGCCGTAGGCGTTGCAGTAGGACGTAATGGCGTAGTCGATGGACAACTTCGTCGCGCCGTACGGGTTTGTTGGACGGGTCGGTGCGTCCTCCGTGATCGGCACCACGTCCGGCTCGCCGTACGTGGCCGCAGTGGAAGAGAAGACCAGCGACTTCACGTCGTGGCGGCGCATAGAGTCCAGCAGCGCCAACGAGACATCGAGGTTGCCGTGCCAGTACTTGGCGGGGTCCTCCATGGACTCACCGACGAGAGACTTCGCGGCAAAGTGCAGCACGCCGTCGACCGGTGCGGCGCCGTCTGCGGCCAGCACGTCGTCGATGACGTCCTGGATCTCACCTTCGACAAACGTGGCGCCTTCCGGAACGGCGTAACGGTTGCCGGTGGACAGATCGTCCACGACGATCACTTCGTGTCCCGCTTCGAGCAGGGTGGCAGCGCATACGCTGCCCACGTAGCCGGCGCCGCCGGTGACAACAAGCTTCATGGCAGTCCTTTCCGTGCTGGCTAGTCTTCGCGCTCCACGCGAAGGGCATGCGAGACATCCGCGGTGAGAACGAAAGTCTCACCCTTATCTGTGGACACCTCCAGTGCGCCGTCTTCCAGCGGCTGCAGTTCCACCGTCTGGCCCACCAATTGGCCGGCGGCCCTTGGCAGTGCGCCGTCCTGCAGGATCTCGCTGATCTGCACCACCTTTGCGCGCACAGGTTCCTTGAGCCGGAGGTCGCTGGCGCGGGTGCCCGCTTGGTCGGCGGTGCTGGCGGCTGCGCCGAGCTCGTCGAGTGCGGGGATTGGGTTGCCGAAGGGGGAGCGGTCCGCGTTGTCCAGCACCGCGACGACGCGGCGCTCCACATCTTCGCTCATGACGTGCTCCCACCGGCACGCCTCCTCGTGGACCTGGGCGAGGTCCAGCTTCAGCACGTCCGTAAGCAGGCGCTCTGCAAGACGGTGCTTGCGCATCACGGCGGTGGCGCGCCGGCGCCCCTCATCGGTCAGCGACAGGGAGCGGTCGTGCTCGACCACGATCAGTCCGTCGCGCTCCATGCGCGCCACGGTCTGCGAGACGGTGGGGCCGGATTGCTCGAGGCGTTCCGCGATTCGCGCGCGCAGCGGCGTAATGCCTTCCTCTTCCAGTTCGTAGACGGTGCGCAGATACATCTCTGTGGTGTCAACGAGGTCACGCACTGTGATGCTCCCTTCCAATCGCGGTGCTGGCTCGGGGTCCAAAAACCATGTGGCAACACTGTAGCCCAGCACCCGCGGCGGTACCGGTGAACCTC
This sequence comes from Corynebacterium sp. ACRPZ, assembly GCF_022346205.1. Lineage (NCBI taxonomy): Bacteria > Bacillati > Actinomycetota > Actinomycetes > Mycobacteriales > Corynebacteriaceae > Corynebacterium > Corynebacterium sp. ACRPZ. Next base: position 7,698 of record NZ_JAKRMR010000019.1, read on the forward strand.
ATGCGGGGCGCTGGGCTGTAAACGTGTGCTGACTGCGGCAGCTTAGAGCGCGTAATCGCGCAGGCGGTCGGCGCGCTCGCCGGCGCGCAGCTTCGCCATCACCTCACGCTCGATCTGGCGGACGCGCTCGCGCGACAGGCCGAACTGGCGGCCGATCTGGTCCAGGGTGCGCGGCACGCCGTCGGTCAGGCCGTAGCGCATGCGGATGACGTCCTGCTCGCGCTGCTCGAGGCCGTTGATGATGTCCTCGATATCGTCGTGGCGCAGGGTGGTCACCACCGCGTCCTCGGCATCGGTGGCCTCGGCGTCCTCGATGAAGTCGCCCAGCGGCGCTTCCTCGTCCGCGCCGACCGGCATGTCCAAGCTCACCGGGTCGCGCGACTGGCGCAGCAGCATCTCAATCTTGGATTCCTCGATGCCGGATTCCTCCGCCAGCTCCTCATTCGTGGGCTCGCGGCCCAGGGACTGGTACATCTCGCGGCGGATGCGGGAGAGCTTGTTCACCTGCTCCACCAGATGGACTGGGAGGCGGATCGTGCGGGACTGGTCCGCCATGCCGCGCGTGATCGCCTGGCGGATCCACCACGTGGCGTAGGTGGAGAATTTGAAGCCCTTGGAGTAGTCGAACTTCTCCATCGCGCGGATCAGGCCCAGGTTGCCTTCCTGGATCAGGTCCAGAAGCGGCATGCCGCGGCCGGTGTAGCGCTTCGCCAGCGACACCACGAGGCGCAGGTTGGCTTCCAGCAGGTGGGCGCGCGCCTTGCGGCCTTCCTTCGCCAGAATCTTCAGGTCGCGCTTCTTCGCGCGGGTGAGCTTCACCTCCGGATCGTCCAAAAGGCGCTGCGCGTACAAGCCGACCTCGATCTGCTGGGCGAGTTCGACCTCCTCCTCAGCGTTGAGGAGGGCAGTCTTGCCAATGCCGTTGAGGTAGACGCGGACAAGGTCCGCAGAAGGGTTGTCGTTTGTCTGGTTCCTCCGGCTACCGCGGTCGACGGTCTCTTCGGATTCCTTGGTTCCCTGTGCAGCGTGATCCGGTTGGGTCATGTGGCAACGCCTCCTCGGACTAGGTGGAAAAGCTGGGTGGGACAGCTGGGCAGTCTAGATGGGCAACGTTCAGCTGTCGCCCAGTGTTCCCGTCCGCGGGAAATATATTCAGGTCACGCTTCGACGATCACGGTGAAGGGACCGTCGTTGACGCTTTCGACCTGCATATGCGCACCAAATCGGCCTTCCTCGACGTGGATGCCGCGCGAGCGCAGTGCCTCGGCAATATTGCCGATCACCGGTTCCGCGACGTCGCCAGGTGCAGCGTCGCTCCAGGACGGGCGCCGTCCTTTCGCCGTGCGGCCCATCAACGTGAACTGGCTGACCAGCAGCACCGGAGCGTCAGCATCCTCCACCGACCGTTCGCCGTCGAGAATGCGCAGTTCCGCGATCTTGCGCGCAACCGTCTCCCACGCATCGTCCGCGTCCTCGCGGCCCGCGCCGACGAGAGCGAGGATCCCGCCGGTGTCGGGACAGTCGATCGCACCGACGGTCTCGCCGTCCACGGTCACGGACGCGCTTGTCACACGCGTGAGTACTGCTTTCATTGCTGCTCCGTTCTGTTTATAGGTGAGTCAATTGCGCAATTTCAGCGGGCAGGATCAGCCCGTGGCGCACGAGGTCAACCACCGCACCCGCCGCATCCGCTTCAAGCTTGTCGACGTCCTCCGGTTGCCCCAACCCGCGCGACGCCGCGTACAGGCCGACCACGTCCCGAAGCGGCAACCCGTTCGGGTGCAGCCCCGAGAGCAGCGAGAGGATGCCCGCGTCGATGGTGTGGGAAAACCGCGGCCCGTCGGTGCGGGTGATGCGCAGCGTCTCATCCGCGAACCCCATGCCGAGTTCGGTGTCCGCGAGCTTGATGTCTTCCAGCGCTACCGTCGGCCGGACCACGTAGTTCGCGTCGAGGACGTCGTCGCGGTCTTTGCCGCGCAGCCAGGCGGTGCGGGTGAAGTACTCTTCCGCCTCCGGGCCGAGCGGGTCAGAAAACGGCTGGGACAGTTCCTCGCAGGTGATTTCGCTGGGAGCGTCGCCGATGTCTTCCAACAGGATCCAACCGAAGCCCACCGCGTGGACGTCGTTGTCCGCGAAGTGGTCGAGCCACTGCACGGTGCGCGCGACGCCTTCATCGGAGCGGGGATCGATGGACTCGTCGCGCAGCCAGGTGGAGACGTACATGCCGGGATCAACCACGTCGCGCTGCAGCACCCAGGCGCTCACACCGTGGGACGGCAGCCAGGACGCGACCCGGGCCTGCCAGGACTGGTCGAGCACATGCACCCACGAACCGAGGATGAACGCGCGGCCGCCCTCAGCGAGGTGCTCCGGCGCCTGGCCGAGCACCAGCTCAGTTGCGCCGTCGAGGTCCAAACCAGAATCGCGGTAGACGTAGCCGACTTCCGGCAGCCCCACCACGAACGGCGGGTTGGCCACGATGCGGTCGAATGTCTCGCCTTGCACCGGCTCGAACCATGCGCCCTTGCGCAGCTCCACGTTGTCCACCCCGTTCGCCCGCATGGTTGCCTCGGCGAACTCCAGCGCGCGGGTGTGGACGTCCGTGGCCACCACGCGCGTGGCGGCGTCCGCCTGCGCGAGCGCCTGGATACCGGAGCCGGTGCCCAAATCCAGCACCGAATCCACCGGGGTGCACGGTGTGGCGGACAGCAGCGACAGCGACGCGGAGCCGACGCCGAGGACGTGGTCGCGGCCCGGGACGTGGTCCGTCATGGACGCGTCGAGGTCGGAGAGCACCAGCCTCGGCTTGCCGGCGACCACGTGGGGGCGAACTTCAACGGCGATGCGGTACGTGGACGATTCGGCCACGGGCACGACCAAGTGGTCGTCGATAAGCGAAAGTGCGAGCTTCGGAGTGAGCATGTCACCCAACGCCTCCGCTGTGGCGGGGCGGCGCAGCAGGAAGAACCGGATCAGGCGCGACAGGCGCGCGTCGTCGGAACACGCCGCCAGAACGACACCCGGCTCACGGCGGTAGAGCGCCTCGGTCGCCTCCGGGCCGAGGTGGGCCGCGACGCCGTCGGCGCTGAAACCCGCCGCGTCGAGTTCTGCGGCAAGCGCCTGGGCAACTGCGGGAAGGTGAGGGGAGAGGTCATCTGGGGCAGTCACGCAAAAACTCCTGCGGTGCGAGGGGGCTATTCGTCGTGGTCGATGATAGCGGGGGAGCTAGACCGGTCCTTCTCCGCCGAATCCAGCGCCGTGCGTTGCTGCTGCGCCAGCATCTGCTGCTCCTGGCGCGCCACCGCCGGCTTGTACACATTCTTCTGACGGGTATCCCGGACCTCGCCCTGCGCGTTGCCGCGCACGACGGCGATCCACGGCAACGGCACAGACACCACGAACAAAATGCCGGCGAGCACCCACCAGTTCGCCCACGCCGCGGCCACCGCCGCGACGATGAACGGCAGGCGCAACCCCTGCAAGACGGCGTACTGCTTCTCGCGCGACTGCCTGTTTTGCTCCGGGGTGTAGGAAGCGTCCGTGATCAGCGCGCGGGATTTCCTGCCCCGGCGTGAGTGGCGGGAGGCGCGCCCGGTGGATGTGTGGTCGTTGGCGCTCATGAACTCTGAGGTTAGCCCTCCGGCTTAACCTCTCGCCCAAATTGGGGCATGATGGTTGCCGTGAATACGACGACGAAGACGCTCGAGCGCCCGGACCTCAGGGAAGACACCTCGTCGACCACGGACGACGGCACCCCCAAGTTCTTCCACTACGTGAAGAAGGACCAGATCGTCGATTCCGCCATCTCCGGAAAAATGGTGGTGGCGCTGTGCGGCGAGACCTTCCCGGTGAAAAAGCAGGCCAAGCCCGGGTCCCCGGTTTGCCCTGACTGCGAGCGGATCTACAAGGGGCTGCGCCGCAAGTGACCGCCGCGACTTCTGGGCCCCAGCTGCGCAAATGGCAGCAGGAGGCCCTTGATTCGTTTCTCCGCGACAAGCCGCGCGACTTCATGGCCGTGGCAACCCCTGGCGCGGGCAAAACCACCTTCGCGCTCACCCTGGCCTCTCGCCTGAAAGAGGACAAGACTGTCCAGCGTATCATCGTGGTGGTGCCCACGGAGCACCTGAAGCACCAGTGGTCCGACGCGGCGAAGCGCTTCGGGCTGTCGTTGGACCCGAACTTCACCAACTCGTCCGCGGTCAACGCCTCCTACGACGGCATCGTGGTCACCTACGCGCAGGTGGGCATGCACCCCTTCAAGCACCACGCTGTGGCTTCTGCCCGCCGCACGCTGGTGATCTTGGACGAGATCCACCACGCCGGCGATTCCAAGAGTTGGGGCGACGGCGTCTACGAGGCGTACAACGATGTGGAGCACCGACTTGCGCTGACCGGCACACCGTTTCGTTCCGACGACTCGCAGATCCCGTTCGTGCGCTACGTCGAAGACGGCGAAGGGCACTTGGTCTCGGAGGCCGATTACACCTACGGCTACTCGCATGCGCTTGCCGACGGCGTGGTGCGCCCCGTGGTCTTCCTCGCGTACTCGGGTGAGGCGCAATGGAAGGACTCGGCGGGCGAGGAGTATTCCGCCCGCCTTGGCGAGCCGCTCAACGCCGAGCAAACCACCCGCGCCTGGCGCACCGCGTTGGACCCGAAGGGCGATTGGATCGCCGCGGTGCTTTCCGCCGCGCACACCAGGTTGATGAAGATCCGCGCGAACATGCCGGACGCCGGCGGGTTGGTCATTGCCACGAACAAGACCACCGCCCGCGCCTACGCGAAAATCCTGGAGTCACTGTCCAACACCCCGGTCACCGTGGTGCTGTCCGACGAGCCGGGCGCTTCCGACCGCATTGACGAGTTCTCCGCCTCCCGCGACGAGTGGATGGTTGCGGTGCGCATGGTCTCCGAGGGCGTGGACGTGCCGCGCCTGTCAGTTGGCGTCTACGCCACCTCAGCGTCCACCCCGCTGTTTTTCGCGCAGGCGATCGGCCGTTTCGTGCGCTCCCGCATGCCGGGCGAGTCCGCCTCCGTGTTTCTGCCCTCCGTGCCGGTGCTGCTGCGACTGGCGGAGGAGATGGAGGTCTCGCGCGACCACGTCCTGGGCAAACCTCACCGAGAATCCGGCTGGTCCGACGAGCTGCTGGATCAAGCAAACCGCACGCAGACCGAGCCGGACGACATGCCGTCCTACGAATCCATCGGCGCGTCCGCCGAGCTGGACTCGCTGATTTTCGACGGCTCGACTTACGGCACGCCCACCCAAGCAGGCTCCGCCGAAGAGCAGGACTTCCTCGGCCTGCCCGGCCTGCTCGACGCCGACCAGGTGCGAACGTTGTTGGCCAAGCGGCAAAGCGACCAACTGGATGCCCGCGACGCCGAGGAGCGGGCGCGCAGGGCAGAGGAGCGCAAGGCCCGCGAGCGTGCGGAGGTGCTTGGCGAGCCGGTGAAGAAGCCCGTCCCGGCAGAGGAGGCGGCAGCTGCCTCTAACGCCACAACCGCCGCGGACGAAATCCCCGCGCTGCGCAAGGAGCTCAACGCCCGTGTGGCCATCGCCGCCGGGAAGACCGGCCGGCCCCACGGCGCGATCCACACGGAGGTGCGCAAAGCCTGCGGCGGGCCGCCCACCGCGCTGTGCAACGCCGAGCAGCTGCGCGAGCGCATCGCCTTCCTGCGAGACTGGTAGCCCCACCGGTAGGGTGGCGTGCACCGCAATGAAACGAAAGGAATTGTGATGAGCACCCCTTACAACGGCCAGAACCCGAACGGTCAAAATCCGAACGGCCAGAACCCGTACGGTGAAAACCCCTACGGTGGCGGCCAGTACGGCACCAACCCTGCTGGCGGCCACCCGGAGGGCGTTTCCAACTATGGCGACTACACCGCCCCCGAGCAGCTGCAGCCGGACTACACCCGCGGCGAGCCTGGCCACGCCGGTTACGGCATGGCCGGCAGCAACTACAACCAGCCGCCGACGTCGTACGGCTACGAGGCAGCACCGCCCCAGCAGAACAACGGTGTCGCCCTCGCAGCGATGATCCTGGGCATCCTGTCCTTGCTGGGCCTGCTCTTCCTTTTCCCGGGCCTCATCCTCGGCGTGATCGCGCTGATTCTGGGCATTGTCGGTGTGAAGAAGGCCAACTCCATCGTTGGCCCAGGTTCCCGCAAAGGCATGGCAATCTCCGGCATCGTCATGGGTGCAATCGCCACCATTCTGTCCGCGCTGATGCTCATCTTCGGCATCTCCTTGGCGAAGCAGCTCTTGGACGACGGAGTCATGGAGGCGTGCGAGCAGTTCCAAGGCGATAACGAGCAGTACAAGACCTGTATCGAAGACGAGGTTGAAAAGAGCCTGAACAACTAGGCACTTGCTTTTCGACGGCTAACGCCCCGACCACGATCGGTCGGGGCGTCTACGCGTTTCGGGGGAGATCCGGGCTGTTAGTCCAGGTAGTCGCGCAGCACCTGGGAGCGCGACGGGTGGCGCAGCTTCGACATGGTCTTGGACTCGATCTGTCGGATGCGCTCGCGCGTCACGCCGTAAACCTGGCCGATCTCGTCGAGGGTGCGCGGCATGCCGTCGGTAAGCCCGAAGCGCAGGCGCACAACGCCGGCCTCGCGCTCGGACAGGGTGTGCAGGACGTCCTGCAGCTGGTCCTGCAGCAGCGTGAAGGACACGGCGTCCACGGCGACAACGGCCTCGGAGTCCTCGATGAAGTCGCCGAGCTGGCTGTCGCCCTCATCGCCGATGGTCTGGTCGAGGGAGATCGGCTCGCGGGCGTACTGCTGGATCTCGAGGACCTTCTCCTCGGTGATATCCATTTCCTTCGCCAGCTCGAGAGGCGTGGGCTCGCGGCCGAGGTCCTGCAGCAGCTCGCGCTGGATACGGCCGAGCTTGTTGATGACCTCGACCATGTGCACCGGGATACGGATAGTGCGGGCCTGGTCCGCCATCGCGCGGGTGATCGCCTGGCGGATCCACCAGGTGGCGTAGGTGGAGAACTTGTAGCCCTTGGAGTAGTCGAACTTCTCCACAGCACGGATCAGACCCAGGTTGCCCTCCTGGATCAGGTCCAGAAACGCCATGCCGCGGCCGGTGTAGCGCTTCGCAAGGGAGACCACCAGACGAAGGTTCGCCTCCAGCAGGTGGTTCTTCGCCTTCCGGCCGTCGCGCGCCACTGCGCGCAGATCGCGCTTCACCGCCGGGGTGAGCTTGGCGTCCTTGTCGCCCTCCGCGGCGGCGCGCGCCATCTCGTCGAGGCGGTACTGCGCGTACAGCCCAGCCTCGATGCGCTTGGCCAGGGACACCTCCTGCTCAGCATCGAGCAGGGCAACCTTGCCGATCTGCTTGAGGTAGGCGCGCACCGAGTCTGCCGAGGCGGTCAGCTGCGCATCCTTGCGCGCCTGGCGCAGCGCAGCAGATTCCTCGATGTCCCAGACAGAGGAGCCCTCGTCCTCGTCTTCTTCGTCCTCGTCATCGTCGCCGTCTTCGCCGAGGTCGTCGTCATCCTCGCTGTCGTCGCCGAGAGCACCGTCGATATCCTCGTCGAAGGCATCGTCATCGTCGCCGATCTCCGCATCGTAATCCGCGTCATCGCGGTCGGAATCCTGATCGTCCAATTCGTCCGCGCCGCCGGTGACAGACTGAAGCTCGTCGTCCAGCTCGTCGGCATCGCCCGCGGCGCTTTTCGCGGCCTTGGTCGCCTTCTTTGCTGTGGCTTTCTTCGCCGTCGTCTTCTTGGCGGATTTCTTGGCAGACTTCTTTGCGGTCTTCTTCGCGGTCTTCTTAGCTGCCTTCTTCACCGTCTTTTTGGCGGTCTTCTTCGCGGTTTTCTTCGCAGCTTTCTTGGCTGTCTTTTTCGCGCTGGACTTGGCAACGCTGCCTGCGCCGCCGTCGGACGAAACCGCAGTCACGTCGTCGGCACTGTTGCTTGAAGCTTGGCTGGCTACCACGTACGCCCTTTCGAGTCAATCGGACCTTACCACTGGCAATCCAGGGTACGTATGCGTCCCGAAATTTTCAGAACGCCAATATTAACAGTCGTCCGAGCGGAGTATTCCTTCCCCCGCGGACTGACCGTTTAACGGCAACCACCGTACAACAACCTTCAGGCTGGTCTACGGTGCGACATGGTTCTGGGCGGCCATCGCTGCCCCCACGATTCCTGCACGGTTGCGCAACGCTGCTGGAACAACCGGGGTGTCCACCGTGAGCAATGGGACCCATTTTTCGGAATGGCGGGAAATCCCGCCGCCGACGATGAACGCGGCCGGGTTGAACAACCGGTCGTACTCGTGGAGCACCTTATCCACGCGTTTGGCCCACTTCTTGTAGCTCAGCTCCTCCCGGTCTTTTGCGGCGGAGGAGGCGAGGTGTTCTGCCTCGGTGCCGTCGATAAGCATGTGCCCGAGTTCGGTGTTGGGGAACACCGTGCCGTCCATGAGAAACGCCGACCCGATGCCGGTGCCGAAAGTGAGGAAGATGACTGCCCCCTTGCGGGCGGCCTCATCGCCGAAGGCCACCTCGGCGATGCCGGCCGCGTCCGCGTCGTTGAGCACAGAGACGGCATCGCGGCCCAGCGCTTGGGTGAACAGGTCGTGCACATTGGTGCCCACCCACGATTCATCGATGTTGGCCGCGGTGCGTGCGACCTGCTGGGTCACCACGGAGGGGAGGGTGACCCCGACGGGGCCGTCCCAATCGCACTGTCGGACAATTTGCGCGACCACTTCGGCCACCGCTTCCGGCGTTGCCGGTTGCGGCGTTGCAATCTTCACGCGTTCGCTCACGAATTCGCCGGTGCGCAGATCCACTACGGCCCCCTTCACGCCGGAGCCGCCCACATCAACGCCGAAACCTAGGGCCTGTTCTGTCATGCAGTGAAGTGTACAAACGTCACGGCAGTTCCGCCTTGCTACTGCGCATCGCGACTGAAGTTTTCTGCTTCTGAGCAGGAAAGATGACAGGGCTATGTGTTTGACCTAGTATTCCGCTCAAATAACGACATTCAGGCCCCTCCCGGGGCGACCACGCTGAGCTGGAGGACACACACCATGGCCACCGATTACGACGCGCCTCGCCGCCGCATGGACGACGAGATTGAGACCGATTCCTTGGAAGGTCTCAAGGCTGCTGAAGTAGCTGGCAGCAGCATGGACGACGATGGCGAGATCGTGGAACCGGTGGAGCCTCCGACCCAGGACCTCTCCGGCGAAGAACTCAACGTCGAGGTCAAGCCGCGCCAGGACGACGAGTTCACCTGCGCGTCCTGCTTCCTCGTACAGAAGAACAAGCGCCTCGCCTACACCGAGGAAGACGGTTCCAAGATCTGCCTCGACTGCGAGTAGGCAGCTGCTTATCGACGGCTAAAGGGCGGCCCCATCCCGACAGATGGCGCCGCCCTTTGTTGTCTGCTGTGACGCTCCGGGCTACCCGGCGGTAGTGCCTGGCGCGAAGGCCGCCAGCACCGCTTCGGGGTTCTTCGAGGAGACCAGCCAGTACGGGGTGGGGTCCTCCGGGTCGTCCAAGACGATCAGCACGTGTTCGCTGACCCAGGGGCGCGAGACCAAATACGCCGCCGGATCCAGCTGGCGCCCCAACGCATTCTGGCGGGCGGAACCCGGCACCACCATCGAGCGTGAAACTACTGTGTTGGGCAGGTTCGCGTCGTCTACGAGCAGCCAGCGCGTGCCGTCCGGATCCTGTTCAACGGAGACTGTGGTGCGCGACAGCCAGAACAAAAACCACGCGAACAGGGCAGTGAACAGCACTAGCGGAACTGCGAACCACCACACGTTGCGGTTGAGGCCCAACTGCCCGGCGAGCAGCAGAGCGAGCCCGGCGAGGGCAGCCCACCAATACCAAGGCACCCACTGGCGCTCCGTGTACAACACCTTTGCCTGAGGTGCCGTCGCAGCCGGTGCTGCATTCTCGGAGCCGGGGTTTGAAGGGGTCGAAGCGGTCTCACTCACGCATTCCACAATAGGCGGGGCAAACGCAGGGACATACTTGCGCGGCAGCAACGGGGGAGCCCGGCGCAGTGCCCCGACGAAGTAGCGCTGCCGGAGCGGCACTGACGTAGTGTGGGGCGGGTGGAGAACCAAAACAGCACGTACAGCACCTACGGTGGCGATCCGCTCCCGCCGATTCCAGTCAAGCGCCTTGATCCGGAGCTGCCAATGCCGATGCGGGCACATCCGGAGGACGCCGGCGCGGACCTGTATTCCACAGAAGATCTGGTGTTGCAGCCGGGGGAGCGGGCGCTGGTGGCCACCGGTGTGGCAATCGCGCTGCCGGTGGGAACGGTCGGCCTGATCCACCCGCGCTCCGGCATGGCCGCCAAGCACGGGTTGAGCATCGTCAACACGCCCGGCACGATCGACGCGGGCTACCGCGGAGAGTTGAAGGTCTGCCTGCTCAACACCGACCGATCCCAGCCGATCGAGATCACCCGCGGCATGCGGATCGCGCAGCTGGTGATTCAGCGCGTGGAATTGGTGGATTTCACCGAGGTTGAGGCGCTGGACGAAACACAGCGCGGCGCGGGCGGGTACGGCTCGACCGGCACGCACTAGCACGGGCTACAGTCAGTAACCGCAAACACAAGAATTACACTCATCTGCGACCACCAATTTAGGGAGTGACCACCGATGGCATTTTGGCCGTTTGGCAAGAAAAAGAAGAAGCAGAAGCAGGAGAATCCTGTGGAGTCCTCGCCGCTCGAGCCGAAGCAGGACCAGCCCGCGGCCGAGCCTGAGGCGGCGCCGAAGATCGAGGCGGCTGAGGAAGCTGCGCCCGCTGAACAGCCCGTCGACAAGCCCGTTGAAAAGCCGGAAGCTGCCCCCGCGTCCGCACCTGTCGCTTCCGCCGCAGCTGGTGTGGAGGCGCTGACGGACTACGACCCGGTCGGCGGCTCCACCGGCCCGTTCGACGGCGACAACGTGGACATCGAGGACTTCGACTTCTCGGACTTTTCCAACGTCACCCTGAACCTCGGTTCCATCCGCGTCCCGCTGCCGAAGGAATCCCAGGTGCAGGTGGAGATGGGCGAACAGGGCCCCAAGATGGTCCACGTAGTCACCCGCTACGGCCGCATCACCCCGGTGGCATTCGCCGCGCCGCGCACCGGCGGCCTGTGGGAGGAATCCTCGGAGGAGATCATCGCGGGCATGCGCGCCGAAGGCATGCCGGTGGAGATCCAGCAGGGCCCGTGGGGCCAGGAGATCGTGGGCACCGGCACAAACGGCGTCATCCGCATTATCGGTGTGGAGGGCCCGCGCTGGCTCTACCGCGTGACCTTGGCAGCACCGACCGGGTCTAAAGACCAGCTCGCTGAGATCGGCCGCGAGACCATCGCGCGCTCCTTCGTCTACCGCGGCGAGGACCCGATTTTGGCCGGCAACTCCCTGCAGGTTGTCCTTCCTGCGCAGCTGGCGCAGCAGGTGCAGGCAGCGGCTGAGGCCAAGGCGCGTCAGGGTCAGGCGTCCGCGCAGGCTCCGGCGGAGGGTAACCCAAACGCCCTGAGCGACGCGCTGAAGCAAATCATCGCCCAAAACGCGGAGAACCAGAAGCAGCTGCAGGAGCTGCGCGAGCGCCGCGCAGCCGGCGGCAGCACGAAGGCAGGCGGCGACACCCCGTCTGCTGCCGAGTAAGTGGCGGAGCTTCAGCACGGCACCGGCTCGCCCGCTCTCGCGGTCGGGGAGCCGGTGCGCTTGCATGTCCGGGCCATGGCTCACGGCGGTGAAGGCATTGCCGACGCGCCCGACGGCCGCGTGGTGTTCGTCCGCGGCGCAATCCCCGACGACACGGTGGAGGCGACGCTGACGAAGGTGAAGAAGCGTTGGGCCCGCGCGGAGACCACCGCTGTACTTGAGCCGTCGCCGCACCGAGTCGATCCCACCTGCCCCGCGGCGGCCGCAGGCGCGGGGTGCTGCGACTTTTCCCATATCGAGGCAGATGCGCAGCTGGAGTTCAAGCGCGAGGTGCTGCTTGGACAACTTGGAGCGCTTTCTTCCCGCTTCGGGGTGCTTGACGCGCTCGACCTTGGTGCAGTGGAGGCGGTCCAGCTCCAGCCGGTCACCGGGTGGCGCACCCGCGTCCGGCTTGGCGTGGACAGCCAGGGCAACGCCGGCATGCGGCGGGCGCGTTCCACCGACGTTGTCGCAGGAGTGACGTGCACCCAGCCGGTGCCGGGCTTGCTCGACGGCATCGTGGGAGAACAGGCCGAGAAGTTCACTCCCGGCGCCGAGCTCGTCGTTGCGGTTGATGCCGACGGCACCCGCCACGTAGTGGAGACCCAGGCTGCGCAACGCGGCCGCCGCGTGGAGCGCGTCGAGCGCGTGCTTGAAGGTCCAGGTGAGCTGGTGGAGCGCGTGCGCGGGTTCGACTTCGTCTTTCCACCAACTGCGTTTTGGCAGGCGCACCTGCGCGCCCCTGAGGCGTACTCGGACGTGATCGCGCAGTGGGGTGCGGGGGAGTACACCAACCGCGTGGGCTGGGACCTCTATGGCGGTGTCGGCGCGTTCGTGCCGTCGATGAGCGAGGCGCTCGGCGGCGGCCGAATCGAGTCGGTGGACTATTCCAGCGCAGCAACCTCCCGCCGCCAGCAGGTCGCGGATGCATGCGATGTGCGCGTCCACCACGGCGATGCGGCGGCGGTCGTGGGCGGGCTGGAGCGACCGCCGGGTTTGGTTGTGCTGGACCCGCCGCGTACAGGCGCTGGCGCCGAGGTGGTCCGTGCAATTGGCCAGGCGGCACCCGAGCGCATCATCCACGTCGGCTGCGACCCGGCAACGTTCGCTCGCGACCTTGCGGGTTTTGGCGAGCACGGCTACGCGGTGAAGCAGATGAAGCTTATCGACGCGTTCCCGAACACCCACCACTTCGAAGTGATCGCGGTGCTTGAAGCGGTGTAGCGGGACGAGAATTCGTCTAAAAGCCAGCGTGTAAACTAGCGTGAACGAAACGGCAGCTGCGCCCATTCCGGGCGCGCCCGATACGGCGAAGGAGTACGACAGGACTGTGGCACTGCTCGAGCATATTGCGACGCCAGCGGATGTCCGCAAGCTTTCTCCTGCGCAGCTCGATGATCTTGCGGATGAGATCCGCCAGATGCTGATCCAGAAGGTCTCCGCCACCGGCGGGCACCTCGGCCCAAACCTGGGTGTTGTGGAGATGACCATTGCGCTGCACTACATCTTCGATTCACCGAACGACCCGATTATTTGGGACACGTCCCACCAGTCGTACGTGCACAAGATCCTCACCGGGCGCGGCGGGCAGTTCGACACGCTGCGCAAGAAAGGCGGGCTTTCCGGCTACACCGCGCGCGCGGAGTCGGAGCACGATTGGACCGAGTCTTCGCACGCCAGCGCGTCGCTGTCCTACGCGGACGGCCTTGCCAAGGCGAAGGCGTTGATGGGCCGGGACGGCGACAACGTTGTCGCCGTTGTGGGTGACGGCGCGCTGACCGGCGGCATGTGCTGGGAGGCGCTGAACAACATCGCGGCGGCCAACCGCAATGTTGTGATCGTGGTCAACGACAACGGCCGGTCCTACTCGCCGACTATCGGCGGGTTCGCCAACAACCTGACAAAGCTGCGCGACCAGCTCGCGGCGCTTCGCATGCAGCCGGCGTACGACGAAGTGATGGAGTCCGGCAAGAAGACGCTGAAGTCCATGGGCTGGGTGGGAGAGCGCACCTTTGACGCGCTGCACGCGCTCAAGGAGGGCGTGAAGTACCAGGTGCTGCCCACCGAAATGTTCCCGGAGCTGGGCATGAAGTACGTCGGCCCGGTGGAAGGGCACGACATTAAGAGCCTGCTCAACGCGTTCAAGTACGCCAAGCGCTACGAGGGCCCGCTGATCGTGCACGTGGTCACTGAGAAGGGTCACGGGTTCGCGCCGGCCGTGAACAACGTGGCGGACCAGATGCACTCCACGGGTGTGATTGACCCGGTGACTGGACGGTCTCTCGCCTCCTCTGAGCCGGGCTGGACCTCCGTGTTCACCAAGGAGTTGCTGCGCGCCGGCCATGAGCGAGACGACATTGTGGCCATCACCGCGGCGATGGCGGGCCCGACCGGCCTGCAGCCTTTTGCGGAGCAGTTCCCGGACCGCTTCTTCGACGTCGGTATCGCGGAGCAGCACGCCGTTGCATCCGCCTCCGGCATGGCCCTCGGCGGCCTGCACCCAGTCGTTGCGGTGTACTCGACGTTTTTGAACCGGGCGTTCGACCAGCTGCTGATGGATGTGGGGCTGATTAACCAGCCTGTGACGCTGGTGCTCGACCGCGCGGGTGTGACCGGGTCTGACGGCGCCAGCCACAACGGTGTCTGGGATATGGCAATCGCCTCCATTGTGCCGGGCATCCGCATCGCGGCGCCGCGCGACGCCGCCCGATTGCGGGAGGAGTTCTCCGAGGCAATCGCTGTCGATGACGGCCCGACGGTCGTCCGCTTCCCCAAGGGCGCTGTCGGTGCAGATATTGACGCGTTGGAGCGCCTTTCCGGCGGCACGGACGTGCTGTCGCGCCCCGACGGAGAGGGCACCGAGGACGACATCGACGTGCTCATCGTCGCTGTCGGCGCGTTTGCGAAGTACGGCCTCGAGGTCGCAGAAGCGGTGCTTGCCGACGGCATCCGGGCAACCGTGGTTGACCCGCGCTGGGTCATCCCCGTCTCCTCGGACGTGCTCGAATTGGCTGCGGAAGCTGACCTAGTGGTGGTGTACGAAGACGGCGTGGTCCGCGGCGGCGTGGGATCCGCTGTCGCCGAGGCGCTCGCGGCTGCGGAAGTGGATACCCCGGCGCGGCAGCTCGCATTCCCGGACATCTTCCCGTTGCACGCTTCGCGCGGCGAGATCCTGCAGGAGTACGGCCTTGATCCCGCCTCCGCTGCAGCTCAGGTGCGCGAGTGGGCGGCCAGCCTGGCGGATCCCGAAAATTAGGTCAGCGCTAGACCAGTTCGAGCATCTCTGCGTGGGCTGCGGCCAAAATTGGCGCCGTAAGTTCCACCTGCCACGGCCGTGCCCCCGCCTTCTTTAGGGCCGACGCTGCTTGGTGAGTGTCCCAAGCCGGCCCGTTGTCAGGTGCGTTCCACACCGTCTCGCGCAAAATTGCCGGTGTGAGCAAAATGTCGGGGCGAATGTCCAAGTCTTCTGCGCTGGCGGCGATGTCTTCGCGGCACAGCTGCAGCATTTGCCACGATTCTGGGTAGTGGCGCTCCCATCCGGACTTCGATGGCGTGCCGTTTGCGCGCGGGTCTTTGCGACGCGGCCACGTGGTGGGGTCAGCCGCCAGTGCGCGTTCCACCACGCCGAGCCAGCGCCGAACCTCCCGGGAGGGCATTCCCTTCCCTCCGACGGCCCGTGCCAGGCCGCGGGGTGAATCCGGCTCAGCGAGGGCGATATCGAGCAGTGCCCTGTTGGGCAGCAGGCGCCCAGGAGCGATGTCCCGCTGTTCGCTGATTTCCTCGCGTGCGTGCCATAGTTCGCGCGCCACTTGGAGGCCGGACTGGTCGCGCAGGGAGGAGATGCCCTTCATGTCGCGCCATGACTTCACAGGGCGCGGGGTAAGCGAGTAGACGGAGATGAGGTGCGCGAATTCCTCGAAGGCCCAGCGGAGTTTGCCTTCGGCGTCCAGCACCTCGGTGAGGGCCTCAGCGAGCTCGTTGAGGTACTCCACATCCAGCGCGGCGTAGTCCTGCCACGATTTGGGAAGCGGCGTGCGGGACCAATCCTCGTGCCCGTGGCCTTTCTCCAGTTCAACGCCGACGAAGCGTTCGACCATCGCGGCGAGGTTCGGCCGGTCGTAGCCGACGAGGCGCGACGCGAGCTCAGTATCGAAAAGCACGCCGGGGTGGAGCCCGAGCAGCGCTAGGCTGCGCAGGTCTTCGCTCGCGGCGTGGATGATCCACTCCTGGCCGCCGAGCACCGGGGCGAAGATCTCGCGGACCTCGTCTCGGTGGCCTTCGGGGGCGATGAGGAACGTTCCCGCGCCTCGGCGCGCTACTTGCACGAGAAATGCGCGGTCGCCGTAGCGGAATGAGGAGGCGCGTTCGGTATCCACGGCGAACGGGCCGCGACCGTGCGCGAGTGCGCCCGCCGCCTCATGGAAGGCGGCGGGCGTGTCTACAAGGCGGTAGTCCAGCCGGGCACTCATCAAGGAAAGATATTAGCGCGAGCTGAGCTGGGCCACACCTTCCGGCGGTAAACCCGCCACGTGGGCGAGCACTTTGGAGAACGCCTCTACATGGTGCTGGAGGTCGGTGCCCTCCGCGGTCCAGGAGGCGCGCATCTCCAGCTGGTAGGCGCGCGGCGGACCGCCGATCTCGCCGAACCGCACCGAAGCGGTCGAGGTCACCGTGCCACCGAGGTTGGTGTGGCGTGCACCGGTTTCTGCGAGCGACTCGTTGAGCCACTGCCAGGCCACGTCAGGCAGAAGCGGGTCGGAGGCCACGGCGTCGTCCATGTCGGCCTGAATGTAGGCCACCAGACGCATGGTGCCTTCCCACGCCTCTTCAGCGGCGGGGGAGTGCAGCAGGATTAGGCGTCCGAACGCGTCGCCTTCAGAGTCCACCGGGACGTTTTCCTCGTCAGCGTGCGCGACTTCGAGGCCAACGGCGTGGCTGAACGGCGCGGGGCGCTGTGGCGGGCGGATGGTGCCCAGGGTGATCTCTGGGCGCAGGCGCGCCGCGTGCATGGATTCG
Source organism: Corynebacterium sp. ACRPZ (assembly GCF_022346205.1). Taxonomy (NCBI): domain Bacteria; kingdom Bacillati; phylum Actinomycetota; class Actinomycetes; order Mycobacteriales; family Corynebacteriaceae; genus Corynebacterium; species Corynebacterium sp. ACRPZ. Next base: position 24,408 of record NZ_JAKRMR010000019.1, read on the forward strand.
ACGGCCGCGCTGAACTCTGCGGGCCAGGAATCGCTGTTGCCGTGGTCGTCCCTGTTGCTGCCCGCGCCGCCGGCGGACATGGGGGAGGTGGTGTCCGGTTTCATCACAGGGTCAAACGTATCCAGCAACCGGCGCCGTTGGGGGAGGCGCGCCGTGAGCGGCAGAACCTACGGCGTAGAATGTTCTCCGACTTTTGTTTGATCTGCCTTGAGGCAGGAAAGGGGCACAACATGGCCAAGCTCGACTTTGACAAACTCAACGCCACGCAGCGGTTTTTGCAGTTTGCGGTGTTCCGCGCAGTTCCTGGTGCACTTGGCGCCGAGCGCAGCGAGCTTATCGACGAAGCTCGCGCCTTTTTCACCAACCTCGAGCAGGAAGGCGTGGTCACTGTCCGCGGCATCTACGACAACACCGGGATCCGCGCCGACGCCGACTTCATGATTTGGTGGCACGCCGAGGAGTTCGAGCACCTGCAGAAGGCGCTCGCGGACTTCCGCCGCGAAACCGCGTTCGGGCAGAAGGTGGAGCTGAGCTGGATCGGCAACGGTCTGCACCGCCCTGCGGAGTTCAACAAGTCCCACCTCCCCAGCTTCATCATGGGCGAGGAGCCGGGGGACTGGATCACGGTCTACCCGTTCGTGCGCTCATACGACTGGTACGTGATGGACCCGCAGGAGCGCCGCCGCATCCTCGCGGAGCACGGCATGGCGGCCCGCGATTTTGCGGACGTGCGCGCCAACACCGTCGAGGCCTTCACGCTCGGCGATTACGAGTGGATGCTCGCCTTCGAGGCGCCGACGCTCGAGCGCATCGAGGCGTTGATGAAGACCATGCGCTACACCGAGGCCCGCCTGCACGTCCGCGAGGAGATCCCGTTCCAGACGGGCCGCCGTGTCGGCGACATCGGCGAAATTATTTCGGTGCTGCCCTAGGCGTGGGTAGACCGAAGGTGGCGTCGTAAAGCAATTGCTTTGACGGCGCCTTTTCTATGCTTCGTCGAGCGTCAGCGAGATCGAGTTGATGCAGTAGCGCAGGTCGGTGGGGGTGTCGAAACCCTCGCCGGCGAACACATGGCCCAGGTGGGAGTGGCAGTTCGCGCACAGCACCTCAGTGCGCACCATGCCGAGGGAGGTGTCCTCGCGCTCGATGATGGCGTCGCCCGCCAGCGGGGAGAAGAACGCGGGCCAGCCGCAGTGGGCGTCAAACTTCTCAGTGGAGCGGAACAGCTCAGCGCCGCACGCGCGGCAGCGGTACACACCCTCGGTGGTGGTGTCCGTGTACTCGCCGATGCCCGGACGCTCGGTGCCAGCCTCCCGCAGGACGTGGTACTCCTCGGCCGTGAGCTTCTCGCGCCACTGCGCGTCGGTAAAGTCCTTGAAATCCGTCATCGCCGAATCCTTTCCGTCGGAGTGCGCCGCAAGGTTGGCCTCAACAATACCCACGCCGCACACGCGACAATAAACACGGCCCACCCGGCAGTGGGCAAGAAGGTGTTGAGCCAGCTGCCGGTCAACGGGTGCAGTGGGCTGGACCAATTCAAGGGGGACAGGCACAGCGCGGCGCCGAGCCAAGCGGGCCAGCTGCGCAGCGGGCTGTCCGGGTGGAAGACCGTAAACAGGGCGGGAAACAGCATCATGGAGTAGTACGCCTGGCCCAGGGAGGACAACAGGCACACTCCCGCGAGCAGCACCCCGGAGCCAACGGCCAGATACAGCAGATCCTGGCTGTGGCGCACACGCACAAGACCGAGCACCGCTCCGGCGACCGCAGCGGCGAGGAGGAGGAACAGCAGCGCATGGGCCCAGCGGGGCATGCCGAAATAGACGGCGAAACCGGACAGGGAAGAGTTGGCATAGTCGCGCGTGACCTTCAGATACGGCACCACCACGTCGAGGTAGTCGCGGGCGCCGGGCGTGAACGGCCACGCGATGAGGTTCATCACCACCGGGACGCCGATAGCGCCGAGCGCGGGGCGCCAGCGCAGCTGCAGCAGCGGCAGCACCAGCAGCGGAGCGAACATCGGCTTGACCAAGATAGCCAACCCCAGTACCACACCGGCGGCGATGTCGCGGCGGGCAAGCAAGAGCGCGATAAAGGCCACCAGCGCGAGCAGGAGTATGCCGTTGATGTTGGAAAACACCAGCGTGTTGGTCACGGCTTCGGTGCAAAACGCCAGCGCAACGGCGACGGGAAACGTCGGCCCGGAAAGCGGGCGGCCTGCAAGCTTGGTCAGCCACGCTAAAGCGGCGATGATGCACGCGACGTTGACGGCGATGAACAGCGGACGGGCCAGGTCTATGTCGGAAATCAGCCCCAGCGGCGACAGCAGCAGGGTCGCGCCCGGGTTGTACAGGTAGTGCGGATTGACGTGGCTGTAGACCTCGTTGTACACGGGGACGCGTTCCACAAACCGGCGCGCTGCGGACCACACGGTGGTGAAGTCGTCCGTCACCGAGCCCGCGCGCGCGAGGAGGAACAGCCGGTGGAGCACCAGAAGCACCGCGACAGGCCAGGCGGCAGCGGCGATCGCGGGCGCGAGGCCCGCGCGCTCGTCGGCGGGCTGGGCCTGCACTGCAGTCGAACCCGGTGCAGGCTCTTCGGGGGCGCTTCGAGGCGGTGGGGTAGCAATCACGCGCCTAACCGTACCTGCCACGGTGCGGCTACCCTTCGCGCACGCTCCGGTAGCGCAGGAAGAGCATCGAGTCGCTTGTGGTGTGCGCCGCCTCGAGGATGAAAGCGTGGTCTGAAGGAGTGTCCACCCCGGCGAATAGGCGTAGTTCAGACGGCTGCACCGCGCGCGGGCTGACGGTGTAGTGGAATACATCTACTTCGCTGGCACCGATGAGTTGGGTGTTTAAGCTGGGGCCGCCCTCGCAGACGATGCGGGCCAACCCCCGTGCGTGCAGTGCGGCAACGACTGCGGAGACGTCTTCGCCCTCCACGGGCACAATCACGCCACCCGCCTGCTCGATCTCCCGCGCGTGTTCAGACACCTCCGTATCGCCCAGAACGCTTGCGGGTACAGCGAACAACGGCGGCGTACGTGTGTCCGTAAACAGCTGCGTTGCAGTGTCGAACTTCAGGCTCTTGGTCACCACGACAATCGGCGGAACTTCCGCTTGTCCCCGTCCGCGCCGAGCCTCGCGCTGCTGTGCGGTGGTACGCACGCCGAAGTAGTTCTCTTTGCGCGCGGTCTCGGCACCGACGAGCACCGCATCTGACCAGATGCGCAGTGCGTTCAGCAGCGCGAAATCGGTGTCGTTGCCCAAGCCGGAAGAAGTTCCCTTGCTTGCGGCAGCTCCGGTCAGCGCCGCGATTCCCATAAGGCGAGTCTCTCGCGTTCCGGGCGGCTTAACCGGACCGATGAGAAGTTCCGGATCAAGGGATTGAGGTCGCTCGTTCATTACACTTGCTTCCAGTCTGTTGAAGGGGATGTTGTGCAACCTACCGGAAACCATTTTGACCTCGACGCGGCAGCCGTCGCTGCACGGAATGGCTGGATTGCGGACTCGGAAGCATCCGAGTTCTATTCGCTCCTGTTCGACCGCTCGGATACAAGCCACTGGAAAGACAACCTCGCGGCATCCGCGCAGGCCGCGTTCGCGTCGACTGCGGACAGAGCAACTGAGATGGTCTGGTTCGAGCCGTTCTTGAATATGGTCACCGACGTTTGTTGGCAAGCCCGGGAGCGGGGACTTGGGGCGCACGAGCCGCAGCGCGTACGTCGACACCGCAGTGTGGAGCAACCGCGCCTGCTGTATTTGGCAACTGCGCTGATTGAGCTGCAGCTGTACCGGTTCGACTTCAACTACGACGGCATTTTTGAAGTGCTCAGCCGCGCAGACGACGCTCCACTGCAGGTCGGTCCGTACGACCTCAACGGCATCTACCTCACGTTCGCGCAACTCAGCGCCGGCAAGCGGATTGTCCCGTCCGAGCTCTTTTCCTCCATCGGCTTAGACCCGGAAAGTCCGACAAACCTCTCGCGGCACCTGGACCGTGTGCCGGTCAAGCTTCGCCACCTCCTGCTGCACGGCCTGTGGCTGTTTCCGTTCCGCTTCTACGGGGTGGAGATGCTGATTCTGGCTGAATCCCTGGTCAAGTCGGACCCCAAGGACGGCAATGCGTACTACCGGATGGGGGAGGCCTACCGCAGGATCGCCGCGGCAACGCAGTGGGATTTTGAGAAGGGGCCGACCGCGACCCACACGCTTGAACTGGAACAAACCCTCAGCGCCGACCCGACGCTGCTGGAAGACCAGAATTACTGTTACCGGCGCGCCGTGGAATCTCTGGATATGGCAATTCGTGTGCTGGATCCGCAGCAGCTCGCCCGCCACGAGGAGTACAAGAACTACCGTCTGCTTGTCTCCACCGAGTGGCAGGTGCAGACAGCCATCCGTAGTGCCGTCGAGCGGCAGGTAGCTTCCGTGGATGAGAAGGTGCAGGCGTTGTCACGCCAGCTCGAGTCAGAGTCGAACCAGCTGGTGTGGAAATCCGTGGAAGTGCTGTCGCTGTTCGCTGCACTGATGGGCTTGTTGATCACCAACATCAGCGTGCTGGGCATCGATGGCATCTCCACTTTCGAACGCATCGGATTGATCGGCATGATGGCGTTCATCATGGTGGGTTTCTTCCTCCTAGTGCGCAACACCGTATTCCGGGTGCGCGAAGGCCGCGAAGCGCCGGAGGAGGTCCGCACGAAGGCCCAGAAATTCTGGCTACGGCGTCCCCGCAAGACGGCCGAGCTCCAAGGGCGAATCACGGAGCTGGAGCGTGAAATCGAGCGGATGAGGAACACCAACTATCAGCTGGCACCGTTCCTAGACAGCGCCTCCGGCGAGCAACGACGCACCGGTACGCAGCTTTCCGACGGCTACCGCGAAAGGACAACGTAGCTATGCACGACATCACCGGGGCAGCGCTCGAATACGTTGCAGACGAACAGCAGCTCAAGAAGGGGCCCTACGACATCTCAGACGCCGGCGAAGCGTCCGCCGCCATCGACCACTACCTCCGCGCACGCGTCACCGCCGCCGTCGCCCGCAACGCGGGGCGGCCCGTGCTCCAACTCTCCGGCGGCATCGATTCCATCCTTCTGGCCACCTACGTGGCCGAGGTCGCGCAGGGCACGTTGGCCGTGACCTACAGCCAGCACACGGAGGACCAGGAAGTGGGGAGGGCGGCAGCCGTCGCAAAGCAATGCGGCCTCGAGCACGTGATTGTTCGCCCCACCGACGAAGACTTCGAGCGGCTTCTCGCGCGGGTCGTGCGGGCTCTCGAGTTCCCGGAGCCGTGGGAGATCTCGGCGGGTGCCGTGTTGAAGGCTATCGACGGCGCTTCGCACGAGCACGGCGCCGAAGGCGTACTGCTTTCCGGAGCCGGGGCCGACGCGCTGTTCATGGGCGGGCACACGGTGGCTCCCGCGGCGGGGGAGAGCCTCGTTGACGCGTGGGATGCGGCGCTGCGGGCAAACGTCGCTAAGAACTTCAAGCGCGAGCGTTTTGTGCCGGACTTCTACGAGCGGCTCTTGGACGATCCCGAGCGGCACGTCCAGATCTGGCAGACCCACGCGGCGGTTGAGCTCGCACAGCGCATCCACCCGTCGCTGGTGCAGTCCGATGACAATGGCCACGACAAGTACATCTTCCGCAAGCTCGCGGTGGACCGGGGAGTGCCGGAAGAAGTGGCGTTCGCGCCGAAGAACCCGATGCAGGTGTCCTCCGGGCTCGTTGGCGCCATTGTGGATGCTGCCCGCCGCCAGCTTGCGCGCGACTTCGGGGCGCGCACGTACTCGTCGCCGCTGGACGAGCCGTTGGAATTCACCGTTGCCCGGCTGTATCTGCAACGCTTGGAGGCGGGGGAGCGCGAATAGCAAAAAGGGGCCCACCGAGAGGGTGGACCCCTTTTTGTTGAAATGGAGCGGATGACGAGACTCGAACTCGCGACCCTCACCTTGGCAAGGTGATGCGCTACCAACTGCGCTACATCCGCATTGCTATTCAGTTGACGAGGGCGTAAACCCTCTGTGCGCGATAC
>NZ_JAKRMR010000001.1:0-260935 GCF_022346205.1 Corynebacterium sp. ACRPZ
ACCGACCGGACTACCCAAAGAGGTCACCATCATCCGCACAACCACCAAAACCCGCCCACAATCACCCACACTTACCGTCGCCTGAACCAGAAACTGTTCACAACCACTTGACACAAAGCGACCACCACCTGCGCCATGCGCCGAACAGCACAAACACAGCCGGGCTGGACGACTCTTACAAAGCGCACCCGCGCGTTCGGGAGAAACGACGAGATTGGGACACACACCAACTCCGCATTGCGGACGACAGCATCGACACCGACAATTGGTGCCGGCCAACGAAGTCCCGCAGGCGGGGTTTTGCGAAAGAAGCCCGCGACTGATCCGATGCGGGAGCTGTCGCCGGTGGTAGGGCGAGTGCTTCGCTCGAGAACGTTAGAGCTCCACCAGCGAGTTCTTGGACCGATCGACGAACTCGGACTTCTTGCGGGCGCGCTCGAGCGTGGACCACTGGTCCTGGGGGATCGACTTCCTAGCGGAGGCGACCACTGCCTCGTCGGGCGTACCCCAGGCGATGGGCATTGGGGTGATGGTCTGCCAGTGCTGTTGGTCGCGAGCCGAGCGTTGCGCGCCCACGGCTGCGACCGGCACCTTTGTGCCGACCTTGTCGGAGGTGTTGGGGAGCGGCTGCATCACTCGGGAGGTGATGGCCCAACGCGGCGGCAGGGCAGGATCCACGTTGAGGTTCACCAGCGCGGTTAGGGTCACCGTCGTGCCGGCGCGCTCGGTGATGATGGCGGGGGCGAGGGGGTTGGAGTCGTAGATCTCCTGGGTCTTGCCCACGCTGCGGGGGATCAGGAGCGCCACCACCAGCATCAAAATGCCGAACAGCACCGCGCCGAAGCTGCCGAGCCAGTGCCAGGGCGAGGACGGGTCCACCAGGAACCACACGGCAACGCCGACGATCAGGGAGATGACAAAGATCGCGATGCCGGATGCGACGAGGCTGCGGGTGTCGCGCACCATTTCGTTGTGCTGCTTCGCAAACTCCTCGTCGACGTCGAACTTGAATACCTTCATGCCACTCATGGCATACAAGTCTAAAGGTCGGCGGCGTCGACCAACCGGTACGCGTAGCCCTGCTCGGCGAGGAAGCGTTGGCGGTGCATGGCGTACTCGGAGTCTAGGGTGTCGCGGGCGACGACGGTGTAGAACACCGCTTCGGCGCCGTCGGCCTTCGGGCGCAGCAACCGCCCCAGGCGCTGCGCTTCTTCTTGCCGGGAGCCGAAGGTGCCGGAGACCTGGATAGCCACGGCGGCTTCGGGCAGGTCGATGGAGAAGTTGGCCACCTTGGACACCACCAGGGTGGAGATTTCCCCGTCGCGGAAGGCTTGGAAGGCCTCTTCGCGCTTTTTGGTGGTGGTTTTGCCGTCGACCAGGGGAGCGTCGATACGCGATGCGATCTCCTCTAACTGCTCCACGTACGCGCCGATGATCAAAGTTTGCTGCCCCTTGTGCGTTGCAAGAAGCTTATCGACGACCTCCAGCTTGCCCGCCGAACAGGCCGCCAGACGGTAGCGCTCGCGGGTTTCGGCGGTGGCGTAGGTGAGGCGCTCCTCGTCGGTGAGTGTGGTGCGGACCTCGACGCATTCGGCGGTGGCGATGTGGCCGGCCATCTCGAGTTCTTTCCATGGGGCGTCGTAACGCTTTGGCCCGATGAGGGAGAAGACGTCGTCTTCGCGGCCGTCCTCGCGTACGAGGGTCGCCGTGAGCCCCAGGCGGCGGCGGGACTGGAGGTCGGCGGCCATGCGGAAGACGGGGGCGGGGAGGAGGTGGACCTCGTCGTAGATGATCAGGCCCCAGTCGCGGGAGTCGAAAAGTTCGAGCGCGCGGTATTCGCTCTTGGTCTTGCGGGTGACCACCTGGTAGGTGGCGATGGTGACGGGGCGGATTTCCTTCTTCTCGCCGGAGTACTCGCCGATCTCCTCGGGCGTGAGGGTGGTGCGGCGCAGCAGCTCGTCGCGCCACTGACGGCCAGCGACGGTGTTGGTGACCAGGATCAACGTGGTGGTCTGCGCCTGCGCCATCGATGCGGCGCCGACGATGGTTTTGCCGGCGCCGCAGGGCAGCACCACCACGCCGGAGCCGCCCTCCCAGAAGGATTCGGCGGCGTACTGCTGGTAGTCGCGCAGCTCCCAGCCGTCGTGGTTCAACGCGATCGGGTGGGACTCGCCGTCGACGTAGCCGGCCAGGTCCTCCACCGGCCAGCCGAGCTTGGTCAGCTCCTGCTTGATCTGGCCCCGGGCGGAGGGGTGGACGGGGGCGGTGGTGTCGTCGATAGGCTTCGCTATGAGCGGCTGGATTTTCTTGCTGCGGGTGACCTCGGTGAGGATCGCGGGGTCGTCCGCCTCTAGGATCAGCCCGTGGGCGGGGTGTTTGACCAGCTTGAGGCGGCCGTAGCGGGCCATGGTTTCGGCGATGTCGACGAGCAGCGCCTGCGGCACCGGGAAGCGGGAGTAGCGCTCGAGCACGTCCACGGCCTGCTCGGCGTCGAAGCCGGCGGCGCGGGCGTTCCACAGCGCCAGGGGTGTGATGCGGTAGGTGTGGATGTGCTCGGGCGCGCGCTCGAGCTCCGCGAACGGGGCGAGCGCGGCGCGGGCCTTGGGCGCGTCCGGGTGCGCGACTTCGAGCAGGACGGTCTTGTCCGATTGGACGATCAGGGGGCCGTCGCCGAGAGCCATGCGATCTACTCCTTCGTGTTAGTAGGACTTGGTAGTCTACGGTGCATGGCTGCGAAAAACACATCCGTTGTACTCGGCGAACGCTACGACAAATTCATTGCAGAGCTGCTTCACGACGGCCGCTACGCCTCCGCCAGCGAAGTCCTGCGCGAGGGCCTGCGGCTGGTGGAGGAGCGAGAGAGGAAATTCGCTCTTCTTAACGCCGCGCTTGAAAAGGGGGAAAACAGCGAAGTCGTCCAGGACTTTGACCCGGGAGCGTTTATAGAGCGAATGAAGAACGAGCATGAAATATCGGCTTAGGCGCCAGGCAGAGGTCGATCTCGAAGAAATTTGGTCCTACACGGCCACACGATGGGGGCTGGATCAAGCTGAACGATATGTTGGCGGGATTCTCCAGATGCTGGACTTCATCAGCGAAAATCCACGGCTCGGGCGATGGGCGGACGAAGTGCGCCCTGGCTACCGGAAGAAAGCGATAGGAAGCCACATCATCTTCTACCGTGAACAGGACGCTGCGATCGATGTGGTCCGTGTGCTTCACCAAAGTATGGATCTAGTGATGCACATCGACCCCTAGCCCCTGCGCAGCAGCTGCGACCACTTGGTCACGCTGCCGTTGTTCAGGATCGTGCGCTTGTAGATGCGGGCGGCGGCCCACACGGCCAGCGCCGTCGCCAAGGCCGCGAGGACAAACGAGCCGGCCAGCTGCAGCGCGGTGAAGTCTCCGGCCGCGTACGACAGCGGCGCGGCGAAGATGGAAAACGGCGGGATCCAGCTCATCACCTGCATCCACGTGGCGTCGGTGTTCATCCAGCCGAAGCCGGGGATATAGGCGGAAGCCATGATGAGCAGCAGGATCGGCATCTGGGTGGACTGCAGGTCCTCGGTGCGCTGCACCATCGCGCCGGCCGCGGCGTAGAGGGCGCCGAAGAACAGCATGGCCAGAAGCCACGCGATCAGCAGGACGGGGAGGACGGACCAGTCGAACGCGATGTCGTCCACGAGCCCGGAAACCTTCAGCCCAACGCCGCCGACGATCAGCAGCACGGCGGTGGCGAGGAAGCCCAGCACGAGCGTGCCCAGCAGCTTGCCCGCCAGGAAATCCAGCGGGCGCACGGAGGCCAGCACGAGCTCAACCACGCGGGAGGACTTCTCCTCGGTCACGCGGCTTCCCACCTGGGCGGCGAAGGTGATCACGGTGAAGATCACCACCATCAGCGCCACGAACGTGGTGAGCAGGCGGAGCAGTTGCTGCTCGAAGTCTTCGCCGCTGGCCTCGTCCACGTCCACCGGCACGATGTCGATGCTGCGGGACGCCGCCTCGTAATCCGCGGGCGAAATGCCCAGCGTGTTCAACGTTTCGGCGCGGGTGTAGCTGTCGGCGAGCGCCTCCATCCCCTCCATGAGGCCCGCCGACGGGGTGCCGTCCGAGATCACTTCCCACTGGTCGCCCTCGGCCACTAGCGCGGCCTTGACGTCGCCGTCGCGCACCAACTGCACTGCGTCGTCGCGGCTCGCAGTTTCGCGGGCGTCGTACCCGGCGCCGTCGAGCAGTTGCTTATCGACGCCTACGGTCGCCACCGCAGTCTTTGCATCGCCGCCGTCAGCGTCGTCCTTGCTCTTCTGCCAAGAGGCGAAGCCGATGAAGCCGACCATGGCGAGCAGCAGGATGACGAAGGTGATGACCACGCCCTTTTTCAGCAGCAGAATCTGAATCTCGCGCGCCGCGGTAGTGGTGATCGTGTGCATGGGGGAGTAGGCGTTTTGGGTAGCCATTACTGCACAACCTCCTTGAACAGGTCGGCCAGGTCGGGCACGACCCGGGTGAACTCGTGGACGGGGCCTGCGGCCATGGCGGCCTGCAGGATGCGCTGGTCGTCCTGGACGCTCGGGGCTTCGAGGATGACGTGGGTGGCGGAGTCGTCGATAAGCGAAATGCCCTCCGGGATCCAGCCGCGGGCCTGCGTGCCCACCTTGAAGCGGATGGGGCCGTGGGCGCGCAGCTCGTCGACGGTGCCCTCGGCGACCATGCGGCCGCGGGTGACGATGCCGATGCGGTCGCACAGGCGCTGCACCAGATCCAGCTGGTGGGAGGAGAAGATGACGGGCACGCCTGCACGGGCGCGGTCGGTGAGCATCGTGCTCATGACGTCCACGGCGACGGGGTCGAGGCCGGAAAACGGCTCGTCCAGGATGAGGATGTCGGGGTCGTGGATGAGGCTCGCGGCGAGCTGGACGCGCTGCTGGTTGCCCAGGGAGAGGTCGTCGAGCTTGTCGCCCACGCGCTCGCCCAGGCCGAGTTCCTCGAGCAGCTCGGTGCCGCGCTTTTTGGCGGTGTTGCCGTCGACACCGTGCAGCTTGGCCAAAAAGACCAGCTGCTCCAGGATCTTCTCCTTGCCGTACAGGCCGCGCTCCTCGGGCATGTAGCCGATGCGGCGGCGGGTGTCGTCGTCAAGCGGGCGCCCGTCCAGGAGCACCTCGCCCGAGTCGGCGGCGAGCACGCCGAGGGCGATGCGCATCGTGGTGGACTTGCCGGCGCCGTTGGAGCCGACGAAGCCGTACATCTCGCCGTCGTGGACGGTAAAACTCATGCCGTCGAGGGCTTGGACGTCGCCAAAGCGCTTGTTCAGGTCGCAAATTTCGATTGTGGTCACTTGTCCTCCTCCTTGCGGTTAAAGGTAATGGCGTAGCCGACCATGGGCAGTGAAGTGGCGATGAGCAGCGTTGCAAGCATGAAGTAGCCAGCGGCGATGAGGCCGAGCTTGAACTCGTCGCCAAGGAACAGGCCCGCAGCAAGGAACCCGAAACCGCCGACACCGACCAGCGTGGAAAACAACGTGAGGGAGCGCTTGCGCCATGTCGCAAGTACAACCCGTTCGTACTCGTCCAGGTGTTCTTCGGGCGCGGTGTCTTTCATCTCGTTGGCAGAACGAATCAACGTCCACGCGCACATGCTCACTGCAATGCTCACGAGACACAACCCATTCGGCCACCAGTTGAATCCGAATGCGATCTGATACGCCATGCAAGAAAAGGAAATCACCAGGCCGGCGAAGAACAGGACGATCAGCCTGCGGGTGTCGCGGGGGTTGCGGAACCGTGCGGCTTTGAGCGGGTCTTGCTTGCGAATGGTGTCGATGCGGCTCATTTGGTGTACAGCTCCTTCGACATTGGGGCGAACTCGGTACGGGAAAACACGGCCTCCACGGGCAGCCCGAAGACCTCGCAGATGCGGAAGGCTAGATCCAGGCTGGGGGAGTGGTCTCCGCGCTCGAGTGCACCGACGGTTTGCGGGTTGACGTTGATCAGTTCTGCGAGCTGGATCCGTGTCATGTCGCGCTCGGTGCGGAGTACACGAACCCGGTTATATATCGGGTCCTTCGGTAGCTTCTTCGGCGACATGCAATGAAGTGTTGTATAAACCCAACGATTTGTCAACGGTTGTGAAATGCATTCTGCGAATTCACAGGGGGCTAGCATGGATTCATGACCACAACCATTTCCTCCCCCGCAGAGCATCTGTCCCGCGAACTCGGTTCCGACCAGGCGCTTTCCACCCGCCCGATCGACCGGATCAAGTACGCCCACGACGCGTCGCACTTCCTCTACACCCCGGACGTGGTGGTGGAGACCCGCTCCGCCCACGACGTGGCGGCCGCTTTCCGCGCCTCGGCGGCATCCGGTGCCCCGGTGGTGCTGCGCGGCGGCGGCACCTCACTGTCCGGCCAGGCCGGCGGCGCGGGCATGATGGTGGACGTGCGCAAGCACTTCCGTGGCGTGGAGGTCCTCGACGGCGGCAAGCGCGTGCGCGTCCAGCCTGGCTCCACGGTGCGCCAGGTCAACGCCCACCTCGCCCCGTACGGCCGCAAGATCGGCCCGGACCCGGCGTCCGAGGGCGCGGCGACCATGGGTGGCGTGATCGCCAACAACTCCTCCGGCATGGCCTGCGGCACGCAGTACAACACCTACAACACCATCGAATCGATGACGTTCGTGCTGCCGTCCGGCACCGTCATCAACACCGCACACGCGGATGCGGAGGCGCAGTTTGCGCGGGAGGAGGCGGAGCTCGTCGCAAAGCTTGAGCGCTTGAAGCGGCGCGTGCGCGAGAACAAGGAATCCGTGGCCACCATCGAGCGCCACTTCGCGCTGAAGAACACGATGGGCTACAGCCTCAACGCGTTCCTGGATTATGACTCGCCCTTGGACATCTTCATGCACCTGCTGGTCGCGTCCGAGGGCACGCTCGCGTTCATCGCGGAGGCCGTGCTGCGCACCATCGAGGTGCCGAAGTTGAAGACCACCACCATCGCGGTGTACCCGACACTGGACGCGGCGACGCGCTCCCTGCCGGCGCTGTTCGACTCGAAGGCCGCCACGCTGGAGCTGATGGACTCGCGCTCCATCAAGGTCGGCCGCACCTTCGACTCCGTGCCGGAGCAGATCACCGGCTTCGAGCTGTCCGGCCAGGCTGCGCTGCTCATCGAGTACCACGCCAACGAGGCCGACGAGCTGCGCGAGTACGAGACCGCCGGTGCGAAGCTGCTGGAGGGCTTCGACCTGCAGACTCCGGCCGCCTTCACCACCGACGCCGCCGAGGCCGCCAAGGCCTGGGCCTTCCGCAAGGGCCTGTACGCGCAGGTCGCCGAGGCGCGCCCGTCCGGCACGACCGCGCTGCTCGAGGACATCGCCGTGCCGGTCGGCGACTTGGCCGACACCTGCGGCGGGCTGCAGCAGCTTTTCGACGCCTACCGCTACGACGACGCCGTCATCTTCGGCCACGCCAAGGACGGCAACATCCACTTCCTGATCACCGACCGCTTCGAAGGCGACGAGAACCTGGGCCGCTACGACGGCTTCAACGAAGAGATGGTCGATCTCGTGCTCGGCGCCGGCGGCAACCTGAAGGCGGAGCACGGCACCGGCCGCGTGATGGCGCCGTACGTGCGCCGCCAATACGGCGACGAACTCTACGAGGTCATGGTGGAGCTCAAGCGCGCCGCCGACCCGCGCGGGGTGATGAACCCGGGCGTGATCATCACCGACGACGAGCGCGAACACATGAAGAACTTCAAACTAAACCCGCAGGTGGAAGACGAGATCGACTCCTGCGTGGAGTGCGGCTACTGCGAGCCGGTGTGCCCCTCGCGCGACATCACCATGACCCCGCGCCAGCGCATCGTGGTGCGCCGCGCCCGTGCGAAGGCGATCCAGGAAGGCGATACCGAGCTGGTCAAGCACATCGACGAGGCGTACCAGTACGACGGCATCGACACCTGTGCGGTGGACTCCATGTGCGTCACCGCCTGCCCGGTGAAGATCGACACCGGCAAATTCATCAAATCCCTGCGCCGCGGCCAGGCGGGCGCCGCGGAGTCCGCCGGCTGGGCGGCCGCGGCGAAGGCGTGGGGCCCGGGCAACACGCTGGCCTCAGCGGCGTTGACCGGCGCCTACTACATGCCGACCAAACTGGTGCAGAAGGTCACCGACGTCGCCCGCGCCCTGGTGGGCGAGGACACGGTGCCGCAGTACCGCCCCGAGCTGTCCAAGGGCGGGGTGAAGCGCTCCAAGGCGTTCGGCACCCGCATCGGCGCGCCGGGCGCGGAGCCGGCGGGCGTGTTCGTTCCCGCCTGCGTGAACTCCATGTTCGGGCCGCAGGGCGAGGGCGTGGGCGCCTCTGAGGCGTTCGCCACCCTGGTGGAGCGCGCCGGGCTCGCGCTGACCGTCCCGGAGGGCATTGACGGGATGTGCTGCGGGACCCCGTGGGCGTCGAAAGGCATGAGCACGGGCCACGACATCATGCAGCGCCGGGTCAACGACCAGCTCATCGCCGCCACCGACGGCGGGCGCCTGCCGGTGGTCGTGGACGCGTCCAGCTGCACGCACGGCTTCCGCGACATGGCCGAGGGCATCGGCATCACCGTCATCGACGCCATCGAGTTCGTCGAGGACCAGGTGCTCGAGCGCCTCGAGGTGAAGCAGAAGGTGGACTCTGTGACGTTGCACCCGACGTGTTCGGCGACGCACCTTGGGATCGTCGATACGCTGGAGCGCGTCGCCGGTGCCGCGGCCGAAGATGTGCGCGTGCCCGCCGAGTGGAACTGCTGCGGTTACGCGGGCGACCGCGGCATGCTGCACCCGGAGCTGACCCACGCGGCGACGAAGCGCGAAGCGGCGCAGGCGGCCGAGCTGGGGTCGGCGACGCATGCGTCGTCCAACCGCACCTGCGAGCTGGGGCTGACGGCCGCGACCGGCAAGGATTACGAGCACATTCTGGAGATCCTGGAGCGCGTCAGCCGCTAGGCCAGCACCACTTTGGTGATGCGCGGCAGCGCGATGCGCACCACGCGATCGGCGGCCTCGTCGAGTGCGTCGACCTGCCCCGCGGACACGCTGAGCGGCAGGACGGTGAGGGTGCGGCCGCGCCCTTGCTTATCGACGAAACCGACGGCCACATGCCGCCTCGCCCTTGCCGCCGCCCGCAGCGTCTCAAAGATGTTGCCGGCCCCGGTGTCCGTGTCGGAGCCGGCGTCGGCGCGCAGCTTGGCCACGATCGCTTCGACCTGCTCCTCGGCCGCCTTCGAGGCGCGCGGCAGGGTGGACGGGGTGGCTGCGACCAGCGCCGGTTCGGGCGCCATGTTCAGCGTCGCGCCGGTACCGTCCTCCGCGGTGGGCTGCATCCCGGCAGCGCGCAGCTGCGACATGAGTTTGGTCAACGGCTGGTCCGACACCGCGACGGTGGGCGCGAGGACGCGTAAGTCGCAGCGCTCGGCGGCGGTGGCGATCAGCGCCGGGTCCGCGGAACGGATGTAGCTCAGCGCGCTGCCTGCGCGGATGGCGCCGTGGGTGCGGGCGGTGTCGTCGATAAGAAATGCGATCGCCTGCGGCACCTCGCCCATGACGTGCCGGCCCAGCCAGGCGTGGACCTCCTCGGCGGTAAGGCCGCCGTCGAGGCCGCGGCGCACCGACGCCTCCGTGACCCGCCACACGCTGGCCAGCCCCGGCGACTCGAGCTCGGCGATGCGCTCCAAAAACGACGCCATGTCCGGCTCGAGCGGACCCGGGGCCAGCATGGTCATGTCGCCCTGAGCAATCAGCGTGTCCACGGACGCGGGCACGAGCGCCTTGGCCGCGGCGGCGACGTCTTCGCCGTCCAGCAACGCCAGCAGGGGAGAGGACTGCGCCGGCTGCGAGGTGCCTGCGAGGGCGCCGACGAACTGGGCCTCGTCCACCACAGCCTGGATGAGCTGCGGGGAGAACCCGCTCGCCTCCAGCGGGGCGTGGAACAGCAGCTGGTCGACGTTGCCCGCGTGGCGCAGGATGGTTGTGCGGGCGTGGCGCACCGCGGGCGCGTGCATGTCCGTGGACAAAAGCTTTGCGACGGTGTCAGAGCGCCACGGGGAAGCGGCCCAGCCGACCATGAGGATCGCCCACTGGTCCGACAGCGTGGCGTCGATCCAGGTCAGCGCGTCGCGGGTAGCGGCGAGCACGTCCTCGTCGTCGACGTTGCCGCGCCCGATAAGGCCCGCCGCCTCGCCGATGGTGATCAATAGCCTCGGGTCGAAGCCGAGTTCCTTTTCCAGGTTCGCCGCGGCGCGCACGCCGACAGTGCCGTCCTTGTTCAGCGTGACCGGGCGGTCCATGAGCGCCATGACCAGCTGGCGCATTTGGCGCACGGCGTCCAAGCCCGCCGAGGTCGCGGCCTCGTCCACCGCGGACTGGTCCACCTCGTCCACTGCGGGCGGTGCCAGGGGGAACTCCCGCGGAGTGATCCCGCGCATCGCGTCGCGCACCGGCCGTGGCAGCCGAACAGTGTTCGCGTCCACCCGCACCAGCAGGCCCGCCGCAAGCAGCTTCGCCACCGGCGCTGAAGGGTCCGCGTCCGGCCCCGCCGCCGAGGTCGTGCCCACCCCACCCGAGGAGGCCAGGGTTTCCAGCACCTTGCGCTCGCGGGCGGGCAGCGCGTCCAACGCCTCGGCCGCGCCCTCCGGCAGGGTGTCGGTCACGCGCCAGCCAGGGGGCAGGGCGGTGAGCGTGCCGGGGGAGATTCGCAGCGCCTCTACCGGCCCGAAGACGAGGGCGAGCTCGCGCAGGTGCGCCACGTCGCCGAGCTCGCCCGCGTCCACCGGGTCGAGCTCCGCGCCGGCGTCGGCGAGCCGCTCCAGCACCGCCAAGTCGGCGGCAGTGAGCTGGCGCAACGCCCGCGACGCGGAGCCGGGCAGGCCTAGGCGCGTGGCCAACGACCCAGCCGAGGGAGGGGTGGGGAAGAAGGCATCCGGCCGGGTGCGGATGAGCAGGCGGAGCTGATCGTCGCTAAGCGACTGCAAGATTTCGGGGAAGGTAGACATTGCGGGGGTGAGTTTACGTGCGTTTTCTTGCCCGGCGTGAAAGAATGAGGGGCATGGCTAAAGATGTAGAGAAGATCGGTCGCGCGAACCCGGCGTGGCCCACGCACACCCCTGGTAACGGCCACCCGGTCACCGAGATTTCCTCCAAGCTCACCGGCGCCGCGAGCCCGTTCGGCGACGAGCTGATCCTGCCGCTCAAGGCGGAGGAGACCGGCTACGTCCACCCGACCACGCGCATCAACCGCTAGCTTTCGCTTAGCGACGTACCAAAGGTGGCCCCCGTGGCGGGGCCACCTTTTTCGTGTGTTTGGGGTCTGGTGTCTCCGTGCTGATCGTCTAGCAGCAGCGACGGACTGCTAGACGATCCGGCCCTAATTGGCAATGAAGTGCAATACGACCTGGGGAAACGTACCGCGCGGATCGTGATCGTATAGCAGGTTTGCCCTCCGTGCTAGACGGTCTGGCTGGGGCAAAAAGAAAACCCGCCCGGAGGCGGGGTTTCAATGTGTCAGTGCTTTAGCGCTTAGCGCGGCAGGTAGGCCTGCTGCAGGGAAGCCAGGGTGTCGTTGACCTGGTTGCTGAAGTTGGCGCCGACGAGCTGGGCGACCTTGGCGTAGTCGCCGGCCAGGGCGGCGTCCACCAGCGGCTGGTTGGCTGCGTAGAACGCGTTGTAGTCGTTGCGGTTCGCGGCGTAGTTGTCCTGGACGGAAGCCGGGACCTGGAAGCCGAGGCCGTTGATGGCGTCGCGCAGCTTCGCGTACAGCTCATCGGTCTCGGTGCGGTTGGAGGGGGTCTGCGCGGCCGGTGCCGGAGCAGCCGGTGCGGGGGCCGGTGCCGGCTTCGGGGCCGGAGCAGCCTGCGCGTCGCGGTTGGTCGGCGCGGAGTTCAGGCCGTAGCGCGCGGAGCAGGCCGGCCATGCGCCCCAACCCTGCTGTGCCAGGGTGCGCTCAGCGACGATGATCTGCTGCTCGCGGGTGGCCTGGTCTGCGGTCGGTGCGAACTCGCCGCCGCCGTACGCCTGCCAGGTGCCGTAGGAGAACTGCAGGCCACCGTAGTAGCCGTTGCCGGTGTTGATTGCCCAGTTGCCGCCGGACTCGCACTGTGCGAGCTTGTCCCAGTCGGAATCCGGTGCTGCGGTTGCCTGCGGGGCGACGATGCCTGCCAGTGCTGCAACTGCTGCGGTACCTGCCAGAGCCTTCTTGCCCGTGGAGGTGGTCTTCTTGGAGTGGCGTCCCATGATTCGTTTCCTCTCGTCGTTGACCGCCAATTCTCGGGACAGCCTAACCATTTGTAACGATTGTGTCACGCAACCGGCACGAAATGGTGCGTATGTGACTGTGGCGCTCCACGTTTGTGCAGGTCGTGCGCTGCGGATCGAATTTTGGTGTTCTGGGCCACAGTCGCGGTTTTCGGGGCGGAGGTGTAGGGTAAAGCCTTTATTTTGGCCTGCAATGGGCGGGCCATGTACCGGAACCTGAAGGAGGATGCCATGCCTATTGGAAAGGTGAAGTGGTACGACACCGAGAAGGGCTTCGGCTTCGCGTCCAACCCGGGCGACGACGACGTCTTCATCGGCAAGTCCGTGCTTCCCGATGGCGTGGACGAACTGGTCGCAGGCCAGCGCATCGAGTTTGATTTCGCCGCCGGCCGCCGCGGCCCGCAGGCGCTGCGCGTGAAGGTGCTCGATGAGCCGAAACGCCGCCCTGTGCACCGTCGCAAGCCGGAGGAGCTGGGCAGCATGCTGGCCGATGTGATGACCCTGATTGAAACGCAGGTCCAGCCCGCGCTGACCAACGGTCGCTACCCGGACCGCAAGGAGGGCCGCCAGGTGGCGGAGATCCTGCGGGCGGTGGCCAGGGAGCTGGACGCTTAGTCGAAGCCGACAGACCACGTGGCGATGACGGGAGTTTCTTCCCCGTCATCGCCTTTTTCAATGTCCAGGGTGGTGATCTCGGCGACGACGAGCTTCGCACCGGACTCGGTGACCGCCGGGGCGGTTTCCTCGCCGGACTCGCCGGAGGTGAACACGCGCTCGGTGTTGGCGGCCGGGTCGTCGTAGATGAGCAGCAGGCGCCAGCTGTTGCGCTCGATCTCGCCGGGCACGGTGATGGTCACGTCCCCCTGGTCCGGCAGACGCACGCTCGGCGGCTCGCCGCCTGGGCACTCCACGTCCAGCTCGCACACTGTATATACGGGCACCTGCTCGGTCTGCCCACCGGCGGCCACGGCGACCTCGAGGTCGCCCACCGGGGTGCCCGGCTTGTTCTGCTGGTAGCTCATAAAGGCGTAGACCGCCCCCACCAGCACCACCACGCCAACTAGGGCGATGGCCAGGACTTTCCACTGCTGAGTTGCTGCGCGTTTGCGTGACATGGCGCAAGATCCTACTTGGCGGCGCTCTCGGGCTTAAACGTCACGCGGTACATGTCCGGCCAGCGCTTGCCGGTGAGGTAGAACTCGTCGGTGCCGGGGATGCGGGCGATGCCGTTGAGCACGTGGTTCGGGTCCGGATCGGCGTTGTTTTCCAACCCGGAGGCGTCGATGATGGCGGTGACCTTCCCCGAGTCAGCGTCGATGCGCAGGATGTTGGTGGTGGTGAAGACGTTGGCGTAGACCTCGTCGCCCACGCACTCGAGCTCGTTGAGGCCCTCCACCGGTTGGCCGTCCATGGTGACGGTGAAGCGCTCGCGCTCCTCGAAGGTTTCCGGGTCCATGCGGCGTAGCTCGGCTGTGCCGTCGGAGAAGATCAGCTCGTCCTCGTCGGCGCGGGAGCACAGGCCCCACCCCTCGCCGGCGTAATTCGCCCGCCCGGTCTCTTCCAACGTCGTGGCATCCCGCTTGATCGCGGTGCCGTGAAGCCAGGTCAGTTGCCACACCGTGCCGTCGTGAAGCGTGATGCCCTCGCCGAAGAACTCCGGGTCCAAATCGGTCGACTGCAACTTGTCGCCCCCGGGGGTGCGCGTGTACAGGCGGGATTCGCCCTCCTGGCCGGTGCCGACGTAGATGGTGCCGTCCTCGGCGACCTCCAGGCCCTGGGTGAAGCTGGTGTCGTCGAACGGCAGGCGCTCCTCGACGTGCGCGGTGAGGCGCTGCGTGTCCGGCCCCGCGGTCTCTGGGGAGGAACAGCCCGACAAGACAGCGAGCGCGGAGCAGACGGCGGCAAGCGTGAATCGACCCATGGCAACCATCCTGCACCACGTGGGCAATAATGGGGAACCGTGTCACGATCCAACAACCGATCCCGCAACCCCCGAAAGCGCAGCCCCCTGCTGTCTACCGACGCAGTCGCCACTGCGCGGGAGGCGCTGGCCGAAATCGCCGACGGGGAAATCGGCGAGCACATCGGCGTGACCGGGCTGGGCCGCAACGTGGCCACCCACCGCTTCGCCGCCGACGTGCCCGGCTACGCAGGCTGGGAGTGGAACGCCGTGGTGGCCTGCGCCGACGGCGCAAACTGGGTCACCGTCAACGAGGTCGCGCTCGTGCCGTCGCAAGGCGCGCTGGAGGCGCCGGACTGGGTGCCGTACTCCGAGCGGCTGCGCCCCGGCGACCTCGGCCCCGGCGACATCATGGAGCTTTCGCCTGACGACGACCGCGTCACCGACGACTCCTTTTCCCGCGACGCCGTCACGTTCACCGGCCGTGACACCAAGCGCTACCTCACCACAACCGGCCTGGAGGACGCGAAGAAGCGCTGGCGCACCGGCGAGTTCGGCCCCAACAGCGAGTTCGCCGAAAAGGCCGCGCTGTCGTGCCGCTCCTGCGCCTTCTACATCCCGCTGGACCAGCCGGTGGGCGAGAACTTCGGCATCTGCGCCAACGAGTACTCCGCGGACGGGCACGTGGTGGCCTCCTCCTACGGTTGCGGGGCGCACTCGGACACCACCGTGGGGGAATAATCGTTGGTGAGCCCCAACGATTGGTCTTTTCGCAGGCAGGGTGCGACACTAATGCAACGTGAGTACCACCACCCGAGCAAAACTGCATAAGGACCAGCCGCAGCCGCGCGGCGCGCTGGATGCCTTCTTCCATATCAGCGAGCGCGGATCCACGGTCGGCACCGAGGTGCGCGCCGGGGTAGTGACCTTTTTCGCGATGGCCTACATCGTGCTGCTCAACCCTCTGATCATCGGTACCAGTCCGGACCGCGAAGGCGTGGTCCTAGGCATCCCGCAGGTCGCCGCCGCCACGGCGCTCGCCGCCGGCGTGATGAGCATCCTGTTCGGCGTGATTGCCAAGTACCCGTTCGGCATCGCCACCGGCCTGGGCATCAACACCCTGGTCGCGGTGACCATGGTGGGGCAGCAGGGCCTGACCTGGCCCGAGGCCATGGGGTTGGTGGTCATCGACGGCATCATCATCGTGCTGCTGGCCGTCTCCGGCTTCCGCACCGCCGTGTTCAACGCCATCCCGGACTCCATGAAGGTGGCCATGAGCGTGGGCATCGGCATGTTCATCGCCACCATCGGGCTTGTGGACGCCGGCTTTGTCCGCCGCATCCCCGACGCCGCCATGACCACCGTGCCGGTGCAGCTGGGCACCGGCGGCTCGATTGCGTCCTGGCCCACGTTCGTGTTCATCATCGGCCTGTTCGTCTGCGGATTCATGGTCGCGCGCAACATCCGCGGCGGGTTGTTCATCGGCATCTTGCTCACCACCGTCATCGCCATGGTGGTCGAGGCGCTGACTGGCACCGGCTCCTCTGCGGACAACCCGGAGGGGTGGGGCATGGCGGTGCCAGGCCTGCCGGACAGCTTCGGCGGCATCCCGGACCTGTCCATCGTGGGCAACGTGGACCTGTTCGGCGCCTTTGTGAACCTCGGCGTGATCTCCGCGTCGCTGCTCGTGTTCACCCTCGTGCTGGCCAACTTCTTCGACGCCATGGGCACCATGACCGCACTCGGCCGCCAGACCGGGCTTACCGACGAACACGCCATGCTGCCGGACATGAAGCGCGCCCTGGTCGTCGAAGGCTTCGGCGCGGTGGTCGGCGGCGCGACCTCGGCATCGTCGAATACCGTGTTCGTCGATTCCTCCGCCGGTATCGCGGACGGCGCGCGCACCGGCCTGGCCAACGTGGTCACCGGCGTTCTGTTCCTCGCCGCGATGTTTTTCACCCCGCTCTACGAGATCGTGCCCATCGAGGCCGCAGCCCCCGTGCTCGTGGTCGTCGGTGCGCTGATGATGATGCAGGTCGGGCAGATTGAGTGGTCCGAGTTCACTATCGCCCTGCCGGCGTTTCTGACCATCGTGACCATGCCGCTGACCTACTCCATCGCCAACGGCATCGGCGTCGGCTTCATCTCCTTTACCCTGATGAGCCTGTTCGCCGGGAAGGCGAAGGAGATCCACTGGATCATGTGGCTCATCTCCGCCCTGTTCGTGGTGTACTTCGCCCAGGGCCCGATCATGGCGGCGCTGAGCTAAATGCTTGTGCCTATCGACGACCCGTCGGACCCCCGCCTCGACGACATCCGCGACCTGAAGCATTCGGACAAGGAAAAAGGGCTCGTCTTCGCCGAGGGGCCGCTCGTGGCCGGCCGCTTGGTGGAATCCCGCTTCCCGGTGCGTGCCGTGTTCGGCTTCGGCGGGCGGCTGGAATCCTTCATGGCCGATTACGGCGACGAGCTCGAGCGCCGCGGCGTGCCGGTCTACCAGATCACCCGCGCCATCATGGGTGAGGTCGCCGGCTACGACATGCACCGCGGGCTGCTGGTCTCCGCCAACAAACCGGAGCCTCTGCGCGTGGCGGAGGTCATCGACGGCGCACGCACCCTGGTGATCCTCGAGGGCGTGGGCGACCACGAAAACATCGGGTCGATCTTCCGCAACGCCGCCGGCATGGGCGTCGACGGCGTGCTCTTCGGCGCCGCCACCGCCGACCCGCTGTACCGGCGGGCCGTGCGCGTGTCCATGGGGCACGTGCTGCGCACCCCGTTCGCGCACCTCGACGGCACGCCGACGACGTGGCAGCGCTCGTTGGATGAGCTGCGCGAGGCCGGCTGGTGGCTCGTCTCGCTCACCCCGGCCGACGACGCCGTCGAGCTCAAAGACGCGATCCAGGGCCACGACAAGGTGGCGTTCCTGGTCGGCGGGGAGGGGCCGGGCCTGACCCCGCACGCGATGCGCGCCACCGACGTGCGCGCCAAGATCCCCATGGCGCCGGGCACGGACTCGCTCAACGTGGCGACGTCCGCCGCGATCGCGTTTTACGAGCGCAACCGCTAGCGGTCGAAGTGGCGGATGCGCTCCGCGAGCGCCCTCCACAGCTCGGCCGCCCGCGCGCGCAGGCCCCGGCCGACGCGTTTGGCGGCGGCCACGGAGGCGTCGGCAAGCTCGGCGAACTCGTCGCCGCGCTGGTCGTCGGGTGCGTCCTCGTAGTCGTCGTACGCCTTCGACTTCTCCGCGAACTTCGCGGCCACCGCGTCCACTGACTTCACAGCGGGCGCCTTCTTTTCCTTGATCTTCGGCTCGGGGCGGCCGTCCACCGCGTAGCCGACGACGTTGATGTCGGGGCCGTCCTCGCCGATGTCCACGCCCAGCCAGTGGCGCTCAGCCGACAGGGCCAGGTCGCGCGGCTCAAACGGCAGCGAGATGCCGCCGGCCGCCTCGGCGCGCTCGCCGGCCCAGTAGGGCGCCTCGAACGGCTCGGGCAGGCCCAGGTCCTCGATGACCTGGGTGCGGGTGGCGCTGAAGCTGCGCACCACGGTCTCGCCGGTGAAATGCGCGAACCCGCCGTAGTCGCTGTCCGTGCCGGTGGCGATGACAAAAACGTCAGAGGCGGGAAGGGCCGAAAGCCACGGGGTGGTGGAGGACAGGGCCGAGCAATCGTCGACAAGCATCCGCACCACAGAAACCCCGGGAAAGCCCGCGATGTAGAACTCGTCGCGGCCCGGCACCGAGGAGCGGTTCAGCGGGAACGAGCCGATCGGGGTGATCGGCCACGCCGGGTTGACCTGGGAAAGCAGCTTACGGCCGAACCCGCGGTCGGCCTTCGGCTCGCGCTCGAGCACGCCGGCCGGATCGGCGGTGTTGACAAACCAAAGCGTAAGAACCGCTGGGAAACTCATGCACACATCCTAATGCGCTCAGCGCTTCGGGCGCTTGGTGTTCGTGCGGACCCCCAGCAGCACGTCCTCCCAGTGCGGGGTGACAGCCTTGCGGCGGCGCTTCTTCGGCTGCTCGTCCTCGTCCGGGTGGCGCAGGAAGTCGCCCTCGAGCACATCGTCTCGCGTATCGACGACCTCCGGGTTGCCCTCCACCGGCAACTCCGTGACATCTGCCTCGGGCTCGGCGGTGGGGCTGGTCGGGTCGTACACGTCGAAGTCGGCGGCCTCATCCGCGCGCACCGCGGACAGCGAGCGCACCGGCTGCGCGAAATCCGGGTCCGTCAGGTCCGCGGCCATGGCGTTGCGCGCCTCCGCCTGGGCGGCGGAGCCCATGGAACGCTTGAAGGTCCACAGCGCCTCGTTCTCCGTCAGCCCTGCCTTCCAGGTGACGTGGACGACCCAGCTGTCACCCTGCTCGCGGGTGGCGTCCCACTCCGCGTCGCTGATCGAGTGTCCGCGGGCCGCAAACGCGGTGGCCAGGATCTCGAACAGGGTTTGCTTCGCCGGGCCGTCCTCGCGCACCGGGTGGGACTGCTTCGCAGCCTCCGCGACCTGGGCGCGCTCAAGCAGCACCGGGTGGGCGTACACATCCAGGCGGCTTTCGGCCACGCCCATCTCCTCGGCCAGCTCGGTGGCGGTGGCGCCGGCGCGCAGGCGCGCCTGGATCTCGTTCGGGCGCATGGACAGGGGAGTGGCGTAGAGCGGGTCCGGCTCCGGCAGGGAGCGCTCCACCGGTGCCGGCTCGGGCGCGGCGGGTTCCTCTACGTCGGCGGCCTCGGTCCCGGGTGCATCGGCGGTGTCCTCCAGTGGGGCCGGCCCGTTGTCGTCGGGGGGGGTGGCGGGGGCAGTGACGGAATCGGTGACGGGGGCGCCGTCGAGAAGCGAGGGCTCAAGCTCGGTGCGCGCCAACTGGTAGCGCATCCCGTTATCGTCGCGGAGGACGAAAAACGTCTCCGTCGACTCTTCTTCCAAGAAGTGCAGCTCGCGCATACGTCACCTTTCCGCCGGGCAGATACGCGACCAGCTTAACGGACAGGTTCGCGCCACCGGGCGTACCCGCCGGTTGTCTGTGGTGTGTCCAGGCAGTTGCCATTGTTGTCAGACGCGTCACAAACTTTGATACAGTGCCTTACGTAAAAACAGGTTGCCGGGAGGTATCCCAAAGACAGCCGAGAAAACTACCTGGAAGGGGAAATCAGTGGCTACTGAGAACAAGGACAAGGCCGTACTCCACTACCCGGGCGGCGAGTATGAGATGGACATCATGCGCGCCACCGAAGGCAACGACGGCGTCGTGCTGGGCAAGCTTCTCGGCGAGACTGGCCTGGTCACCTTCGACCCCGGCTACGTCTCCACCGGCTCCACCGAGTCCAAGATCACCTACATCGACGGCGACGAAGGCATCCTGCGCTACCGCGGCTACGACATCGCCGACCTCGCGGAAAACGCCACCTTCAACGAGGTGTCCTACCTGCTGATCAACGGCGAGCTGCCCACCACCGACGAGCTGGAGAACTTCAACTCCGAGCTGCGCCACCACACCCTGCTGGACGAGGACTTCAAGGCCGCGTTCAACATCTTCCCGCGCAACGCCCACCCGATGGCCGTGCTCGCCTCCTCGGTGAACATTCTCTCCGCCTACTACCAGGACCAGCTCGACCCGCTGGACGAGGAGCAGCTGGACAAGGCGACCGTGCGCCTGATGGCCAAGGTGCCGATGCTGGCCGCCTACGCCTACCGCGCATCCCGTGGCAAGCCGTACATGTACCCGGACAACTCCCTGAACCCGCGCGAAAACTTCATGCGCATGATGTTCGGCTACCCGACCGAGGACTACCACGTCGACCCGGTGCTGACCAAGGCCCTGGACAAGCTGCTCATCCTGCACGCGGACCACGAGCAGAACTGCTCCACCTCCACCGTGCGCATGATCGCCTCCGCCCAGGCCAACATGTTCGTCTCCATCGCCGGCGGCATCAACGCCCTGGCCGGCCCGCTGCACGGCGGCGCAAACCAGGCCGTGCTGGAGATGCTCGAGGACATCAAGAACAACCACGACGGCGACGCC
Organism: Corynebacterium sp. ACRPZ; assembly: GCF_022346205.1. Classification (NCBI taxonomy): domain Bacteria; kingdom Bacillati; phylum Actinomycetota; class Actinomycetes; order Mycobacteriales; family Corynebacteriaceae; genus Corynebacterium; species Corynebacterium sp. ACRPZ. Next base: position 20,207 of record NZ_JAKRMR010000001.1, read on the forward strand.
ACCGACTTCATGAACCGCGTGAAGAACAAGGAAAAGGGCGTGCGCCTGATGGGCTTCGGCCACCGTGTGTACAAGAACTACGACCCGCGCGCCGCGATCGTCAAGGACACCGCGCACGAGGTGCTCGAGCACCTCGGCGGCGACGAGCTGCTGGACCTGGCCATGAAGCTCGAGGAGATCGCGCTCAATGACGAGTACTTCATCCAGCGCAAGCTCTACCCGAACGTGGACTTCTACACCGGCTTGATCTACCGCGCCATGGGCTTCCCGACGGACTTCTTCACCGTCCTGTTCGCCATCGGCCGCCTGCCGGGCTGGATCGCCCAGTACCGCGAGCAGCTCGAGATGAACACGAAGATCAACCGCCCGCGCCAGATCTACACCGGCTACCAGCAGCGCGACTTCGTGCCGCGCGACCAGCGCTAGTTTCAGGCGCTAGTTTCGGGCACTAGGCCAACCTCTAGGCCAACCGGAGGGCGTCGATAAGCTGCATGCTTCGGCGCTTCACCGCCGAGAACTGCTCTTCCCTTATACTTTCGGGAGGAAGTTCTCGGCGGTTTTGTATTGGGCCGCACAACTTGCCCACGTAATTTGCAAGGAGTTTCAACGTTATGGAGAAGCCGTTCATCGACAAGCCGGAGGGCCCGGCGCCTGCAGACCTCGTCATTGAGGACATCACTGTCGGCGAGGGCGCAGAGGCCGTGGCCGGCGGTTTTGTCAAGGTCCACTACCTTGGCGTGGACTTTGAAACGGGCGAGGAGTTCGACTCCTCCTGGGACCGCGGCGAGGCCGCAGATTTCCCGCTCACCGGCCTGATCCAGGGCTGGCAGGAAGGCATCCCCGGCATGAAGGTCGGCGGCCGCCGCCAGCTGACCATCCCGCCGGAAAAGGCGTACGGCCCCGCGGGCGGCGGGCACCCGCTGTCCGGCCGCACCCTCGTGTTCATCATTGACCTGCTCGACGCCAGCTAGGAGGCTGCCATGCGCATCCCGGTCACCACACTTAACGACGGCTACGATTTCCCCCTCCTCGGCTTGGGCACGTACAAGCTGACCGGCGACGAGGTGGAGCCCATCGTGCGCACCGCCATCGAGCTCGGCTACCGCCACATCGACACCGCGGCGCTCTACGACAACGAGGTCGAGGTGGGCAAGGCCATCAACGCCGCGATCAAAGCCGGCGACGTCACGCGCGAAGAACTGTTCGTGACCACGAAGCTGTGGAACGACGACCAGGAGCGCGTGGCCGAGGCCTACCACGAGTCGCTCAAGCGCCTCGACCTGGAGTTCATCGACCTCTACCTCGTGCACTGGCCGTGGCCGCAGCACGGCACCTACGTCAAGGCCTTCGAACAGATCGCGGAACTGCAGGGCATGGGCCGGCTGCAGTCCGCTGGCGTGGCCAACTTCTACCCGGAGGTGCTCGACGAGATCATCGCGGCCACCGGCATCACCCCGGTGCTCAACCAGGTGGAGCTGCACGCCGGGTTCACCCAGCCCGAGCTGCGCGCCTACCACGACGAGCACGACATCGTGACCGAGGCGTGGGCGCCGCTCGCGCGCGGCGGCAACTTCGACGACCCGGCCATTCAGGCAGTGGCCGACAAGCACGGAGCCACCCCGGCGCAGGTCTCGCTGGCCTACCTGATGCAGCTCGGCTGCTCGGTGGTGCCGAAGACCGCCAACCCAAAGCGCCTGGAGGAAAACCTCGGCGCGGTGGGCATCACGCTGGATAGCGAGGATGTCGCCGCCCTTGATGGGGTCGCAGGCGAGCGCCTCTCGGGCGACCCGCTGACTTTCCCGGGGTAGGGGATTTATGAAGAACCGCCCGGCCGCGTTTATTGCGACCGGGCGGTTTTGCATTGCTGCGATTTTTCCTGGGAGAAAAATTAAAGCGATTTACGGAACAACCAACATGTGACTGTGTGGTAGGTTACATTCACATTGTTGAGTCGGAGATCACATACTGCCGGCGCGGCAAAGACCTAATTCCCGTGCACTAGAAAGGATCGAGGCCATGGCCGGTTCCACCGCTGTCCCGCAACGCCGCGAGCCAACTCCTGACGAGTTCGTGGCCATGCAGCAAAGCCCCGAATTCCAGGACCTGCGAGGCACGTTCCGCGGATTCACCTTCCCGGTGATGATCGCGGCGTTCCTCTGGTACGTCTTCTACGTCGTCTTCGCCACCTTCGCCCCCGACGTGATGGCCAAGGATTTCCTGGGTCTCAACGTCGGGCTCTGGCTCGGCTTGGCGCAATTCTTCACCACGTTTTTGATCACTTGGATCTACGTGAAGTGGGCGAACAAGAACATTGAGCCGCGCGCGGCTCACATCCGCGAAGAGATGGAGGGCTAAACCATGCAGACCCACCTGCTCGCAGCCGAAACCGGGCAAGAAACCGGGAACCCGCTGCTCAACATCGCCATCTTCGGCGCCTTCATCGTGGTCACGCTCTACATCGTGACCCGCGCCAGCAAGACCACAAGCGAATCCGCGGACTTCTACACCGGCGGTGCGTCGTTTAGTGGCACGCAAAATGGCCTCGCCATCGCCGGCGACTACCTGTCCGCCGCATCCTTCCTCGGCATCGTCGGTTCAATCGCGCTCAACGGCTACGACGGCTTTTTGTACTCCATCGGCTTCTTCGTGGCGTGGCTGGTAGCGCTGCTGCTCGTGGCCGAGCCACTGCGTAACGTCGGCCGCTTCACCATGGCGGACGTGCTGTCGTTCCGCCTGCGCCAGAAGCCGGTGCGCGTCGCCGCGGCGTTCGGCACCCTGTTTGTGTCGCTGTTCTACCTGATCGCCCAGATGGCCGGCGCCGGTTCGCTGGTGTCGGTGCTGCTGAACCTGCACTCCTTTACCGCGCAGGCGATCTGCGTGGGCATCGTCGGCGTGATCATGATCATCTACGTCCTCGTTGGCGGCATGAAGGGCACCACCTACGTGCAGATGATCAAGGCCGTGCTGCTCATCGCCGGCGTGCTGATCATGTCGGTTCTGGCGTTCATTATGGCTAAGGGCGGCCTGACCGCCGTGTTCGATCAGGCCATCGACACCCACTCTGCCTCCAGCTACATCGCGGAGAAGGGCTACCAGGCCGAGGATATTATGAAGCCGGGCCTGAAATACGGCAAGACCACCACCACCAAGCTGGACTTCGTCTCCCTTGGCCTGTCGCTGGTGCTCGGCACCGCGGGTCTGCCGCACGTGCTGATGCGCTTCTACACCGTGCCCACCGCCAAGGAGGCGCGTAAGTCCGTGACCTGGGCGATCGTGCTCATCGGTTCCTTCTACCTGCTCACTCTGATCCTGGGTTACGCTGCAGCCGCCTTCGTCGGTCCGGACCGCATCCTCGCCGCCCCCGGCGGCGCGAACTCGGCGGCCCCGCTGCTCGCATTCGAGCTCGGCGGCTCCATCTTCATGGCGCTGATCTCCGCGGTCGCCTTCGCGACGGTCCTTGCGGTGGTCGCCGGCCTGGCCATCACCGCCTCCGCCTCCATCGCCCACGACGTCTACGACGCAGTGCTTCGCGACGGCCAGGCCACCGAAGAAGAGCAGGTCCGCGTCTCCCGCATCACCGTGGTGATCCTGGGTATCGTCGCCATCGTCCTGGGCATCCTGGCGATGCAGCAGAACGTGGCCTTCCTGGTCTCCCTGGCGTTCGCCATCGCGGCGTCCGCGAACCTGCCGACCATCCTGTACTCCCTGTACTGGAAGCGCTTCAACACCACCGGCGCGGTGGCGTCGATCTACACCGGCCTGATCTCCGCGCTGGTGCTGATCGCCCTGTCGCCGGCGGTCTCCGGGAGCCCGACCGCGATGTTCCCCAACGCCGACTGGTCCATCTTCCCGCTGACCAGCCCGGGCCTGGTGTCCATCCCGCTCGGCTTCCTCGCCGGCATCGTCGGCACCTACCTGGGCAAGCCGGACAACTTCGACGAGCTGCAGGCGGAGATGGAGGTCCGCTCCCTGACCGGCGTCGGCGTCGAAGCTCCCGTCGACCACTAGAGCGCCGCTTGAGTTGGCAATAGAAAATGGCCCGGTTTGTCCGGGCCATTTTTTGTTGCGCTACCTTCTGAACAGCGACGACGAGAGCTGGCTGCTGCCTTGGAGCAGGTTGGACCAGTCGTCCGGCGTCATGTTTGTCAGCGTGGAGGCCTGCCCCGGGGTCCACTGGCCCCAGTCGGAGGTGTAGACGTTGTTGATGTCCACCTGAATCCCCTGGATAGTTGCTTGCTGCCCGCGCGCCTGGTGCAGGTTCGCGCGCGGGTGGATCTTGCCCTGGGAACCCCAGTCGTGCTGCCAGAAGTAGGAGCCGATGCCGTCTTCCAGGCACCAGGCGATGGTGTAGTAGTTGCCGTACACGCCGAGCTGGTAGCCGGCCGCGTTGAACGCGGTGCCCATGGCCTTCAGGTACGGGTTGATCTGGTTGTTGAACTGGTCGAGGGTGGGGTTGTCGTCGATGGCCACGTAGATCGGGCGGCCTTGCGGGCCGCCGGCGGCGGTGTGCAGCGCCATCGCCTTCGGCGCGTGGGCGGCGGCACCGAGCGCGCCGCGCTTCCAGTCGGCGGTCTCGGCGCGGCCGAACTGGTACACCGAGGCGACGGCGAGGCCGTTGGCCTTGTAGTCGCGGGTCTCGCCGATGGTCACCGGCTTGCCGCGCATCCACTCGGCGCCGGGGCGGCGGTCGGAGACGTAGCGCACCGCGCCCATGTGGCCCGCGGCTTTCACAGCGCTTGCCGACGGCACGCCAGCCGAATAGTCCACCACCGTGCCAAGCACCCGGCGCTGCTGCGCCTGGGCGGCGGGGGAGAGGGCAGCTGAGGCGCTGCCGGCGAGCGCGGCGGTGGCGGCTGCTGCACCGGCGGACTTGAGGAATGTGCGGCGATTGAAGGTAGTCACATGCGCCACTCTAGTCTCAGTGGCCCACAACCACCATCCAAATGGCGACGAGGTGGCACACGGCGGCGACGACGGTCGCGGTGTGGAAGTGCTCGTGGTAGCCGTAGTAGCGCGCAGAGCGCCCCGGCCACTTGAAGCCGTACACCAGTGCGCCGAGCGTGTAGACCACGCCGCCGGCGAACAGTAGCCACACCACCGCGGGGCCGGCCGAGCTCCACAGTGTTGGCAAAAGCGGCACGATGATCCAGCCCAGCCCCACGTAGACCACCACGTCGAGCCACCGCGGGTGGTTGATCCACACCAGGTTGAGCACAGCCCCGCCGATGCCTCCCGCCCACGCCACCGCCAGCATGATCGCGGCGGTGTGCGGCTCGAAGACGATCAGGCACAGCGGGGTGTAGGTGGCGGCGATGAACACGGAGATGGTGGCGTGGTCGGCTCGGCGCCACCACATCACCGCCCCGGGCGAGCGCCGCGGCCACCGGTGGTACATCGCGGAGACGGCGAACAGCAGCACCACGCCGGCGCCGTAGATGGTCACGCCGAGGGCCTGTGGCCACGGCAGGGTCATCCAGCCGAACGTGATCAGCACGGCCGAGGAGATGGCCGACAGGGCGGCGGCGACGAGGTGGAACCAGCCGCGCACGGCTGGCCGGTCGCCGCGGTCCGCGACCACATACGTGCGCTGGACTTGGCCGGTTTTCAGGGCAGTCATGGGCGCCTCGCAGGGTAGGGGGCTTTTCGCTCAAACCCTACCGGACCGTAGGTTGCGGCGGAAGTGCTTGCGAGCCTGTTTTCGGCGCGGGCAACCGCTGCGGTACTCTTACGCCATTGCCCTAGTAGCTCAGTGGATAGAGCACGGCTCTCCTAAAGCCGGTGTCGGAGGTTCGATTCCTCTCTGGGGCGCAAATTTTTTGCGGGGGTTTCGGTTAACTTTTGATTCATTTCAGGAAACTCCCCGAGGACGACATTGCCTCTCTTGAAGGGGCTCCCTATCTGCCCGTCCTAAAGTGAGAGCTCCGTGTCTGCACGGATGTCGCCGTCAGAGGGTAGCTTGCTTTCATTCATCTCTTGATTCTCGATTGCGTTTACCCAGAAACGCACTGTTGGGATTGGGTTAGACTTTCCAATTGTCACGCGATTGGCATGGAGTTGACGGAGGCACGTTGTACGACGTCGTAAGGGATGCGTATGCAAAGCGCGCTCCCGAATACGTTGAGGCCTTGGGGTCCATTCAGAATATGAGTCCGCAAGACGTAGCACTCATTTCTGAATGGGGGAGAATGGTCAATGGTCCGGTGCTGGATGCGGGGTCGGGTCCCGGACACTGGACGGACCTACTGCGAACTTTGAAATGTGAAGTAGTCGGGCTAGATATGGTCCCAGAGTTCATTGAGATTGCGAAGAATAGATTTCCTTCCACCAACTTCGTTTTGGGTGACTTGTCGAATCTGCCCCTTAAGGCCTCCAGTCTCGGAGGGATTCTTGCCTGGTACTCATTGATTCATTTGCGGCCAGATGACTGGGGCTTGGTTCTGGGCGAATTTGCTAGGACTCTTAGGCCAGGTGGATCTCTTCTTCTCGGAGCGTTTTTGGGGGAACAAGGGGCTCCGTTCGAGCATGCAATTACTGAGGCTTACTACTGGTCAGAGCTAGAGCTGCTAAAACAGTTGAAGTCGGCTGGCTTTCAAGCAATCTCTGTTCACTCTCGATGCGTGGCCGGCATTAGGCCGCATGTGGATGTTCTCGCACAGCGTTGTTAGATCGGGTCACCTGGAAAATCGTGTTCCAGGTGGTGCGATCTGTGAAGCGGCAAGCGTCAAAACACTTGGGCTCTATGTGCACAGGGCATCGGTAGGGGAACGCGGTGAGCTTGTGGTTGTCCGCTGAAAGACCAACGGGCCTGCGCTTTTGGTTTTGTGGGGCTTCGTTATCCGTTGAACCGTGAGATGAGGACTCAAAAACAGTGAGAGGGGGACTAGTCAGGATGGACGCGAACTAGCTGGGTTGGGGATTGTTCGAATGGCCTCCATTGCCGGGTAGAGGCGTTCATTGGTTTTAGCTCTCTGAGGCAAGCCGCGCGTAGACGAGGGTGTCGGTCCATTCGCCCTTGCTGTACCAGTCCTGGACGTGATGCGCTTCGAGCCTGAGCCCGACGCGGCGGGCGAGTGCTGCTGAGGCGTTATTGCGCGCATCCATCTGTGCCGTGATGCGGTGGAGGCGATAGTGGTCAAACCCGAGGGCAAGGACCGCTCGGACGGCTTCGCTGGCGAAACCTTGTCCTCCAAACTTCGGGTTCAGAACCCATCCGATTTCACCCTGGCGGTGCTCCTTATCGGTGAGCCACAGTGCGACGTCTCCGATGGGGGCGCCGTCATGCTCGATGACCAGTGCGAGCGCGCCGGCCTCGTCGTCGAGACCGGTCTTGGCTAGGCGCTCGCCGAGCTTTTCTCGCGCGACTTCCGCGGTCCACGGCTCGTCCAGCAGGTAGCGGGCAACGTCAGGTTGTGCATAAAGGTTGTGGAGCCAACTGGCGTCGCCTCGTTCGTGGAGTCGGAGCTGGAGCCGTTCCGTCGCCAACGGCCACTGGTGGGCAGGCGCGAGGTCGCGCTGATAATGGAGCAACTCCTCCTGCAGCCCCGCGGGCGTGGTTCCTACGCTTCTCCCGGTCTCGCGGAATCCTGCACTGGTCAAACACCGCTGGGAAGGCTCGTTCTCTGGAAGCGTGCGTGCCGTCAAAGTCCGAAGCCCACTGTCGCGGGCGAAACGCGATGCCAATTCGAGCGCCCGGCGGGCGTGTCCATTTCCTCGCGCATTGGGATGGATCCAGAACCCGACCTCGGCGGCCTCGGGGCTGACGTCGAAAAGTACTAGGGAGCCCACGAACTGGTTCGTCGCGGCGTTGGCAAGTGCGAGGACCGCCAGCGTGCCAGACGAGAGGCCCGCCGCGATCTCTCCGCGGATCAACCGTCGCACGGATTCGGGGGTGTAGTCGGGTTCGGGTAAGTGGCCGAAGCGCAGCACGGCTTCATCTTTGGTTCCGCTTGCGTACGCGTCCGCGTCCAGCTCGGAGAGGGGCCGTAAGCGCGTGCCCTCATGGACGATCGGGAGCTTCGTGGCATCCAGCATGCTGCAAAACTAACATAGGACGGATAGTTGCTGCGGGCATGTTTGGTTAGCCTGGTGGGGTGAGCTACTGGGAACACCGAAAACCTGTGCAACGCCACCGCGCCGTGGACATTGCGGAGATTGCGAGGGTCTCGGTGAGACTGCTGGATGAAGGTGGATTGAGAGCGCTCACCCTCAGGGCTGTGGCGCAGCAGGTGGAGGTCGCTCCCGCCAGCTTGTATTCCCGCGTCGAATCAGTCGACGACTTGTTTGACCTCGCCCTCGACACAGCGCTTGCAGACGATCCCGTGATGAACGAATCGATCCGCAACGCCGACCTGTCTACCCTGATGCAAGACTTTTTCTCGCATCTCACGGCCCACCGGTGGGCAGGCCAAGTCATCGGGATGCGGGCACCCAGGGGCCCTGCGTACCTGGCGCTTTCTGAACGTATGTGCGTGCTGCTCGAGCGAGCGGGCGCTCCGGATCCGTTGGGAACTTCCTACCGGTTATCAAACCTAGTGATCGGCGCCGCCCTGACCGCTCCCATGGCGCCCGACGAAAGGCGCGTTGCCATCGACCCGGAGCAGGCCCCGACCTATGCGCGCCTCCATGCGGCGCACCACACCAGCCCACGTGAGATCCTCTCCGAGGGCATCTCGGCACTTCTGTCTTGAGGAGGTATCTGAATGGGATCCAGGTTTGAAATGGGCTTCGGCGGGGCACTTGCCGCGCGAGAGGAAAATGGAGCGCCATGGGTTCCGCCATGGTGGCAGAGTTTCGTTATCGTGCCTCTCGCTGTAATCGCCATGTACGTTGTGTTTTTCCTGTTAACGACGGTTCCGGCACTTGGCTTTCAAACATGCTCATTCCAGTCGCCTGGACTCTTGGCGTGTACTACGTCTTTATCCTGCCGATCTTTCACTTCCGCAGGTATCGATGGAATAAGAAACACGGCAAGTAGTTGGTCACGCGCCGCCTCCCCCGCCCCAATTATCGGTTGAACGGCGGGGAAACCCACGTGAACGGCCGGTCCAGCAGGGTGGTGCCCAACTTGGAGGGGGTCAGTTCGAAGGCGTCGGCGGTGCCGTCGGCAGGCGAAAGCTCGAGCGCATCCCCGTCAGCGCGCCAGGTGAACTCCAGCGTTTCCTCGATGGGGCCGCGCGGGGCGGCGTTGACGCCGTCGTCGGTCATGGGCGCGGTGAGCTGGATGATCACGCGGTCGCTGTTCACCGTGTAGAAGCCTTCGTGGAGGTCGCCGGAAGCTCGTCGCAAGGCAGCGAGCCCATGGAAATCGCCGTCCGGGGTTTCGCCCTCGACCCGGTAGAAGTTGCCGGCCTCGAAGCCGTCGAAAGAGCCGAACGCGATCTCGGACCAGCGGCGGTCATCCGCGAGCGCAGGCGCGGGTTCGATGTTTCCGCCGGCGACCGCGTACACGCCGGAAAGCTCGGTGCCCTCGCGGTCGAGCGCGCGCGGGATGCCGTTGACCATCACGAACCCGCCCGCGCCGAGCGCGACCACCGCGGCGACGGCGGGGAAGAAGCGGGTCACGCGGTGGACCTTCTCGTTGGTGATCACCCGCGGCGGCTCCACGGCCTCCGTCGCGCGTCCTGCGAGGAAGCGGAATAGCCGCGGCAGCCACGGCGCCAGCACCAGCAGGTACAACAGCGCCTGGACGGCCGAGGGGATCTTCACGGGCACGTCGAACGTCATGTTCAGAAGCCACACCACGGCCAGATCGATGAAGCCGATCAGCCCGCCGAGCCACGCGGTGCGCCGCCACAGCAGCAAGATGGCGGCGACGAATTCGGCCAGACCGGCGAGGAACTGCACGACGGGGGAGAAGCCCATGAAGGTCCACAGCAGCCCCATCGGGGATTTCTCGCCGAGGGTGATCAAAAGCTCCGGGAAGTCCGGCTTGCTCATCTGCATCAGCCCGAGTTTGAATACCGCGTACGGTATGAGCAGCCCAAACGCTGCCATGCGCACGACCCAGTGCAGTGCCCAACCAATCTGTTTCGCGTTCATGGGCAGCAGTCTAGCTAGCATTGGCACGGTGAAACCTTTGGCAGTTGTCGTCGGCGCCGGGCCCAACGGGCTCACCGCCGCTGCGCGCCTCGCGGTCAGCGGGTGGCGGGTGCGGGTGCTCGAGCGCTCGGGTGAGGTCGGGGGTGCGGCTTCGACACAAATGCTTCACGACGCCACGCTGGTCGACTTCGGCGCCGCCTGCCACCCCTTCGGGGCCGCGAGCCCGGCCTTCCGCGCGCTGCGGCTGGAGGACTACGGGGTGCGCTGGCTGCGCGCGCCGTACGAGATGGCGCACCCGCTCGACGGCGGCGCCGCGGTGCTGGCGGGCTCGCTGGAGGAGACGGCGGCGGGGCTCGGCGCGGACGGCGGGGCGTGGGAACGGCTGCACGCACCCGTTGTGAGCCACATCGACGAACTCCTCGAGGACGTGCTGGCGCCGATGCCGCGCCTGCCCCGCCACCCGGTCGCGCTGGCTCGGTTCGGCGCGCGCGGGCTGTGGCCGGCCACCGCGCTGGGGCGGGCCGCGTTTCGCACCGAGGAGGCCCGCGCCCTGTTTGCCGGCAGTGCGACGCACGCGATCACCTCGCCGGCGCGGCCGTTTACGGGGGCGTTCGGCCTGCTCTTCGGCGCGCTCGGCATGACGCGCGGGTGGCCGGTGGCTTCAGGAGGCTCTGGCGCGGTCACGGCCGCTCTGGCCAGGATCGTCGAGGAGCACGGCGGTCAGGTGCGCCGCGGCGAGGAAGTCCGTGCCCTGCCAGACGCGGACGCGGTGATCCTCAACCTCACCCCGAAGCAGGTGCTGCCTCTCGACGGCACGTCGCTGCCCGCCCGCCGCGCCCGGTCCATGCGCCGGTGGCGCTACGGGCCGGGCGTACACAAGGTGGACTTCCTGCTGGATGCCCCGGTGCCGTGGGCCGATGCCAGGGTAGGTAAGGCCGCGACGGTGCACGTCGGAGGCAGCGCAGACGAGATCGTGCGGGCCGAAAGGGAAGTGGCCAGGGGTATCATGCCCGAGCGGCCGTTCGTGATGGCGGCGCAGCAGTACGCCGCCGACCCCTCGCGCGGTCTAGTGCTGTGGACCTACGCCCACGTTCCGCACGGCTACCGGGAGCGCCACCCCGGCGAGGTGGCGGAGAAGATCACCGCGCAGATCGAGCGGTTCGCACCGGGCTTTCGCGGGGTGGTGAAGGACAAAATAGAAACGCCCCCGCACGAGCTGGAGGCGTGGAACCCCAACCTCGTCGGCGGCGACATCGCCGGCGGAGCCATGGACGGGGCGCAGCTGCTCTTGCGCCAGCCGCACCGGCTGCGCAAGGGGCTGTACCTGGCCTCGTCCTCGACGGCGCCGGGCGCCGGGGTGCACGGCATGCCCGGGTGGTGGGCCGCCGAGGCGGCGCTGAAAGACTTCAGCGGTTAATTACTCCTCGCCGGTGAGCTCGCGCAGCTTCGCGCGCACCGCGGAGGCCTCAGGGTTGGTGGCGTGGGTGCCGTCGGAGTAGAGCACGGTGGGCACGATGCGGTTGCCGTCGTTGACGGACTCGATCCAGGCGTTGACCTCGTCCATGCCGTCGGCGTCCACGTCGACCAGGTCGTAGGGGGTCTCGGTGCGGTCGAGGCGCTCGCGCAGCTTGCGGCAGAACGGGCACCACTCCGCGGCGAAGATGGTCACGTGCGAGGAGGTCTCAGGTGCGGCAACGGTCATGTCAAACCCTTTCAAAACGTTGGAACTTGTAGCGCAGACCGGTCGTGGAGGTCTGCCACTCGCCGTCGCGGACCAGCTCGAAGGCGTCGTCGATGCGGGGCGCGTGGACGGCTTTGTTTGCGGGGAGGTCCGGATGGACGTCGATAAGTGTGCGCTCGATGACATCCACCTCGTCCAGGGTGGCCTCGTAGACCTGGGCGCCGCCGAGGATCCACGCGTCCGACTCCAGGTCCGGGATGTCGCGGCACACGGACGCGCCGTCCGACCACTCGTCGGCCTCGCGCGAGGACAGCACAATGTTTTTGCGGCCCGGCAGCGGGCGCACGGGCAGCGACTCCCAGGTGCGCCGCCCCATGATGATGGGGCTGCCCAGGGTGGTCTCCTTGAAGTGCTTGAGGTCCTCGGGCAGGTGCCACGGCATGCCGGCGCCGTCGCCGATGACGCCGTCGAGGCTTTGCGCCCAGATTGCGCCCAGGGTCATACGGACACCTCCGCCTTGATGGTGGGGTGGGGGTCGTAGCCCTCAACCTCGATGTCGTCGAAGTCGTAGTCGAAGATCGACGCGGCCTTGCGCAGGCGCAGCTGCGGGTACTCGCGGGCGTCGCGGGAGAGCTGCTCGCGCACCTGGTCGAGGTGGTTGTTGTAGATGTGGCAGTCGCCGCCCGTCCAGATCAGCTCGCCGACCTCAAGGCCCGCCTGCTGGGCGAACATGTGGGTCAAAAGCGAGTAGGAGGCGATGTTGAACGGCACGCCGAGAAACATGTCGGCGCTGCGCTGGTACACCTGCATGCTCAACTTGCCGTCGGCGACGTAGAGCTGGAACAGCAGGTGGCACGGCATCAGCGCCATCTTGTCCAGCTCGGCCACGTTCCAGGCGGACACGAGGTTGCGGCGCGAATCGGGGTTCTCTTTCAGGGTGCGCAGGACCTCTTCGATCTGGTCGATGTGCCCGCCGTCGGGGGTGGGCCAGGAGCGCCACTGCACGCCGTAGACGGGGCCGAGCTCGCCGTTTTCGTCGGCCCACTCGTTCCAGATGCGCACCCCGTTGTCCTGCAGCCAGCGCACGTTGGAGTCGCCGCGCAAAAACCACAGCAGCTCGCCGACGACTCCCTTGAAGTACACCTTCTTGGTGGTCAGCAGGGGAAAGGATTCGGATAGGTCGTAGCGGATCTGGCGGCCGAACACGCTGCGGGTGCCGGTGCCGGTGCGGTCGCCCTTCTCGGCGCCGTTTTCTAAAACGTCGCGCAACAGGTCCTCGTACGGGGTGGAAATCACTTGGCTACTCCTTCAAAGGTGCCGTGCTCGTCGTGGTAGCGGGCGGCGGCCTCCAGAATGTCGTCGGCAAGTTCGGGCCGGCAGATCACAATATCGGGGATGTAGGTGTCCGCGTTGTTGTAGCGCAGCGGGGTGCCGTCGAGGCGCGAGGCGTGCAGCCCCGCCGCGAGCGCGACACCCACCGGCGCGGCCTGGTCCCACTCGTACTGGCCGCCGGCGTGGACGTATGCGTCGTAGTCGCCGAGTAGCACGTGCATCGCCTTCGCGCCCGCGGAGCCCACGGGTTGGACCGCGAAGTTCAAGGCTTGGGCAACATGCTTCGCGACGGCCGGGGGCCTGTTCCTCGACATTGCCACCTTGCCCGCGAACGGCCCGGAGACGTGGCGGACGTCGGAGGACTTGAACACGACACCCAAATCCGGCAGGCCCACCGCGGCGTGGGTGGGCACCCCGTCCTCCACGAGTGCGACGTGCACCGCCCAGTCCTGGCGGCCGGTGGCGAACTCCTTCGTGCCGTCGAGGGGGTCGACGATCCAGACCCTGTCCTTGGACAGGCGGTCCTGGTTGTCGGCGGCTTCCTCCGACAGGAAGCCGTCGTCAGGCCTGTGCTGCGAAAGCACCCTGGAGATCCAGCTTTGGGCGAGCTCGTCGCCCGCCTCGCCGAGCTCGCGGCCCCGCAACAGGCCCACGCCGCGCACGCCTTTGAGGATCTCGCCGGTGCCCTCGGCGATGAGGTTGGTCAGCCGGGAATCCGAGTACTGAGCAGTCATGCACCCGACTCTACCGCTAAGGTTGGCGTGATGAACGCGCCGATCCTCAGCCGCTTCCACCCGCAGGTGGCCCAGTGGTTCGGAGACGTATTCGCCGCGCCGACCGCGGTGCAGGAGCAGGCGTGGCGCGCGATCTCCGACGGCGAAAACGCGCTGGTGGTCGCACCCACCGGCTCCGGTAAGACGCTGGCGGCGTTTCTGTGGTCGCTGAACTCGTTGGTGGAGCGCGCCGGGCAGCAAGCCCTGCCTATCGACGGCGCTTCCGCCTCCACCCACGGCGGCGTGCGAGTCCTCTACATCTCGCCCCTGAAGGCGCTGGGCGTGGACGTGGAGAACAACCTGCGCGCGCCGCTGGCCGGCATCGCGCGGGTGGCGCAGAAGCTGGGCCGCGACATGCCCGATATCTCGGTCGGGGTGCGCTCGGGCGACACCCCGCAGTCCGAGCGCAACCGGCAGGTGCGAAAGCCGCCGGACATTTTGATCACCACGCCCGAGTCGCTGTACCTCATGCTCACCTCGAAGGCGGCGGGCATTTTGCAGACGGTGGACACGGTGATCGTGGACGAGATCCACGCCCTGGCCGGCACGAAGCGCGGCGTGCACCTTGCGCTCTCGCTGGAGCGGCTGCGGCGGCTGGCGGGGGACTTCCAGCGCATCGGCCTGTCGGCCACGGTGCGCCCAATCGAGGCGGTGGCGAACTTTCTGGGGCCCAAGACCACCATCATCAACCCACCTGCGGAGAAGTGCTGGCATCTCGACGTGAGGGTGCCGGTGGACGACATGTCCGACCTTTCCGTGCCCGAGGACGCCTCCACGATCGGGGACGCGGTCTTCGACGACGCGCTGGAAGAAGCTGAGCCTGCGCCGCCGCCGGGCGCCGTGAACTCCATCTGGCCCCACATCGAGCGCGCGGTGTACGACGAGGTGATGGCGCACCGCTCCACCATCGTGTTCGTGAACTCGCGGCGCACCGCGGAGCGGCTGACCAGCCAGCTCAACGAGTTATGGGCGAAGGAGCACGACCCGGAGGCCCTGTCGCCGCCGACCCGCCGGCCGCCGGCGCAGCTGATGAAGTCGGTGGACACCGCCGGCCACGCCGCCAACGTGATCGCCCGGGCCCACCACGGCAGCGTGAGCAAAGACGAGCGCGCCCAGACCGAAACCATGCTGAAAGAGGGCACCCTGCGCGCGGTGGTGTCCACATCCTCGCTGGAGCTGGGCATCGACATGGGCGCGGTGGACCTGGTCATCCAGGTGGAGTCGCCGCCCTCGGTGGCCTCCGGCCTGCAGCGCGTGGGCCGCGCCGGGCACACCGTCGGCGCGGTCTCGGAGGGCACCTTCTACCCGAAGCACCGCGCCGACCTCGTGCAGACCGCGGTGACGGTGCCGCGGATGCGCGAGGGCCTCATCGAGGAGCTGCACACCCCGCGCAGCCCGCTCGACGTGCTGGCGCAGCAGACCGTGGCGGCGGTCGCGGTGGAGGACCTCGACGTCGACGAGTGGTACGACACCGTGCGCCGCGCCTGGCCGTACAGGGACCTGGCGCGCGAGGTGTTCGATTCGGTGATCGACCTGGTCATCGGCGTCTACCCGTCCACGGACTTCGCGGAACTGCGGCCCCGCGCCATCCTCGAAGGCTCCACCCTCAAGGCCCGCCCGGGCGCCCAGCGCGTGGCAGTCACCAACGCCGGCACCATCCCGGACCGCGGCATGTTTGGGGTCTTCCTCGTCGGCGCCGACGACAAGGCACCCCGCCGCGTCGGCGAGCTCGACGAGGAGATGGTCTACGAGTCCCGTGTCGGCGACGTGTTCACCCTCGGTGCCTCGAGCTGGCGCATCGAGAACATCACCCGCGACCAGGTGCAGGTCAGCCCCGCGCCGGGGCACACCGGCCGGCTGCCGTTCTGGACCGGCGACGGGCTGGGCAGGCCCTATGAGCTGGGCAAGGCGCTGGGCGCGTTTCGTCGAGAAGCAAAAAGCTCCTTGGATGCGAGTCTGGATGAGCGGGCGCGGGCCAACCTGCTGCAATACCTGGAGGAGCAGGAGGAGGCCACCGGCATCCTGCCCGACGAGACGACGCTGGTGCTGGAGCGGTTCACCGACGAGCTGGGGGATTGGCGCGTGGTGCTGCACACCCCGTTCGGCAAGGGCGTCAACGCGGCGTGGGCGTTGGCGACCGGGTGGCGGGTCGCGCAGGAAACCGGCATGGACGCCCAGGCGGTGGCGGGCGACGACGGCATCGTGCTGCGACTCCCACAAGGAGAGAAGGAGCCGGACGGGGCGATTTTCCAGTTCGACGCCGACGAGATCGCCGACATCGTCACCGAACAGGTGGGCAACTCCGCCCTGTTCGCCTCCCGGTTCCGCGAGTGCGCCGCCCGCGCCCTGCTGCTGCCGCGCCGCAACCCCGGCAAGCGCGCGCCCCTGTGGCAGCAGCGCCAGAGGGCCGAGCAGCTGCTGGATGTGGCCCGCAATTATCCGAGCTTTCCTATCATTCTCGAGACAGTGCGCGAATGCCTCCAGGACGTCTACGACCTCCCCGCGTTGCAGGAGGTCATGCGGGATGTGAACACGCGCCGGGTGCGCATCGCCGAGGTGACCACGGACCAGCCCAGCCCCTTCGCTTCGTCGTTGCTGTTCAACTACACCGGCGCGTTCATGTACGAGGGCGACACTCCGCTGGCGGAGAAGCGGGCGGCGGCGCTGTCGCTGGACCCGTCGCTGCTGGCCAAGCTGCTCGGCACCGTTGAGCTGCGGGAACTGTTGGACGGGGACATCATCGCGGAGGTGGACGCGTCGCTGCGCCGGTTGGGGCGCGCTTCGACGAGCGAGCAGTTCGCCGACACGCTGCGCATCGTGGGGCCCGTGCCTATCGACGAGCTCCGCCTCCACACCGAAGTTCCCCTCGAGTCGTTGGAGCAGGCCCTGGGGGCGCGGATGATGCGGGTGCGCATCGGCGGCCGCGAGCACGTTGCCCAAGCCCTGGACGCGCCGCTGCTTCGCGACGGCCTCGGCGTGCCCGTCCCACCCGGCGTCGCCGCCCAGGTGCAGACCATCCCCGATGCTTTGGCGCAGCTGGTGGGCCGCTGGGTGCGCACCCGCGGGCCCTTCACGCTGCGTGATTTGGCCGACGCGTTCGGGCTGGCGGTCGGTGCGGCGCACGCGGCGCTGCAGCCGCTGGTGGACAAGGACAAGGTCATCCCGGGCCGCTACCGGCAGGGCGTCGAGGAAGAGGAATACGTCGCGGCCGAGGTGCTGCGCATCATCCGGTCGCGCTCGCTGGCGGCGGCGCGCGCCCAAACCAGGCCGGTGTCGCAGTCTGCTTATGGACGATTTCTGCCCGCGTGGTCGAACGTCGCCCCGGTGGGCGTGGTGCCGGCGCTGCGCGGGGCCGATGGGGTGTATTCGGTGCTGGAGCAGCTCGCCGGGGTGCGGCTGCCGGCCAGCGCGTGGGAGTCCCACATCCTGCCGGCCCGGGTGGGCGACTACTCGCCGGTGATGCTCGACGAACTGACCGCCTCGGGCGAGATCGCCATCGTCGGCGCAGGCAAGGCGGGCGCCCGCGACCCGTGGATCATGCTGCTGCCCGCGGACTACGCCGCCCAGCTCGCCCCGCAGGTGGACGAGCCGCTGCTGTCGCTCACCCAATCCCAGGTGATGGAGAAGGTGCGCCGCGGCGGCGGGTTCCTATTCACCGACCTGCTCGAGCCCACCACCACGACCGAGGAGCTGCGCGAGGCCATGTGGGACCTGGTCGAGGCCGGCTTCCTCGCCCCCGACTCGTTTGCGCCGATCCGGGCGCGGCTCGCTGGCGGCAAGGCGGCGCACAGGGCGAGGCGGAGGCCGTCGAGAAGCAGGGTGCGCTCGGGGCGGACCTCGTTCGCGGCGAGTGTGCCGCCGGACATGGTGGGCCGCTGGTCGCTGACGCCTGCGCCTGATAGCGACCCGACGCGCCGGTCGGTGGCCTTGGGGGAGTCGCTTCTGGACCGCTACGGGGTTGTCACCCGCGGCTCCGTGGTCGCCGAGGACATCCTCGGCGGGTTCGCGCTGGCCTACAAGACGCTGTCCGGGTTCGAGGCGTCCGGCAAGGCGATGCGCGGCTACCTGGTGGAGGGGCTCGGCGCCTCGCAGTTTTCCACCCCGGCGACGATCGACCGGCTGCGCGGCCACCAGGACTCCGACGACGTGGTCGGCTGGCCCTCGGGGGCCCGGGAGCCGCACGTCCACGTGCTGGCGGCGACCGACCCGGCGAACCCCTACGGGGCGGCGCTGCCGTGGCCGGCGCAGGGGCCGACCCGCTCGGCGGGCGCGATGGTGGTGTTGGTGGATGGGCTGTTGGCCGCCCACGTCACCCGCGGCGGTAGGACCATGACCACGTTCTTCGACACGTTTCCGGACGGGGTCGGCGACCCGATGTCGCTGGTTGTTGGCGCCCTTACCGCCGCGGTGCGGGCCGGCCGGATGCAGCCGCTGGCCGTGGAAAAGCTCGACGGCGGTCCGGCCTTTTCGTTGAAGGAGTACGGGGCGACGGCGACCCACAAGGGCGCGAAGATCGGCGGGCGTGCCTCGGCGCCCCCGAAGCGGCGCGGGCGCAGCGTGGCGGAGGCGCTGGGGGAGCTCGAAGACGACGAAGGCAGTGACGGCAACGGCCTAGGCACGCGCGACGGCGCGCGAGGCCCTGCCGAAGGTCTCACCTTCGACGATTAATTCAGGCTGCGGCGAATGCCTTTTAGGGCCGCATCGGCATGCGGTGACCAGGGCGATTGGGACGGTGGTTTGGCTGATTCGCATGGGCAGCATGACCCGCGCGCCCCGGCGGTGGGGAGGTGGGCCAGTGCGTTTCCACAGGTGGCGGCGCCGACGCTGAGGCTCGTTTCGCCTTGATCCGGTTGACCGCCGAGTGCATGGCGGGGTCCGTGGTGTTGGTGTGGCGGGTGCCGTCGGCTTTGACCAAAACGGCACCGCCGGTGTCGGGGTCGTAGTCCATGTAGCCCTTGTTGAACGAGCCGTCCCTGCGGTCGTTGTTGCACCTGTGGTGGGTGGGGCACAGGCCGGTGAGGTTCTCGATGTCGGTCGCCCCATACCGCAACCAAGAGATGATGTGGTGGGCCTCGCACTCGCTCATGGAGGTCGTGCAGCCGGCCCAGGAGCACACCCCCTGGACTGCGAACATGGCGATGCGCTGGCCCACCGACGCGAGCCTCCGCGACCGGCCCAGGTGCAGCGGCACCCCGGAAAGCCCGTCGACGGTGAGCAGGAAGTCGCTCGTGCCGTCCATTCCGAGCCGGACCAGGTCGAAGGCGTCGAGCTCCACCCCGACGTTGGTTTGGAACAGGGTGTTGGCGTCGGCCTCGGCGAGGTCGTCGAGCGTGACGGACACGACCACCGACGCGGCACCGCCGTTCGCGGCCTGCTGGCCCTCCTCGTACTGGCGCAGGATGGACATGTACTGGTCGTAGCGGCGCTGACCTTTCGTGCGCGGGTCCCGGTCGCCCTGCAGTTCCTCCGGGATGTTGGAGTTCGGTGACAACCCCTTGTCGGTGAGTGCCTTGTAGAGCGCGTAGTCGGCGCGGGTCATCGACAGCGTCACGTCGAAGGTGCCGTCCACGTTCTCCCTGCCCAGCGAGGCGTCGCGCTTTTCAAAGCCCGCGTTCGGGTTCGCCTTCACGTGGGGCTTGTTGGCCTCGGCGACCAGGCGCTTCACAAACAGCCGTAGGTCCTTCTCGTCGCGGTATTTCGCCTGCTCCATCGCGCGGGCGTAGATGCGCATCCGCTCGCCCTCGGCAGCCTTGAGCAGCTTGTCCAGCTCGCGGCGGATGATGTCCTGCTTGGCGGCCGGGACCTCGTCGGCACGCTTGCGCGCCTCCTCCTGGTCCTTGCGGCGGCGCTCCGCTTCCTCCTCGGCGGCCTTGCGCGCGGCCTCCTCGGCAGCAAGGCGGTCATCTTCAGTGCAGTCCTCTTCGAAGAAGAAGTCTTCAGGCTCCGGAGGCTCCGGCGGAGCATCGAAAAGCGCCTTCGCCCGTGCGATGCGGTTGTACGCCTCGCCGCGCGAGATGCCGAGCTTTTCGGTCAGGTACGCGTCCGGGTGGTTCGCGCCGACCAGCTTTCCGGCGTCCGCCAGCACGCACGCCTGCGCGAAGGCGGCGTCCAGGTAGGCCTTCTTGTCCATCGCGCGTTCGAGGCGCGCGATGTCGTGGGTGATGGTGGCGAGGGGGAGGGCCGATGGATCGTCCAGAAGCTGGCGCAACTGCGACAGGCCGTCGGCGACCTGGTCCACGAGCTCGGCGATTCCGTTCATGACACCCTCCTTTCCGCAACATTTCGCGGGTGTTGGGTGTCAATGTAACAACGCGTCCGACACGTAAAACTCAAATTCGAACAAACATTCTAAACTAGCTGCTTCACCAGGTGATTCGCCGCCGCAAGGCCAAGTCGAGGATTCGCCTCGCGCACGTCTTTCACCGCGCGCACAAACTGCTCTTTGGGGTCGGTGCCGGTCTCCGCGAGCACCCCGCGCGCCCACTCGACCGCGGCGTCCATGTCCGGGAAGAACCCCACAAGCGACTCTTCCGGCGTCGGCCCGGAGTTGAAGACAGTGTTGAAGATTTTGCGCAGAAATTGGAACATAGACCCCACTATGCCCGAAGGTGATTCCGTCTATCAGCTGTCAAAACGCCTGCAGTGGATGCAAAACCGCGAAGTCACAGCCACCAGCATCCGCGTCCCGCGCTACGCCACCGTCGACTTCACGGGCATGACCTGCGAGCGCGTCTGGCCGTACGGCAAACACCTGTTCATGCAGTTCGCCAAAGACGGCTACCAGCCGCAGATCCTGCACACCCACCTGAAAATGGAGGGCACGTGGTCCATGCACCGCGCCGGCACCAGGTGGAAAAAGCCCGCTCACGCCGCCCGCGTGGTGCTTTCGCTTAGCGACGAACCAAAGGCCGACATCGAACTCGTCGGCTTTTGGCTCGGGCTGGTCCGCGTCTTTCCAGCCAGGGAATACCAACAGGAGATGGGCTACCTCGGCCCGGACCTGCTGGACCCGGACTTCGACCTCGATGAGGCGGTCAGGCGCATCGAGGCGGAGCCCGACCGCGAGATCGGCCGCGCCCTGCTGGACCAGCGCAAGCTTGCCGGCATCGGCAACGAGTACCGCGCGGAAATCAACTTCCTGGCTGGAACGCATCCAGCGGAATTGGTGCGAGACGTGGACGTCGAAAAGCATGTGCGGCTTGCGAGGCGCTTGATGTGGGCGAATAAAGACGCCCCCGTCCGCGTGACCACGGGGATCAAGCGGGCGGGGGAGACGAGTTACGTGTTCGGCCGCAACAACAAGCCGTGCAGGCGGTGCGGCACGCTAATTACCAAGGGTTTCCTCGGTGGGGAGGGCGACCTGGAGCGGGTTATCTGGTGGTGCCCGCAGTGCCAGCCTGAGCCTTGCTATATTCCGAGGCGAAAGGGGGAGTGATGTTTGACTTTGATTTCTTCAAAGAGAAACGCCCGTGGAGCAAGCAGGAGATTAACGAACTGGGGGAGTACTTTGCGGGATGGGCGGAGATGCCCGCCGAAGCCTCAGAAATGATCTACTGGCATGATGAGATAGCCAGGCGCACAGCTGCATCATGCGCGGATTTTGCGAAGCAACTTTTCGGTGGAGAAGGCCAGCGTCCGGACATCGTCAGCGCCTACCGGGTCAAGTCACAATCAACTATCGGTGACAAAATCCGCAGATCGAAAAAGGACCCGGGTGCGAATGTTCAGTTGGGCCGGATGTGGGATTTTGCGGGAGCACGAATTACAGCCAACGTGCTTCACGATGATCTTCGCTACCTGGGGTACGAGCTCCGTCGACGGCTAGTCGCGGAAGGGCATCGCGTCACTGAGCGGGACTACATCGCGCGTGCTCAGCCCGGCGGCTACCGCGCCCTTCACTTGATTATCGACTCAGCCGCGGGAATCGTTGAGTTGCAACTACGGACTTTGCTTCAGTCTGAGTGGGCCAACGCTTTTGAAAAGCTGGCAGATAAGACTGGGCGTCGAATCCGTTATGAAAGGAATTATCGGCCAGAAAACAGGAAGCTTGCTGAAGTCGCCGCTCACCTCGGGTCTATAGCGAGTGACATTCACGACATGGAGCGGACGCGAGCTGCGAGCAACCGGCACAGTCAGACCTCAATGAGAAATCTTGCAACTATACCTCCGGGGCTTCCATTGAATCCTCGGTTGCATGAGTTGCGTTCAAGATCTTTCGAAGCGCTGTCGCGATCCGAGGCTGTCGCTGGAGATCAGGCTTCGAGTATTCTGAGCCTCATTCGATCACTACGAGACCTATCGCAAAGCCTGAGCGCTTTCGAGCTTGAAAGCGAGTGAAGCAAATGAAGCACTTTCTCATCGTGTTCAACCGGAAAACCGGCGAGCGCCACATCACGGAATACGCGGATTCTCGCGAAGCGATCAGGCAGCGTCTCGACGAGGAGCAGTCCAACGAGAACCCTGACGTCGAAATCGTGGTGATCGGGTCGCCCTCACTCGAAGATTTGAAGGTGACCCACTCCAGGTACTTCCGGGTTGATGAGCTCCCTGATTTCGTTGAATATTGGACAAGAAGTGAGAGGGTTTCCTAAAACGTAAAAGGCAGCCGCCACATCTGTGAACGGCTGCCTGGGGTTGTGTTTTCCTACGCAGATGGATCCGCGTTCTTGTCCCGCACCGCACGGCGGATGAAGAACACCAAAAAGCCGAGGATGATCAGCAGCAGCACGACATAAATCACGTTGGAGTAGGTGTCGGCGTACTCGGTGGCCTTCTCCCAGTTGTCGCCGAGGACGTAGCCCAGGTAGATCAGGATGGCGTTCCAGATGCCGGAGCCGAGGGTGGTCCACAGGCCGAAGGTGACAAGGTTCATCTTGCCCAGGCCGGCGGGGATGGAGATCAGCGAGCGCACGCCGGGGATGAGGCGGCCGATAAACACGCTGGGCTTGCCGTACTTGGTGAAGAAGTTCATCGCGGCGTCCACGTCGGAGGCGCGCACGAGCCACATCCAGTCGGCGATTTTGCGCAGCCGCTCGAGGCCGAGCCACACTCCGACGCCGTAGAGCACGTATGCGCCGATGACGGAGCCCAGCACGGACCAGATGAACACGCTGATCATGTTCAGCGACCCCTGCGCGACGGTGAAGCCGGCGAGCGGCAGCACCACCTCGGACGGGATGGGCGGGAAGAGGTTCTCCAAGAGGATCGCGATTCCGACGCCGGGGGCGCCGAGGGTCTCCATGAGACCCACAATCCAGTCGATGATGCTCTGCATTGGGCCTATCTTGCCCTACTCAACCTCGAGCGTCCAAGTATGCACCGGCGCGTCTGCCTGGGAATTTTTCATGTACTGGCGTAAAACGCGGGCGAGCCCGTCGGCGCGCTCCGTGGTCAGGGCCTTCGACCCGCCGGCCACGCGCTCGAGCGCGGCGAGCTGCCACGTCGCACCGTTTTGCCGCGCCCGTACGCGCCCCTCGATCACGCCGAGGTACTCGTCGGCGCAGGCCTCGTCCACATTCAGCGTGCGCAGCCCTTCGTGCGCGAGCTCGAGCAGATGCTTCTCGACGAGCTCCGCCACCGCCACCGTCCCCAGCGTCGGCCACTCCACCTCGGCGTTGATGCCGTCGCGGGCGCCGGCGAGGAAGTTGTCGTTGGCCGCCTCGAAGCTCAGGCGCGACCACACTGGCCGGGTCTGGTTGCCGAGCGCCTTGACCAGCCCGTAGTAGAACGCCGCGTCCGCCACAATGTCCTTCACTGTGGGGCCCGCGGGCAGCAGGCGGTTTTCCACACGGATGTGGCTGAGCTCGCCGGCCGGGTCGTAGATGGCGCGGTTCCAGCGCCAGATGGTGCCGTTGTGCAAGTTGAGGTAGTGCAGGCCGGGGTTGTCGCCGTTCATGAACGGCGCGCCGGCTGCCATGCGGCCTTCGGGCAGCAGGGGAGAGAAGTAGCGCACGTTCTCCTCGAACAGGTCGAACACGCTGGTGATCCACCGTTCGCCGAACCACACGCGCGGGCGCACGCCCTGGTTGATCAGCTCTTTGGTGCGGGTGTCGATGGACTGCTTGAACACCGGGATGCGCGACTCGTGCCACACCTTGTGACCCATGAACAGCGGCGAGTTGGCGGACAGCGCCACCTGCACGCCCGCGATCGCCTGGGAGGCGTTCCACGCGTCCGCGAACCGGTTGGGTGCCACCTGCAGGTGCAGTTGCATGGAGGTGCAGGTGGATTCCGGGGCGATGGTTTCGAAGTAGTGGGTGTACTTTTCGTCGCGGCGCAGGTCGATCTTCACCAGCTCGCCGCGCGATTCCAGGATGGAGTTGTTCAGCCCGGCGTAGCGGTTTTCCTGGGTCATCCATTCGTCGCTGTCCAAAAACTGCGAGGTCATCGTCGGCAGCGTGCCGATCATCGCCAGCTGCGAGCCCGCCTGCTCCGCGGCGTCGCGCACGGTGGCAAGCCGCTTTTCCACCCCCTCGGCCAGCCTCGCCAACCCGTCGCCCTCAATTCCCAGCGGCGGGTGGTTCATCTCCACGTTGTAGGCGCCGATCTCGGACTGGTACTCGTCGCCAAGTATCTCCAGCACCGCCTGGTTGTTGGGGTGCGGCTGCATGTCGCCGTCCACCAGGTTGAGCTCGAGCTCGAGCCCGATTGTGCCGTGGTCCACGAAGTCCGCGTCCTGCAGATGGCGGTCGAAGCGCTCCAGATCGTCTTCAAGCCGGCGCCGGTAGGTGGTGCGCTGGCGCGGAGTGTAGGACTCCGAAGAAACGGCGTCGCCCATTAGCGGTGCTTCCTGTACCACGCGATCAGGCTGTCGGTGGAGGAATCGCCCGTGTCCGGCGCCTCCTCGCCAGCGACGGCGGCGGCGAGGTCGTTCGCCTGCGCCTTGCCCAGCTCCACGCCCCACTGGTCGAAGGCGTTGATGCCCCAGATCGCGGCTTCGACGAACACGATGTGCTCGTACAGCGCGATCAGCGCGCCCAGGCTGAACGGGGAGAGCTCCTCGGCCAGAATCGTGGTGGTGGGGCGGTTGCCCGGCATCACCTTGTGCGGGGCCAGCGCGTGCGGCACGCCTTCGGCCTCGATCTCCTGCTGGGTCTTGCCGAAAGACATGACCTTCGTTTGCGCGAAGAAGTTGCCCATGAGCAGGTCGTGCATGGAGCCCTCGCCGGTGGCGGTGGGCAGGTCCGCCCGGGGCTTGGCAAAGCCGATGAAGTCCGCCGGCACGAGCGTGGTGCCCTGGTGGATCAGCTGGAAAAACGCGTGCTGGCCGTTGGTGCCCGGCTCACCGAAGTAGATTTCGCCGGTGTCGTGGTCGACGCTTGCGCCGTCGATACGCGTGTGCTTGCCGTTGGACTCCATGGTCAGCTGCTGCAGGTACGCGGGGAAGCGGGCGAGGTCCTGCGAGTACGGCAGGACCGCGTGCGTCTGCGCCTTGTGGAAGTTGCGGTACCAAACATTTAGCAGCCCCATCAGCACAGGCACGTTTTCCTCGAACGGAGCGTCACGGAAGTGCTGGTCCATGGCGTGGAAACCGTCGAGCATCCGCATGAAATCCTCCGGGCCGATGACGGCCATAAGGCTGAGCCCGATCGCGGAATCCATGGAGTAGCGCCCGCCTACCCAGTCCCAGAACGGGAACATGTTGGCGGTGTCGATGCCGAACTCGGCCACCTTCTCCGCGTTGGTGGATACGGCCACGAAGTGCTTCGCAATCGCGGATTCGTCGCCGTCGAACTGCTCGAGCAGCCAGCGCTTCGCGGCGTGCGCGTTGGCCAGCGTCTCCTGGGTGGTGAACGTCTTGGAGGCGACGATGAACAGCGTTTCTTCCGCATCCACCTCAGCCAGCACGCGCGTCATGTCCGCCGGGTCCACGTTGGAAACGAACTCCGCGGTAATGCCCGCGGTGGCGTAGGTGCGCAACGCCTGCGCGGCCATGGCCGGCCCCAGGTCAGAGCCGCCGATGCCGATGTTGACCACCTTGGAAATCGTCTTGCCGGTGTGGCCCACCCACTCGCCGCTGCGCAGCTTGGAGGCGAACTCGCGCATCTGCTTCAGCACCGCGTGCACGTCCGCGGTCACGTTCTGGCCGTCCACCTCCAGCCCAGTGTCCTCGGGCGCGCGCAGCGCAGTGTGCAGCACCGCGCGGTCCTCTGTGGTGTTGATGTGCTCGCCGGTAAACATCGCCTCGATGCGGTCTTTCAGGCCTGCCTCGTCGGCCAAGGCGAGCAATTGCTTTGCGACGTCTCCGTCCACCAGGTTTTTGGAAAGGTCGACGCGAAGCCCGGCCGCGTCGAAGGTGTAGCGCTGCGCGCGCTGCGCGTCCGCCCGGAACAGGTCCCGCAGGGTGGTGCGGGACTTTTCCGCGTGGAGTTTTTCCAGCTTGCCCCAGCTTTCGGTGGACGTGATGTCGTGCATGTCAGCCTCCCAGGTGGCGGTCCAGGTTGCGGTTAGGTTGTCCTGGATCAACGGTAGCCAAAACGCGCTGCG
The DNA here is from genome assembly GCF_022346205.1 of Corynebacterium sp. ACRPZ. Taxonomy (NCBI): domain Bacteria; kingdom Bacillati; phylum Actinomycetota; class Actinomycetes; order Mycobacteriales; family Corynebacteriaceae; genus Corynebacterium; species Corynebacterium sp. ACRPZ. The sequence continues at coordinate 46,517 of NZ_JAKRMR010000001.1, forward strand.
CGCGTCCGCGGAGCGGGGGAGTGTGGATAATGGCGACCATGTCCATTGTGAAAATCAACGCGATCACCGTCCCCGAGGGTGCCGGCGAGGAGCTGGAGCGCCGGTTTGCCGCCCGCAAGCACTCCATCGACGGCCACCCCGGCTTCCAGGGTTTCCAGCTGCTGCGTCCGGTCAAGGGCGAGGACCGCTACTTCGTGGTCACCCGCTGGGCGGACGAGGAGTCCTACAACGCGTGGTGGGAAGGCGCGGGCCGCGCCGGGCACGGCGAGTCGAAGGACGCTGATAGTGACAAGCCCCGCAAGCCGGTCTCGCAGTCCGCGGACCTGCTGGAGTTCGAGGTCGTGCTCGACTCGCTGGAGCAGGACTAGCGGTGCAGGATTAACCCAGCTTTCCTCGGCCGAGGCGCAGCAGGATCTGTGCCAGGCCGGGTCCTTCCTCGCCCAGTTCGTCGCGGAACTGGTTGATTATGGCGACCTCGCGCGTGTGCACTAGGCGGGTGCCGCCGGAGCCCATGCGGGTCTTGCCGATGGCTTTGGAGATCTCACTGCGGCGCTTCACCGCGTCGAGGATCACGCGGTCCAGCCGGTCGATCTCTTTGCGGTACGCCTGAATCTCCGCGTCCGAGAGTGGGTCGTCTGTGCCGGAAGGCATGCGGATTTCAAGCTCGCTCATGGCTGTTTATTATGCCAGTTCGAACACCCGCGCGGGTCGTGTCGGAGGCGTTAGTACAGTTACGGCCATGACTGATCTGACCCTGGGTTTGAATCCGCAGCAGCAGGCCGCCGTCGTCCATGAAGGCAGCCCGCTGCTCATCGTCGCGGGCGCGGGTTCCGGCAAGACCGCGGTGCTCACCCGCCGCATTGCCTATCTGCTGCACAACCGCGGTGTGGCGCCGTGGCAGATCTTGGCCATCACCTTCACCAACAAGGCCGCCGCGGAGATGAAGGAGCGCGTGGGCCAGCTGGTCGGCCCGGAGGCGGAGCGGATGTGGGTGGCCACCTTCCACTCAGTGTGCGTGCGCATCCTGCGCCAGCAGGCCCAGCTGGTGCCGGGGCTGAACACCAACTTCACCATCTACGACTCGGATGATTCGCGCCGCCTTTTGGGCATGATTGCCAAGGACTTCAACCTGGATTTGAAGAAGTTCACGCCCCGCACCCTGGCCAACGGGATCTCGAATCTGAAAAACGAGCTGATTGGCCCGGAGACGGCGCTGGCAAACGCCGAGCGCACCCACAACCCGTTCGAGACCACGGTGGCCAAGGTGTACGTGGAGTACCAGCGTCGCCTGCGCCAGTCCAACGCGCTGGACTTCGACGACCTGATCGGCGAGGTCGTGCGCATTTTCAAGGAACACCCGCAGGTTACCGACTACTACCGCCGCCGCTTCCGCCACGTGCTTGTGGACGAGTACCAGGACACCAACCACGCCCAGTACGAGCTCATCCACACTCTTGTCGGCGACGGCCCGGACGCGCCGGAGCTGGCGGTCGTGGGCGATTCGGACCAGTCCATTTACGCGTTCCGCGGCGCGACCATCCGCAACATCGAGGAATTCGAGCGCGACTACCCGAGCGCCACCACGATCATGCTGGAGCAGAATTACCGCTCCACGCAGAACATCCTGGGCGCGGCGAACGCGGTGATCGCGCAGAACGAGGGCCGACGCCCGAAGAAGCTGTGGACGGACCAGGGCTCCGGCGAGAAGATCGTCGGCTACGTCGCGGACAACGAGCACGACGAGGCGCGCTTCATCGCCTCCGAGATTGACACCCTGGCGGACAGGGGAGTGCCGTACTCGGACATTGCGGTGATGTACCGCACCAACAACGCCTCGCGCGCGCTCGAGGACATCTTCATCCGCTCCGGCATCCCGTACAAGGTCGTCGGCGGCACGCGCTTCTACGAGCGCCGCGAGATCCGCGACATCGTCGCCTACCTGAAGGTCCTGGAGAACCCGGACGACACGGTGAGCATGCGCCGCATCGTCAACGTGCCTAAGCGCGGCATCGGCGACAAGGCGCAGGCGATGGTGGCGCTGCACGCGGAGAACAACAACCAAAGCTTTGGGCGGTCGCTTTTCGACGCCACGTTTGGCAACGTCGACATGCTTGCCAAGGCGGCCACAAACTCGATCACGCGATTTGTGGAGATGATCCGCCAGATCCGCGACGACATGCCGGCGATGCGCAACGAGGTCACGGGCATGCCGGACCTGGGCGCGCTAATCACCCGCGTGTTGGACGACACGGGCTACCGCGCCGAACTGGAGGCATCGAACGACCCGCAGGACGGCGCGCGCCTGGATAACCTCAACGAGCTGGTGTCTGTGGCCCGCGAGTTCTCCTCGGAGGCCGCCAACCAGGTGGCGTACATGACAGACGACGAACTCAACGAGGTAATGCAGGAAGGCGAGCCCGCGCCGGGGTCCCTGCAGGCGTTTTTGGAGAAGGTCTCCCTGGTGGCGGACGCGGACCAGCTGCCGGAGCACGAGCAAGGCGTGGTCACGTTGATGACGCTGCACACGGCGAAGGGCCTGGAGTTCCCGGTGGTGTTCGTCACCGGGTGGGAGGACGGGCAGTTCCCGCACCTGCGGGCGCTGGGGGATCCGGCGGAGCTCGCCGAGGAGCGCCGCTTGGCGTACGTGGGCATCACCCGCGCCAAGGAGCAGCTCTACCTGACGCGTGCGATCCTGCGCGCTTCCTGGGGCTCTCCGGTGACCAACCCTGCCAGCCGCTTCCTCGCAGAGGTCCCGGAGGACCTCATCGACTGGCGCCGGTTGGAACCGGAGCGCTCATTCAGTTCTGACGCGTGGGGCGCGCCCACCCGCTCCCGCCCGCCGGCCCGATCCCGCCGGGGCGGGTCCGGCACGAAGGTGCACAAGAACCTCAACTTGGCGGTGGGGGACCGGGTCAATCACGCCAAGTACGGGCTCGGCACCGTGATGGCGGTAGAGGGCTCGGGCGTGCGGGAAACGGTGACGATTGACTTCGGCTCCTCGGGCACCGTCCGTCTGATGACGATCGGCGGCGTGCCCATGGAGAAGCTCTAGCCCGCTAGATCTTGATGCCTTGGGCGGCGAACCACGGCACCGGGTCCACCTGGTTCACGCCGTCCGGCTTGATCTCGAAGTGGAGGTGCGGGCCGGTGGATTGGCCCTCGCTACCGATGGAGGCGATCTTCTGCCCGGCGGTGACGCGCTGGCCCACGGAGACGTCGTAGTAGCGCATGTGGCCGTAGACGGACACCTCGCCGCCGTCGTGCTTAATTACGACCCAGTTGCCGAAGCCGCGCGCCGGGCCTGCGGAGATGACGGTGCCGTCCATGACGGAGTAGATCGGGGTGCCCAGGTCATTGGCAATGTCGATGCCCTGGTGCACGGTGCCCCAGCGCGGGCCGAAGCCTGAGGTGAAGCGGCCGGATGCCGGGGTGACCACGGTGCGGCCGTCGGCGGTGCGACCGCGCTGCGGCGCCACCCAGTCGCTGCCCTTTGCTGGAGCGAACGCGGCGGCGAGCGGAGCCTCGAGAGCGCGGGGGTCGTAGACGATCTTGTAGTCGCCTGCGGTAATCGTCGCGCCGCTTTCCTTGATGGCGCCTGCGGCTTTCGCTACTGCGCCCACAGCTTGGCCCGCGTCGGAGATGGTTGCGCCGCCCACGGTGACGGTCAGGGCAGTAGCGGGCGCGGGCGCCAGGGTGAGCGCCATTGCCGCTGCGGCCGAGACGGCTGCGATGCTCGAAGTGAGACGTCGGTTCATGTTTGGGGGATACCTTTTCTAACTCTGTAGAGGGCTAGGCGCGGTCTCGGCCACGCACACAGGCAGAGAATCTAACCGGCGAAATGAGCCCTGGCAATGCTGTGACGTGCACGTTTGTTCGAATTTCCGCGTTATCCCGGATGTCCGTCCAGCTCATCCGGCGTGTTGCTGGTGTGAAAATTGTTACGCATGGTAATGGGCTGCGGGGGTGGGTGCTTTACCCCCGTCCAGTAGAAGGGCGATCAAAAAACGGGGCCGCCCGCGCGCCACAATGGCGCGGGCGGCCCCGTGAGAGGGCGGAAAAGCGCGTTAGAGGTTAATGCCTCGGGCTGCCAGCCAGGGGGCAGGGTCCGACGGGCTGGCGCCGTCAGGCCAGATCTCAAAGTGGAGGTGGGAGCCGGTGGAGAAGCCCTCGCTGCCCATGCCGGCGATGAGCTGACCGGGCTGCACAACCTCGCCGACGGCGACGTAGAGGGACTGCATGTGGCCGTAAACGGAGATGGAGCCGTCCTCGTGGCGGATGCGGATCCAGTTGCCGAAGCCCTGCGCCGGGCCGGAGTCGATCACGGTGCCAGCGGCAACTGCGCGGATCGGGGTGCCCGGGGTGTTGGCGATGTCGACGCCGTTGTGCATCGAGCCCCAGCGCATACCAAAGCCCGAGGTGAAGGCACCCTCGGCCGGCTTAGTAAACAGCGGCGCGCGGGCGGCTTCGTCCAGGCGGGCAACCTCGTCGGAGTGCTGGATAGCCTTGTCCAGCTGCTCGGTGAGGTTCTCCACCGGCTTGTATTCGGCGATGGAGAGGATCTGCGGGGTCTCCTCGGCGGAAGCCTCGTCCACTCCCGGATCGGCGCTCTGGAGCTCGTCGGCGTCTGCGGCGAGCTTGATGTTCTGTCCCTGCTCGGCGTCCTGGTTGCTGGTGAGGGCACCGGCGACCAGGCCGGAGAAACCAGCGGTGGACACAGCGCCAGTGGCTGCTGCGACGACGGCAACGCGCCCCTTGTTGGGGGACTGCTTGCGGTGCTTGCCGCCCTGCTTCGTGGAGTTGAACATGAGCCCTCTTTGAGATCTTCCGTTGGCCGTGGGTTCCGCTGCTCACCGCGGAATCGTGACCTTCCTGTTATCTACGAGAGGCTACTGTAACGAATTGGTTTCGTCGGAGCAAGATGAAATCTGAAAATACTCTTAAATCGCGTCTATTCGGGGGAATGTTACACACCCACCGTGCGGGAGATGTGCGCCACGCCCGCGCGTTGCGGGCGGCCCAGGGCGCATTTCGGAGTGCGCCGCAGCCCGCGGCCAGGGTGTCACTGTGGTGGCCTTTGTGGCTGGGGTGGCAGAGTAGGACGCGATGAGCACCACACCCAACCAAAGGCCCCGCCAGGCGGATGCGCGCCGCCAGCGCCGCAAGGGCGCATCCCTGCGGAAGATCACGGGCATCAAGCGCCCCGCGGACAGCGGCAAAATGCCCGCCACGGCGAAAGAACGTGTGCGCCACTACCTGCCGTACGCGCTCGTGCCGAACTTGGCGCTGGTGCTCGGCATCGTCGCGTTGTGCTTCGCGGTCATCCTCATTGCAGGTTGGAGCCTGACGTACTTCCCCGGGGCTCTCGGCGAGGCATGGTTCGCGCTCCACGGGGTGCCGTTGCTTATCGACGGCGTCTCGCTGACCGCCATGCCCCTTTTGCCCGCCGTTGGCGTGGCCGCAGTGGTGGCGGTGCAGGTGCGCAAGGCCACCGCCGGCCGCGTGAGCGTTCTGGATCTGCTCACCCTCCTCGGGCTCTCGCTCGGCTTGCCGCTGCTGGTCAGCGGCATCGCGCTGTTCATGGTCTTCGACGCCTCGCACGTGTACCCGGTGGCCACCCCGCCTGTGGTTGCCGCGTTTGTGTACCCGCTGATCGTGCACCTTCTCGGCTTCGTCGTCGGCGTGCGTCGCGTTGTGTGGCACGCGCTGGCCAAGCGCAGCGGCATTCCGTCCGTGGCGGTGGACACAGGGGCACAAGCGGCGAATCTCATTCTCCGCCTGCTCGCCGCGGCCGCGGTGGTCTTCCTTATTGCGCTCGCCTTCGGCTACGGGCGCGTCGGTGAGCTTGTCTCCCAGTTCCCGCAGCTCGGCGTCGGCGGGGGCATCGCCCTGGTGGTGCTGAGTCTGCTGTATCTGCCCAACGCGGCGGTCGCCCAGCTCGCGGTGCTCCTCGGCGGCAGCTTTGAGGCCGCGGGCGCGGGCGTGAGCCTGTTCGCCACCTCCAACGTGGCATACCCGCCCCTGCCGCTGTTCGCCGCGATCCCCGCAGAAATGCCCCAGTGGGCGCCGGTGCTGCTCATCGTGCCGGCGGCGGTGCTGGCGCACGCGTTCGTCGTTAAGCCACTGAGCCTCGAAGGCGTCGCCGCGACCGCAACGTGGGCGGCGCTTATGGGGGCGGTGCTGGGCATCTTCTCTTCCGGTGGTGCCGGAGCGTACGGGCTCGTCGGCGCGGATCCGTTCGCGTTGGCGTTGTCGCTGTTTATCTGGGTTGCCCTCACGGGCGCACTGGTGCGCGGAGTCGCGCTGGTGAGGCAACGCGCGTCGGCGCGCAGCGGTAGTTAGACTTGAACCCGTGAGTGACTCTGCGAAATCGGTGGCCGTCCTCGCGTCGGGCACCGGCACCCTGTTGAAAGCGATCATCGACAACCAGGAGAACCGCTACCGCGTCGACCTCGTGGTGGCGGATCAAATTTGTCCGGCACTGCAACGCGCCAAAAATGCCGGCATTCGCACCGCCGTGGTGCCGATGGAAACCAACCGCAACGCCTGGAACGACAAAATGGTGGCCGCTGTGGCCTCCGTCGAGCCGGACTTGGTGGTTTCCGCCGGCTTCATGCGGCTGCTCGGCCCGGCCTTTGTCCGGGAGTTCGAGGGGCGCACGATCAACACTCACCCGTCGCTTCTTCCCTCGTTCCCGGGCGCGCACGCGGTGCGCGACGCGCTGGAGCACGGCGTGAAAGTCACTGGCTGCACCGTGCACTACGTGGATGCCGGCCTGGACAGCGGCGAGATCATCGCCCAGCGCCCTGTCGAGGTTGAGGCGGGGGACACAGAGTCCGAGCTCCACGAACGCATCAAGAAGGTGGAGCGCGAGCAGATCGTTCATCTGCTGCACAACGTCGAAATTGTCAATGGAAAGGCTGTCTTCAATGTCTAAGCGGGAAATTAAGCGCGCTCTGATCAGCGTCTACGACAAGACCGGGTTGGAGGAGCTCGCCCGCGCGCTTGGCCAGGCGGGCGTGGAGATCGTCTCCACCGGCTCCACCGCGAAGCGCATCGCTGACGCGGGTGTGGCGGTCACCGAGGTTGCGGACGTGACCGGCTTCCCGGAGGTGCTCGACGGCCGCGTGAAGACGCTGCACCCGCGCGTGCACTCCGGCATCCTCGCGGACCTGCGCAAGAACAGCCACGTAGACCAGCTGCAGGAGCTGGGCATCGAGCCGTTCGATCTCGTCGTGGTCAACCTCTACCCGTTCGAGGAGACTGTGGCCTCCGGCGCTACTTTCGACGAGTGCGTCGAGCAGATCGACATCGGTGGGCCGTCCATGGTCCGCGCCGCGGCGAAGAACCACCCGTCGGTCGCCGTCGTCACCTCGCCTGCGCGTTACGGCGAGGTCGTGGAGGCGGTCAAGGGCGGCGGCTTCGACCTTGAGCAGCGCAAGCAGCTCGCGCTTGAGGCATTTACGCACACTGCGCTTTACGACGCCGCGGTCTCCTCCTGGCTGTCCAACCAGCTAGGCGCGGACGCCTCCGGCGCCGGCAAGACCACCACCCTGCGTTACGGCGAGAACCCGCACCAGGCCGCACGCCTGGAAAACGAGGGCTGGGGTCTGGCCGCCGCCACCCAGCACGGCGGCAAGGAGATGAGCTACAACAACTACCAGGATGCTGACGCCGCCTGGCGCGCCGCCTGGGACCACGAGCGCCCGTGTGTGGCGATCATCAAGCACGCCAACCCTTGCGGCGTGGCCGTGTCCGACACCTCGATCGCGGACGCGCACAAGAAGGCGCATGCCTGCGACCCCGTTTCCGCCTACGGCGGCGTGATCGCCTGCAACCGCGAGGTCACCCTGGAGCTGGCGGAGCAGATCAAGCCGATCTTCACCGAGGTTGTCGTCGCACCGTCCTACGCCGCGGACGCGCTCGAGCTGCTGCAGACGAAGAAGAACCTGCGCATCCTCGAGGTTGAGCCGAAGCAGCAGGACGAGGAGCGCAAGCAGATCGCCGGCGGCTGGCTCGTGCAGGAGCGCGACCGCTTCCAGGCCGAGGGCGACACCGCCGCCAACTGGACCCTGGCTGCGGGCGAGGCGGCCGACGAGCAGACTCTTGCCGACCTCGAATTCGCCTGGCGCGCAGTGCGCTGCGTGAAGTCGAATGCAATCCTGATCGCGTCCGAGGGGGCGTCTGTCGGCATCGGCATGGGCCAGGTCAACCGAGTGGACTCCGCGAAGCTCGCCGTGGACCGCGCCAACACCCTCGACGAGGGCCGAAACCGCACCAACGGCGCCGTGGCCGCCTCCGACGCGTTCTTCCCGTTCGCGGACGGGTTCCAGCTGCTGGCGGACTCCGGTGTGAAGGCCGTGGTGCAGCCCGGCGGCTCCATCCGCGACGAGGAAGTCATCGCCGCCGCCGAGGCTGCTGGGGTGACCATGTACCTGACCGGCACCCGCCACTTCGCCCACTAGAAAGACTTGTTCCCGTGCCCTCCAAAGTTGCAGCCCTGGCCCTGACTGCGGGCCTGGCGTTCCCCATGTCGTCGGTGCCGACCTACACGGCGATCGACCAGATTCCCGTGATCGGCCAGCCCATCGTGCAGGCCTACAACCAGCTGCCGCCGCAGGTGAAAAACGCGATCCGCCTGCCGCTGCCGCTGACCACCCCGAAGCCGGACAAGGCGCAGCACGTCGCGCCCGCCGTCGACGTCCAGACCCAGCTGGACCGCCTAGTGGCGGACGTGGTGGCTCGCCACGGCGGGCGCGCCACGGTGTCCGTGGGCGGCTTCACGGCAGGCGACAACCGGCCCGAGCCCGCGTTTTCCACGATGAAGGTGCCGCTGGCCATCGCCGCGCTGCGCCAGAGCCAGGCGTTCTACCCGGACGCTGAGGCCGCCGTGACCCGCTCCGACAACCCCGCCGCGCACCACATGTTCGGCCAGGTGCCTGCCGCTGGCTACGAGGGCGTGATCCGCGAAGCGGGCGCGCGCACGACCACCCCGGCCGGCTACCAAATGGGCACGCTGTGGACCACCAGCGACCAGGCCGAGTTCGCCTCGGGCCTGCGCTGCGTTCCAGGGCACGAGCCGGTGCTGGAGATGATGGGCCGCATCGTGGACCACCAGCACTGGGGCCTGGGCCGCATCGGCGGCGCCCGCTACAAGGGCGGCTGGAACTACCACGAGGGCGGACACCTGGCCCGCCAGTTCGGCCTGATCCCGGGCCCGAACGGCGACATCGCCGTGGCGATTACCGCCCACAGTCCGAAGGGGCACGAGGGCAGCTTCGCCATGCTGGACGAGCTCGCGAACGGGCTAAACGCCATGCGCGCCGACCTACCCACGTCGCGCTGCTAGGTGGTTGTTTCCATGACCTACCAAGGCTCCAGCAAGTGGACCCCGGACCAGCCGCACAACACGGATCCGGACCTCGCTCAGACGCAGCAGTTCGGCGCCGTGCCGCAGCAGCAGTACAGCCAGCCCAACGAGTACCCGTCCAGCTACCAGCCTGAGCAGCCGGAGAAGCGCGGCGGCCCGAGCCCGTGGCTCTACGTGCTGGCGGCGTTGCTGCTCGCCGCGCTCGTCGGCGTGCTCGCATTCATGGGCGGCTCCGGCGCATTCAACCGCTCCAGCGAGCCGGTGACCAGCACGGTGGTTGAGACGCGCACGCTGCCCAAATCGGAGGCACCCGCGCCTGACAAGCCCAGCAAGGAGCCGGCGAAGCGCACGTACTCGCACTATGCTCCGGCTACGGACGTGACCACCGACGGGTTTGCAGCCAACGTGTTTGAGGCGTTCCAGGGCACATACGACCGCACTGGGACGACCGATATGACGGTGTCTGTCTACAGCCCGGCCACCAAGATCACCTACCGCATGACCTGCTCCGGCGGGGAGACGGTGTACTGCACCGGCGGTAACAACGCCCGGGTCAAGATTTGGTAGCTCGTCGGCGTCTCGGACTCGCCGCAGCCGGCGCGTTGTTCTTGTCCGCCTGTTCCGGTGGCCAAGATACCGTGGTGGTCACCTCCACCGTTACGGAGACGCCACCGCCGGCTCCCGATGCGCATTTGCCTCTCGACGCCACCGTGGCCCACGTCGAATCCACCTTCGGCGGCCAGCTGGGCATAGCAACGATAGGGGAGCGAGGGCCGGAAACTGCCGGATTCACCGCCCCGAGCCCGGCCTGGTCCACCATCAAGGTGCCGATCGCCGTGGCGGCGATGCGCGCAAACCCCGGTCTCGAGGCAGATGCCCGAGCCGCAGTGAGCGCGTCCGACAACGCGGCGGCGCAGCGACTCTATGATGCCGTCGGGCCGGGCGCGGTCGATGCGGTGCTGGACGATGCCGGGTTGGCTGCGCACGTGAACACTGAACCGCTTCGCCCTGAGTTCTCTGCCTTCGGGCAGACGCAGCTCGGCGTGGCCGACGAGGCCGCTCTGGCGAACACCGTCGCCTGCGTGGAGGGCGCCGACCCGGTGCTGCAGTTCATGGGGCAAATCGACCCCTCGCAGGCGTACGGCCTGGGGGCAGCAGGGGCGCTGTTCAAGGGCGGTTGGGGCCCGGACCCCGCGGGTGCCTACCAGGTTCGGCAGTTCGGGCTTGTGCCGCGCGGCGACGGCACGTGGGCGCCGGTGGCGCTCACCGCGCTGCCCGCGGACGGAACATACGAGACGGGGCAGGAGATGCTCACCGCCGCTGCGGAAACGCTCGCCGCCGATCCGGCGCAGCTCCCGGCGGCTGCCTGCCAGCCCTAGTTCTGTTCGTCCTTGCGGGAAACCAGGTCCACCAGCTCGAGCATGCGCTCGGTGCGGCGTTCCGGCAGATCCGTGTGGAGCACATCCAGCACGGCGTCGGCGATGGTGACGGCGGGGGCGGGCAGGGCATCGTCGACAAGCGGGTAGGGCGCGGTGCCTGTGTTGTCGCGCATCTCGATGGCCGCGAGCGTCATGTGGAACGGAAGGTCGATGCGCGGGTCGTCGTCGCCGACGATCTGCCCCGACAGCTTACGGAAGATTCCCTCCAGCTCCTGGCGCGCCTCGTGGTACTCCGCGAACTCCTCGGACAAAAGCACAGGCAGTTGGTAGAGCCTGCCGATGTTCCAATTCGAGGACAACAGGATGCGCGACTCGGCGGCCACGAGAGCCCAAAGCTTCACCGCCGCCGACTCGTCGGTCTTGGCCAGATCCGACGCGAGTGCCAGCGCTGGCTGGATCGTGCCCATCAGGAGCGTGAGAAAGATGTCGCGCTTGGAGGGGAAGTGGTAGTACAGCGAGGCCTGGCGCATGCCCACCGCGTCCGCGATGTCGTGGGTGGAGGTGGTGGCGAAACCTTTGCGGGTGAACAGCTCGGAGGCGGCGTCGAGGATCTCCTCGCGCGCGGTGGCGCCTCTGCGGCGGGGGCTTTGCTTGCGTGGCCGTCCGACCGGTTTCGCCATGCCTTCCGTCCTTCCGTCATAGCTCGCTATTTATGGTTGCGCGGGATAACTATAGACGAAAAGCACCCGCTCTCGACCCTCTGGGGAGGGGAGTGCGGGTGCTTGAAAGAGCCGAAGACTCTACGCTGTCATCGTCAACCGGCTAATTAGCGGGTGGTGAACGGCAGAAGAGCCATCTCGCGCGCGTTTTTCACAGCGGTAGCGACCTGGCGCTGCTGCTGCGGGGTCAGACCCGTGACGCGGCGGGAACGGATCTTGTGGCGGTCGGAGATGAACAGACGCAGGGTCTCAACGTCCTTGTAGTCGACCGACTCGATGCCCTTCGCCTTCAGCGGGTTCTTCTTCGGGCGGCGGGACTGCTCAATGCGCGGCTTACGCGAATTGTTGCGCTTCATAATGTGAGTCCTCCTTACCACGAAGACTTACGGACGCCAGGCAGCTCACCGCGGTGAGCCATCTCGCGCATACGGACACGGGAAACACCGAACTTGCGGAGGTAGCCACGGGGGCGACCGTCACGCGAGTCACGGTTGCGCACGCGGGCCGGGGAGGCGTCGCGCGGCTGACGGTTGAGCTCGAACTGTGCCTCAAGACGGTCCTCGTCAGAGGTCTCCGGGTTCTTGATGATGGCCTTGAGCTCCTGACGACGCTCCGCGTAGCGGGCGACGATCTCTTTACGCTGCTCGTTCTTAGCGATCTTGGACTTCTTCGCCATGGATTATCGCTCCTCGCGGAATTCGACGTGCTTGCGAACAACCGGGTCGTACTTCTTCAGCGTGATGCGATCCGGGTTGTTGCGCTTGTTCTTGCGGGTCACATAGGTGAAACCGGTGCCCGCAGTGGACTTGAGCTTGATGATCGGGCGGATATCGTTACGTGCCATTAGATCTTCTCACCTCGTGCGCGGATCTGGGCGACGACGGACTCGATGCCGTCGCGGTCGATGATCTTCAGACCCTTGGTGGAGACGTTCAGGGTGATGGTACGGCCCTCGGAGGGCAGGTAGAACCGGCGCTTCTGCACGTTGGGGTTCCAACGGCGCGAGTGGCGGCGGTGCGAGTGCGAGACGGTCTTGCCGAACGACGGCTTACGTCCCGTGACCTGGCAATGTGCCGACATGGGTTAGCTTCCTTACTCTTCTTGCCGCCCACGACACGATCGCTATGTGAGGTAAAGCGCCAGGTGAGAAGCGGAGTGAGGGTCCGCGACCAGCGCAAGTGCAATCGGTTGACGCAGGCGTAAACGTGTACTTCGACAACAGCGAGAGACAACCATACCGTCTTAGGCCTCTATCTCATAATCGCGTCTGGCTGGCTTTTCTCTAGCCTGCCGCCAGCAATGCAGCGGTGGCGGCAGTGACGGCTACCGGGGCGAGCACTAGGCCCCACAGGATGAAGTGGCGCCAGGGCACCGCGGCCCCTGCCCGCTTCAGCTGGTCCGCCCAGAGCAAGGTGGCTAGCGACGCCCAAGGTGTCACCAGCGGGCCGGCATTGACGCCGATAAGAAGAGCCATCACGCCGTCTTGGCCGCCGGCCGCGGGCTCAAGCGCGAGAAATGCCGGCAGGTTGTTGATGCCGTTGGCCGCAAGAGCGCCCGCCGCTGCGATGGCGCCGGGGTGCGCGCCGTCGAGAAGGCCCACCGCAGCGGCAACGGCATCGACGTGGAGGGCCAACACCGCTGCGGCTGAGAGTGTGGCCGCGAGGAGCAGCGCGTGCCACGGGATCAGCGAAGCGGCACCTGCCTTGCGGCCGGCCGGCCCAACCGCGAACCACATCGCGACAGCGGCGACGACGCCGGTGAGCCAATAGGGAACCGGGCTCAGCAGCGCGGCGACGGTTGCGCCGAGGACAATCAGCGCCGGCGTCGGTCGCGCAACCGCCGTCGGCGCATGGTTGGGCGCGGGGGTGGCGGCACGGTAAATAAGGCGGGCGCTGTACGCGGCGGCGACGGCAACCGCGATCGCCGCGGCGGCGGGCGCGGCGGCCGCGCGGATGTAGTCGTGGTTGGTGCTGAAGGCCCCGCCGCCGAGTGCTAGTAGGTTGGTCAGGTTCGACACCGGCAGCGGCATTGACGCGAGGTTGGCGATCCAGACCACCGACAACGCCACCGCGGGCTGCGGAAGCCGGAAGCGGGACGCCAGCTGCACGGCGAGCGGGGTGAGCATGATGGCCGTGGTGTCGAGGGAGAAGAACACCGTCGACACTATTGTCAATGCCAAAAATCCAGCGAACACCGCCTCGCGGCTGCTTGTGCCGCGTTCGAGTGCTGACACGAGCCACTCGAACATGCGGACGCGCGCGGCCAGGTTCACCACGGCAGACATCCCAGCGGCAAAGGTGAGTACAGGTATCAGGCGTGCAGCGAGTGCGACAGCGTCGGCTGGGCTGGCGGCAGTGAGGCCGGCAAACGCCGCAATCGCGGCGGCGGGTAAAAGGAATCGTTGGTGTGGCATGGGGAGGTGGACCGGAGGGGCGTCGATAGGCAAAGTGCGCAATTAGGTAAACGCGCACGTGAACTGTAAGATACTGCGGGTTATCCGGCGACCGTCGGATGAAAAGACCATTTCGCACCCAACTCGGGCACGATCCGCGGGACTTCGCGGAACCGACCCGTAGTTCAATCCTGAGGGAGACGAATCTAATGAAGAAGGATATTCACCCGGATTACCACCCGGTGATTTTCCAGGACGCAAACACGGGCCACAAGTTCCTGACGCGCTCCACCCTGACCTCCGCACGCACTGAGCAGTGGGAAGACGGCAACGAGTACCCGCTCGTGGTCGTGGACGTCACCGCCGAGTCCCACCCGTTCTGGACCGGCGCGCAGCGTCTCATGGACACCGCCGGCCGCGTGGAGAAGTTCAACCAGCGTTTCGGCGGCATGGCCCGCCGCAAGAAGAAGGCCAACTAGAGGGGATAAAGGAGACTCGTCATGGCAACACCGAAGTTCAAGAAGTCCCGCGCGAACACGCGCATGCGTCGTTCCCAGTGGAAGGCCGACAACGCCGACCTGCAGACCGTCAAGGTCGACGGCCAGGAGGTGCGCATCCCGCGCCGCCTGATCAAGGCCGCTCAGGCTGGTCTGATCGACGTCGAGCAGTTCTAAGCTTTTAAGGGTCGAATTGGACCCGTTGAACTAACCGGGATCCCCAGGTGGGACCCGGTTTTTTCAGCTCAATTCAACTCTGAGTAGAAAATAAGTCATAATAATCCTATGAAGATTCTCGTAGCCGACGACGAGCAGGCTGTCCGCGAGTCGCTCCGACGCTCGCTCCGCTTCAACGGATACGACGTGGTGCTCGCCGTAGACGGCGAAGACGCGCTCGATCAGATCCGCATTGAGCAGCCAGACCTGACCATCCTCGACCTCATGATGCCCAAGCTCGACGGCCTGGGCGTCTGCCGTACCCTGCGCTCCTCCGGGTACGACGGGCCGATCCTCATGCTCACGGCTCGCGACGGTGTGTCCGACCGCGTGGCCGGCCTGGATGCGGGCGCGGACGACTACCTGCCCAAGCCCTTCGCCCTGGAGGAGCTGCTGGCGCGCGTGGGGTCGCTGCTGCGCCGCACCCGCTCCGAAGCACGCAAGGCGGCGGAGAAGGACCAGACTCGCCTGCAGTTCGAGGACCTGGTCATGGACACCTCCACCCGCGACGTCACCCGCGCAGGCCGCGCCATCTCGCTGACCCGCACCGAGTTTGCGCTGCTGCACCTGCTGCTGCAGAACCCGCGCCATGTGCTTGCCCGCCAGACCATCCTGGAAGAAGTGTGGGGCTACGACTTCCCGACGTCTGGCAACGCGCTCGAGGTCTACATCGGCTACCTGCGCCGCAAGACTGAAGCAGGCGGCGAATCGCGCCTGATCCACACCGTCCGCGGCGTCGGCTACGTCCTGCGGGAGACCGCTCCGTGATCTTGCGGCGCTTCACAGGCGAAGCTGAGCCGCAGGGGCAGGCTGGCACAGGCCGGTCCCTGCGCAACAGCTTGGCCGTACTCGCCGGCGGCATCGTCGCCGTGGTCATTTTGTTGACCGCGCTGTTTACCTACCGGCTTTCAGAAACGACTCGTCTGACCGTCATGGACGACGACCTGCGCACCCGCAGCTACGGCGTGTCGCTGCAGCTGAAGGACCTGGATTCGGACGACCGGGAGGGCTTTGAAAAGGCCCTCGCCGAGTTTCGCCGCGCAACCCCGTGGGCGAAAGTCTCGGCCGCGCCCGCTGGTTCCAACGTGTTCTACGGCGACCCGGTGCCGGTGGCGGGGCCGTACGCGGCGACGTCGTCAGGCGACATGCTCTCCCAGCACACCGTGGCAGGGGAGCGCGTGGTGGTGCGCCGCAGCACCTCCGGTGTCACCGTGGCCATGTCGCAGCCGCTGGACGTGTTCAGCATTGTCTCCGGCAGCTGGGGTGCAGCCGCGCTGGTGATTGCGGGTACCGGGGGTTTGCTCGCCTGGATCGCGGGCACGGCGATTTCCGCCGTCGGCCTCCGCCCCGTGCGCAGACTGCACAGGGCTATCGACGCCGCGAACGAGTCCGACCAGCTCACCGAGCTCCCCGTCGACGGCAACGACGAGTTCGCTGAAATCACCACCTCCGTGAACAAGATGATCTCCACGCTGGAGGACTCCAAGACGCGCCAGGCGCAGCTTGTGGCGGACGCGGGCCACGAGCTGAAAACCCCGCTGACCTCGATGCGCACCAACATCGAGTTGTTGATGATGCTGTACAACTCCGGCCGGCAGGACCAGATCTCCGAGCAGGACCGCAAGGACCTCGAGCGCGACGTGATGGCGCAGATGGAGGAAATGTCCATCCTGATCGGCGACCTGGTCAACCTGGCGCGCGACGAAGCGCAGCAAGGTGCCGAGCCTGAGGACTTCCGCCTGGACGAAGTGCTGGAGGAAGCGCTCGACCGTGTGCGCCGCCGCCGCCCGGACCTGGCGTTCCAATTCGAGGCGGACCCGTGGGTCATTACCGGCGACCGGTTCGCCATGGGGCGCGCACCTATCAACCTCATCGACAACGCCGCGAAGTGGTCGCCGCAGGGCGGCACCGTGCGTGTGTCGCTGAAGGCGGCGAAGCGCAACGCGGTGCTCATCGTGGACGATTCCGGCCCCGGCATTCCGGCGGACCAGCGCGAGAAGGTGTTCGAGCGCTTCTACCGCGCGCCCGAGTCCCGGTCGATGCCGGGCTCCGGCCTGGGCCTGGCCATTGTGAAGCAGGTCTTCGACCGCCACAACGCGACCATCGTGGCGGAAGAATCCGATGACGGCGGCGCGCGCTTTCGCGTGGTGTTTCCGGGACGCCCGCCGGAGGTGGACGGCGCGGATGTGCAGGAGGCTCCCGCGGAGACCACCGCACGCGTGATCCCGCGCAAGAGCTACAGCTAGACCCGCAGGCCAGCGCACACAGCAATCGTCCAGCAAACATTGCGAATTACAGTGCATGCCCTCAAGATCTGCCACAGGACGGCGGTGCATAATAACCCCTCATGAGTGAACTGAACTATCCGGGAGACACCGCAAGTTTCCCGGCAAACAACGGTGTCTACCAGGTGCAACCGCAGCCCCAGGGGCAGCAGGAGCGTCGCGGTAAAGGCATCGGCGCGGCGTTCGCCGTCGCGCTGACAACTGCGCTGGTCGCCGGCGGCGGCGCCGGGTACCTCGCCGGGTCGTCCCAGTCCGACAACGCGGCGGAAACTGCGGCGTCGAATTCGCCGTCCAGCAGCGTGTCGTCCGAAAGCGATTCGCAAGGCGAGCTGCGCAACCCGACCGTCGCGGACCCGGCCGAGGCACCCGAGGGCTCCGTGGAGCAAGTGGCGGCCGCGGTGCTGCCTGCGGTGGGTTCCATTGAGGTGGACACGCCCCGCGGCAGTGCGGAAGGCTCCGGCTCCATCATCTCCGCGGACGGCTACGTGCTGACCAACCACCACGTCATCGCCGGCGCGGAAACGCCAGGTTCGGAGGTGCAGGTCACGCTTAACGACGGATCACGCCACAGCGCACAGTTTGTCGCCTCCGACGTCAACACCGATGTCGGCGTGCTGAAGATCGACGACGTGCACGACCTGCCGGTGATGCAGTTCGGCAACTCCGACGAACTGCGCGTGGGCCAGGAGGTCGTCGCGGTGGGCTCGCCGCTGGGCCTGTCCGCCACGGTGACCAGCGGCATCGTCTCCGCGCTGAACCGGCCGGTGCGCGCTTCCCAGGGCGGCGGCGAGAGCTCGCTCATGGACGGCATCCAGACCGACGCGGCGATCAACCCCGGCAACTCCGGAGGCCCCCTGGTGGACCGCAACGGCAAACTCATCGGCATGAACTCCGCTATCGCTTCGCTGTCCTCGGGCGGCATGAGCCAAGGCGGCCAGGGCGGCTCCATCGGCCTCGGCTTCGCCATCCCGTCGAACTTTGCCAAGCGCGTCGCTGACCAGCTCATTGAAAAGGGCGAGGCCACGCAGCCGATGCTCGGCGTGCGCGTGAGCGTGATGCAGGGCTTCGGTGGCGGTGCCGTGGTGGCGGGGGTGGAACCCGGCAGTCCCGGCGAAACGGCTGGGCTGAAGCCTGGCGACGTGATCACGCGCCTGAACGACCGGCCCATCGACTCTGCTGACGCCCTCATCGCCGCGACGCGCTCCAAAGCATTTGGAGAGACGGTGACGCTGCAGGTGCAGCGGGAGGGGGAGTCTGAGTCGGTTCCGGTAGAGGTGACCTTGAGTTCCGAGTAACTTCTTATCTGTCCAATCCGCCCCGTTTTGTGCCAAGGGAGTCTGACCACGATGCCGGAACTGTTTGACGCGCTCGACATCACCGAGCCGGACGATGCGACGCTGCGCGCCTCCGAGCTGGAGAGCGACTCTCCGACGTCGCCGTGCGCGATCGTCGTGCTGGTGGGCGACCGCCGCTACGACGCGCCGGGCGACAACACCGACGAGATGGTGGTGGAGCTGCTCCGCGAGGTTGGCTACCAGGTCGACGGCGTGGTGCGCGTGAAGTCGAAGAAGTCCGAGATCCGCAAGGCCATTGAGACGGGCGTTGTCGGCGGCGTGGACCTCGTGCTCACCCTCGGCGGCACCGGCGTGGGCCCGCGCGACAAGACGCCGGAGGCGACGCGCGCGGTCATCGACAAGATGGTCCCGGGCGTCAGCCAGGCGATCCGCTCGTCCGGCCAGGCGTGCGGCGCGGTGGACGCGTGCACCTCGCGCGGCATCTGCGGCGTGTCCGGCTCCACGGTTGTGGTCAACCTCGCGTCCTCGCGCCAGGCGATTCGCGATGGCGTATCGACGGCAGCTCCGCTCGTGCGCCACCTCATCGACGAGCTGAACCAGCACTCGGTTTAAACCCCGCGCAGTTCGAGGCAGCACACTGATGGAACGCAAGCGCAGGCGCGCTGTACGCAAGGCGGACGTGGACTACGACCGCTCCGCGGACGCCGCACGGAACACGCAGGCAAACGAAAACCCGGCCCTGGACGCTGAGCGCGAGGTGCTGCTCGGCGACGAAGAGCCGGGTTTGACGGGCCGCGATTTTTATGAGGCGGAGCGGCCGCCGCACTACGGGGACTAGCTTTCAGCCAGCCCCGCTCAAGGACGAACTAGTTCAGCGGCTTCTGCACATTGTTCGGGTTCTGGCCTGCGAGCAGGTCGCGGATTTCCGCGAGCAGCTCGGTGTCGGTCGGCTCCGGCTCGTCCGGGTCGATGCCCTTGCGGCGCTTCTGCGCCTCGTCGAGCTTGTTCATCGGAGCAACGAGCAGGAAGTAGATCACTGCCGCGATGAGCAGGAAGTTGATGATGGCGGTCAGGACAGCGCCGAAGTCGACGAAGGTCGCCTCGTTGCCCTCGCGGACGAAGAAGCCCAGGCCGGAGTAGTCCACGCCACCCAGGGCAGCGAGGAGCGGGTTGATGATCGCGTCAGAGAACGCGGTGACAACTGCGGTGAATGCCGCACCAATGACAACGCCGACGGCAAGCTCGATGACGTTGCCGCGCATGATGAAATCTTTAAATCCTTGAAGCATGGTTGGGGATATTAAACTGACGTTGACGGTTGCTCAACACGAGAGTCAGCGGCTCAGACAGGGACGCAGCCGCAACGGCAGCTGCCTCACCCTGCCTGAGCAGCACCAACACTGCGTCGCCTTCCCCAGATGTGACGACAATCCCATTTTCAGCAACCACACGAGGCCCTTGGCCCACAACGTCAACAACAGTCCCGTGGTGGAGCATAGGCAAGATGTCCGGTTCCGCAAGGGGGACCGGCACCATTGAGAACTCCTCGCCGTCCGGTTTGTCCTGGGTGAGCAGCCCCGCCAGATCCGGCCCGACCAGGCGCGTGGCCGTGACCACCTCGCCGCGGGAGGCGGCCGCCGCGAGCAGTTGCCCCTCGGCCAGTGCCGCGTCATCCAGCGCGTTGTCGGGCACCGACTCCGCTGGCAGGCGGCGCAGTTCCACATCGTCCGAGGTGAGCACGGTGCCGGGGGCGACATCGCGGGCGAAGGTCAGGGCGGGCGGGTCGGACCGTGAGGCGTCGATAAGCACATGCAACACAGCGGCGACCACGAGGAACACGGCGACCACCCTGCGAATGATCACGGAGCGGCGGTAGCCGGGGGAGCGGAGGGTATTCAGGTGCGCGGAGAGTTCCATAGGGATAAGACGGTGAAACCCCCGCCCCGGTTCCCTAGACGCGGAAGAAACCTTCCGGCATGATCACCGCGTCCACCGCCTGGTCGTGCGCGTCATGGGGCACCGCATCCACGACCTCCCAGCCGTAAACCACAGCCGCGACGGGAACATCCAGGCCGGCAAGCGCCCGGTCGTAGTAGCCGGCACCCTTGCCAAGGCGCATTCCTTGCCTATCGACGGCTAACGCCGGGGCCACCACCAGCCCGCAGGAGCGCAACACGTTGGAGGTGAAGCGCGGGCCGTTCGGCTCAGTGATGCCCAACGCGCCCGCCGCATCCTTGGCCCCGTGCTGCGCCCAGGCCAGCACCCCGTCTGGCAGAGAGATTGGCAGAAACAGAGTGCGTGCCGCCGCCGCGAGCAGTGCTGCGAAATCCGCCGGGCCAGGCTCCGAGCTAAGTGGGTTGTAGGCGGCGATGTTGGAGCCGCGTGCGCCGAAGTCGTCGACGCACGCCAAGGTTGCCGCCACAAGCGCCTGGTCGAGCTCGCGCTTTCGCTCGCTGCCGCGCAGGTCGCGCCGGGCGGCCACGTGCGCGGCGCGCATCGCAGCCTTCGGGGGAGGGGTGTTTGTGTTCGTGTGCATACTCCTGGCTTCTTCCGGGTCGCAGCCCGGTTGTGAGGGGTGGGGGCTGTAGGCTTTGCGTTTATGCAGAATTCTACTGACCGACCCGTTGATGCTGCGCGCGCTTCGGTGAAGACTGTTGTGGTGCCGGCTGCGGGTATGGGGACGCGTTTTTTGCCGGCGACGAAGACGGTGCCGAAGGAGCTTCTGCCGGTGGTGGATACCCCGGGCATTGAGCTGATTGCTGAGGAGGCAGCGGCTTGTGGGGCGCAGCGTCTTGCCGTGGTGGTCGCGCCGAATAAGGAAGAGATCATGCGCCACTTTGGCGAGTTTTCGGACTTGCAGGAGCTGATGGTCGCCCGCGGCAAGGACGCGCAGGCGGAAAAGGTCGCGCGCGCCAACGGTTTGATTGAGGCTGTGGCGGTGACCCAGGATGAGCCGCTCGGGCTTGGCCATGCTGTCGGTTGCGCTGAGGAAGCGTTGGACGACGACGAGGATGCGGTTGCTGTGATGCTGCCGGATGACCTGGTGTTGCCGGCGGGCGTGATGGAGAAGATGGTCGCGGTGCGCAATGAACTCGGTGGTTCGGTGTTGTGCGCGTTTAACGTCTCGCGTGAGGAGGTGTTCAACTACGGCGTGTTCGACGTTGAGGATGCCCAGGCTGAGATTGACGGCGTTGAGGTGCTTAAGGTGTGCGGCATGGTGGAAAAGCCTGCTGTGGAGGATGCGCCGTCGACGCTGGTGGCTACTGGCCGCTACCTGTTGGACCGCGGGATTTTTGATGCGCTGCGCCGCATCACACCGGGTAAGGGTGGTGAGTTGCAGCTGACGGATGCGATTGAGTTGATGATCTCTGAGGGTCACCCGGTGCATGTGGTGGTGCATGAGGGCAAGCGGCACGACCTTGGTAACCCGGGCGGGTATATCCCGGCGAATGTGGATTTCGGTTTGCGGGACGAAAAGTACGGCCCGGCGCTGTATACCGCGGTGAAGAAGATCATCGCAGACTTCGAGGCAGAACACCCCGAGGTTGTCGCAAAGGCGCAGGACAACGCGTAAACGAAAGGGGCACGGGCCATGCGCAGCGTAGAGGACCAGCTTGCCGCTGTAGTAGAAGCGGCTGCCGCCCCCGAGCCGATCCGGGTGGCGCTGACGGACGCGCTCGGCCTGATGTGCGCCGAAGAGGTCACCTCCACCACGCAGGTCCCCGGGTTCCCCCAGGCAGCGGTGGACGGCTTCGCCGTGCGCGCGGTAGACGTGGGCGGCGCCGCCGGGCTGCGCAGGCCCGAGCGCCGCGACCGTGACCAAGATGAAGCCGGCGACGGCGAAGAAGCCCCCGCGGCGCCGCAGCCGAACCGCGAGCGCGCCCTTCCCGTCGTGGGCGAGGTGCCCGCCGGCTCCCAGAAGCCGCTGCGCCTGCAGCCGCGCCAGGCGGTCCGCGTCGCCACCGGCGCCCCGCTGCCCACGCTCGCGGACGCGGTGCTGCCGCTGGAGTGGACGGACTGCGGGCGAAAACGCGTCACCCCGCAGCGCCCCGTGCGCACCGGTGATTTCGTGCGCCGGCCTGGCGACGACATCCAGCCCGGCGACATCGCCGTGCGCCAGGGCGCGGTGCTCGGCCCCGCCCAGATCGGCCTCGCCGCCGCCGCGGGCCGCGACAAGTTACTGGTGTACCCGCGCCCGCGTGTGACGGTGATGAGTTACGGCCTGGAACTGGTGGACTTGGACCGCCGGCCGGGCCTGGGGCAGGTCTTCGACATCGCCTCCTACGTCGTGGCCGCGGCCGCCAAAGAGGCGGGCGCGGACGTGCACCGCGCCGGCATCATCAACGCCGAGCCGCGCCGCATGCGCGAGATCGTGGCGGGACACATCGCCAAAAGCGAATTCGTCGTCATCACAGGCGCCGTTGGCGGCTCCGGTGCGGCCCCCATCCAGGAGATCTTGCGCGAGCTCGGCCAGGTGGACACCACCCGCGTGGCCATGCACCCCGGCTCCGTGCAGGGCTTCGGCCTGATGGGTGAGGAGCGCGTCCCGGCGTTTCTCCTGCCGTCCAACCCGGTGAGCGCGCTGGTGATCGCGGAGACGTTCATCCGCCCCGCCATCCGCAGCTCCCTGGGCAAGACCGCGGTGACGCGCCGCACCGTCAAGGCCCGCTCCTTGCGCGAGCTCAGCTCCATTCCTGGCCGCCGCGGCTACATCCGCGCCCGCCTCATGCGCGACGCGGACACCGGCGACTACCTGGTCGAACCGCTGTCCGCACTGGAAGCCGGCCCCGCCCACCTGCTGGCCGGCTTCGCTGAGGCCAACGCCATGATCCACCTGCCGGAAGACGCCGTGGACGTGCGCCCCGGCGACATCGTGGACGTCGAGTTCCTCCGCCAGCGCAGCTAGGCTCAGCCATGTTCGCGATGTTCCGCCAGCCCACCCCGGGCTGGCCAGAGTCCACGCCGACCGCGACGCTTCCCGACGGCACATCCGTCCGCCTCCGACCCCTCACTTCCCGCGATGGAAAGGACTGGTCGGGCACGAGAAACGTCGATAAGCAATGGCTCCAACCGGTCGAACCCACGGTGGAGGGCAGCTGGGAGGACGCGCACTCACACGCGGCGTGGCGCAACACCTGGCTGAACCTGAAGCGGCTGGCCAACCAGGGCACCGTGGTGCCGCTGGTCATCGAGGTCGACGGCGGCTTCGCAGGGCAGGTCACCCTGGGCAACATCCAGCACGGCATCGTCTCCGAATGCTGGGTGGGCTACTGGGTGCACTCGCCGTTCATGGGCCGCGGGGTGGCCACCGCCGCGTGCGCGTTGGGTGTGGACCACGCGTTTTCCCGCGTCGGACTGCACCGCGTGACCGCCACCTACCTGCCACACAACCCCGCCTCCGGGCAGGTGCTCAAGCTCAACGGCTTCCGCGAGGAGGGCTACCTGCGGCGCAACCTGCACATCGACGGGCAGTGGCGCGACCACCACTTCGTGGCCTTGAATGCCGATGATTTCCCCACCACAGCCGTGCAGCGCCTGCGCGAGACCGGCCGGGTGCGCTAGAGGGCGAAAAACAGCTGCGCCCCACCGGCGCGCCGACCCGTTCGCCTGCGCAAGTGCCGATACCGTGGACTCCTGACTTTAAGGGTGCAACTGACGCGGAAAGGTGGCATCGCCCATGGGCAGCCCGAGCTTAATGATCATCTTGATCCTGGTGGTGTGGATCATCGTCCTCGCGCCGTTGATGATCGGCAACAACAAGCCGATCCGCCGCTCCGGCGACGGCTACGACGAAACGCGCGTGCTGCACGAGGGCGGCACCGCGCCGATGGCTGAGCGCCGCCGCCCGAAGCTCACCGCCGCCGACATCCACCGCCACAACGAGGACACCGACTACGAGGTTGTGGAGGCGACGGATGCCGAGGAGCAAGTGCTTATCGACGACGCTCCCGCCCTGCGCACCCTCTTCCGCCGCCCCGGCGCCGAAGACGATGCCGCCGCGGCCGGCCACATCGACGGCGAAGTGATCGAGCATGTCGACGACGAGGCTGAGCCGGCCGAAGCTGAGGCCGAGTCTGATGAATCCGAGGGCGGCTCCACCAAGGTCGTCGCCAGCGAGTCCGCCGGTTCCACCACTGTGAAGGTCCTCGCCGCGGAGGATGATGCAGAGGACGCTGACGCCGACGCAGATGCCGACTCCGATGAGGATGAGGCTGAGGCTGAGGCCGACCGCTACGAGCTGGACGAGTCCTACACCGCACCCGAGGACTTTGGCTACGCGGGGGAGACCGGAGGCGCTGAGAAGCAAAGCGCTCCGAAAGCGGACGTTGAGGAAGCGCCGGAAGACATTGACGACGAGGACGACGAGGTCGACACCGCGGAGGCGGCCGAAGCGGGCGACGAGGACCTCGCTTTCGCCGCTGCGCGCCGCGGCCGCGGCGGATTCGACCCGGAGCGCGAGAAGAAGAACACCGCCACCCGCTTCCAGCGTCGCCAGCGCACCCTGCTGGCGCTGATCGCCGCGTGCGTGGTCACCTTCGTCGTCGCGTTTGTCGCAGGCGGCTGGACCTGGGTGCTGCCTGCGGTGGCAGTGGGGATGACCGCATGGTTCATGATCGCGCTGCGCCGCGTCGTGCTGCAGGAGCGCGCGCTGCACGCACGACGTCTGCGCCAGCTGCGCCGCGCCCGCATGGGTGTGGCCATGAGCAACCACACGGAGCACCCGCGTGACGCTCGCCTGCGCGCTGGCTCCGTCGTGCTGGACCTGGACGACGACAGCCCCGACTTCGACACCCTGCCGTCCACCCGCTACGTGCCGGAAAACGACCCCGGCTACGACGACTACGAAGACCTCGGCGGCTACGGCGCCCGCGCCTCCTAAGAACCGCGAAAACCTCCGCTGCGCTGGCGATTTAACCGGCGCGTGGGGGAGGAGTAACGTAACGAGCGTGCCCCAGGGGCTATAGCTCAGTTGGTAGAGCGTCGCGTTCGCAATGCGAAGGTCAGGGGTTCGATTCCCCTTAGCTCCACAGGTCAACGGGACCCGGTCGAATACGGCCGGGTCCCGTTACGTTTTGCGGATCGGCTAAGCTGCCTTCCCGTTGTATCTAACGCAAAAGTAGCAGCTGAAGTGACAGATTCGTTGGGTTCGCAGAAGATCCGTCGCGCGGTGCTGATTGTGGCGCTGCTGAACCTGGCCTACTTCTTCGTGGAGTTCGCCGGTGCGGTGGCCATCGGGTCGGCGTCCCTGTTCGCGGACTCCGCGGACTTTCTCGAGGACACCGCGATCAACCTGCTGGTGTTCTTCGCCGTGGCGTGGCCGGCCGCGCGCCGCCGCACCGCCGGTAGCGTGCTCGCCGCGTTGATTCTCATCCCGGCGGTGGCGGCGGTTGTCACCGTGATAACCAAGATCATGAACCCAGTCGCGCCGTCGCCGGAGGGCCTGACCGGCATCGCATTCGGTGCCCTGGTGGTCAACGTGATCTGCGCGATCCTGCTGATGCGGCTGCGCGGCGAAGGCTCGTCGCTCGCCACCGGCGCGTGGCTGGCCGCACGCAACGACGCGCTGGCCAACCTGCTCATCATTGCCGCCGGTCTGCTCACGTTCGTGTGGGAGACCGCCTGGTTCGACATCGTCGTCGGTGCGATCATCGCCGCCATCAACCTCTCCGCCGCCAAGGAGGTCTGGGAGGCGTCCCGCGAGGAGCACGACTCCGTCGAGGACGCCTTCGCGGACATGGACGACGATTAAACGCCGCCTAGGCGCCGATTAGACCCACACCCCGGACGCCCCGCGGCGCCACGTGCCCACCAGGTTGGTGTCGATGATGCCGGTGGATTCCATCAGCGCGTACATCGTCACCGGCCCCACAAAGGTGAAGCCGCGCTTCTTCAAATCCTTCGCCAGCTGCTCGGACTCCGCCGAGCGCGTCGGCACCTCCGCCATCGTGCGCGGCACCGGCGTGTTCGCCGGCTGGTAGGACCACACAAACTCGCCCAGGTGCGTGCCATCCTCCCGCAGCGCCAGCGTCGCCTCGGCGTTTTTCACTGCAGCTTCGAGTTTGCGCCGGTTGCGGATCAAGGCAGCGTCCTCAAGCAAATGCTCGATGCTCATACCCGCGACCTCTTCTGGGTCGAAGCCGTGGAAGGCTGCGCGCAGGGCCTCGCGCTTTTGCAGGATCAGCCGCCACGACAGCCCCACCTGGAAGCCCTCGAGGCAGACGCGTTCAAACATGCCCTGCTCGTCGGTGACGGGCATGCCCCATTCGGTGTCGTAGTACTCGCGCAAAAGTGGGTCGGTGGCGGCCCACGGCGGGCGCGCCAGCCCGTCGTCGCCGATGACGGGCCAGCCGGATTCGGGATTGGTTTCTGGTGTGGTGTGAAGATCAGTCATATGTATTGGACTCAGTTCTACCCCGTTCGGTTCCACGGGTACGCTAATCGGCATGAATAGGCCCGCCGTCCGCGACTTCGCGCTGCTTGTGCTCCGGCTCGTGCTGGGCGCGGTGTTTGTGGCGCACGGCTACAACCACTGGTTCGAGATGGGCATGGCCGAAACTGGCCGCCAGTTCGCCGCCCTCGGGGTGCCGCAGCCGCAGCTTTCCGCCTACCTCACCGGCACCGTCGAGCTCATCGGAGGCGCGTTTCTAGCAGTGGGGCTCTTGACGACGATCACCGCGTCGCTCCTCGCCCTACTCGTGCTTGCCGCCGGGTACTTCGTGCACCTGGATAACGGCTTTTTCATCGAGGCTGGGGGAGTGGAGTACACGCTCGTGCTTGCCGCCGCGCTGTTCATCATCACCGTCTTCGGCACCGGCCGTGCCAGCCTGGACGGGGTGCTCACGCGTGGTTAGCCACGAGGAGGTCCAGGCGGCGCTGTCCGCGCGCATCGACGGCGAGAAGGCCGAACTCGACGACGCCATCGTCGACGCCCACGTGTCCGGATGCGCGGAGTGCCGCGCGTTTTTGGACCGCTCGCTGGCGCTGTCCCAATCGCTCGGTGGGGGTACCGACGACGCTATGGCCCCGCCCCAGGACCTCTCCGCCGCAATCCTGGCCGGCGTGGACAACGAGTGGCGCCGCTTCGCCCGCCGACGCGAGATCGGCATGGCAGTAGGCCGCCTGATGCTCGGCGTGATGGCCGTGGTGTGGGTGCTGTGGGCCGTGCGCTTGATCCTGTCCGGCGGGGAGGAGCCGGTGGTGGCGTCCGCGGCGTCCGTGCGTTTCGGCGTGGCGCTCGCGTTGGGCTTTACCGCTTGGCGTCCGCAGCAGATCCCGGGCGTGGTGCTGATTGTAGGCACGATGTTCACCTTCACCGTCGGCTTCGCCGTACGCGATTTCGTGCTGGGCACAGGCGCGTTCGAGCTCGCCGGGGTGCTCATCCCGTTGATGAGCTTGGTGGCCCTGGTATGGACCTGGGTGGCCGACCGGGGTGGGGCGCTGCGCCGGGCGTGGCAGATGCTCGACGCCCGGCCGTACTAGCTACTTCCGGCTGGTTACTTCCAGCTGGGTAGCCACATGATGGACTCGTACCAGGTGTCCGGGATCTTGAAGCCGTAGAAGATGGGCGACCAGTAGATGAAGCTGGCCACCACCAGCGCGATGTAGACCACGGCGGCGAGCTGGCCCCAGCGCATCTCAAAGCCTGCAACCTTGTTCACCCAGGGCCACGTCACAGCCCCGCCCTTCTTGGCCAGGTTGCCCAGCGCCAGCGCCAGCAGCACTGCGGTGAACGGCACCAGGGCGGTGGCGTAGAAGAAGTACATCTGGCGGTCGAAGGCGGCCAGCCACGGCAGGAAGCCGGCGGCGAACGCGATCACCGGCACGATGACGCGGAAGTCCTTGCGGGTCAGCCACACCCAGCACGCCCACAGCAGCACCGGCACGGTCAGCCACCAGATGGCGGGGGTGCCGAACATGTAGATCATCTCGCGGCACTTGCCGTCGCCGGACGCCATGGAGCACTCCAGGTCGGTGGCGGAGTAGTAGAGGATCGGTCGCGCCGAGACCAGCCAGGCCCACGGCTTGGAATCCCAGGGGTGGGAGTGGCCGGAGGACGACGTCAGCGAGGCGTGGAAGTTCAGCACCGAGAAGTGGTAGTAGAACCAGCCGGCGATCGGCTCGGGCAGGTTAGCCAGCCAGGGCCAGTCGGAGCCGGCGATGGTGCCGTCGGTAAGCGAGTGGCGGTACACGGAGGTCTCGGAGGCGAACCAGGCGCGCCAGGACCACAGGTACAGCACGGCGGGGATGAGCACGATGGAGGCGAGCGCCGACGGGACGTCGCGAAGCAGGGTGCCCGAGACCGGCTTCTCCACGCCGTAGCGGCGGCGCAGGAACAGGTCCCAGAACGACGACAGCAGGCCGAAGAACATGATGTAGTACAGGCCGGACCACTTCACCGACAGGGTCAGACCAAGCAGCACGCCGGTGGCGAAGCGCCACCAGCGAAAGCCCATGCGCGGGCCGAACGGGCCCGCGTCCTCGAGCTTGCCGGCCAGCCACGCGTCGTGCCAGCGGTGGTGCACCTCGCGCATGTCGCCGGCTAAGGTCCACGCCGCCATCACCACGAACAGCACCTGGAAGACGTCGAGCATGCCGAATTTGGCGGAGACCAGCAGGACGCCGTCGAAAAGCGCGATGATGCCCGCGATGATCGCAATGTTGGTGGACTGGCTCACGCGCCGCGCGAGCAGGAACACGAACACGATCACAGCAGTGCCGAACAGGCCGGTCATGAGGCGCCAGCCGAGCGGGGAGTAGCCGAAGAGGATCTCGCCCAGCGCGAGCAGCTGCTTGCCCAGCGGCGGGTGCACAACCAGCCCGTAGCCGGGGTTGGACTCGATGCCGCCCAAGACCGGGTTGAACCAGCTTTCCACCATGTCCCAGGCCTGCGGCACATAGTGCTTCTCGTCGAAGACGGGGGTGCCGGAGCTGGTCGGCTGCACCAGCCCGATAAAGCGGGTGAGCAGCGCCAGCACACCGATGACGGAGGCGGCGATGGTGTCGCGGCGCGTCCAAGGCACAGTCACGGGTGCCTCGGGCGCAGGCTGGGCGGGCCGCAGGGAACGCGTCGTCTCTGGTGCTGTTGCGTCGGCACCGGATGGCGGTCCGGCGGGGTTCGGGGTGCTCGCGATAGTGGTCACGACGCAAGATATTAGCGCCTTGAGCGTAAGCTCCCGTGGTATGTCCGCCGAGCAAGACCAGACACAGAACCTCCCGGCCGGAGTTGTGCTCGCGGCCACCCCGCTTGGCAACGCGGCGGATGCGTCGCCGCGGCTGGCGCAGGCGCTCGCCACCGCGGACGTGATCGCCGCAGAAGACACACGCCGCACGCGCGCGCTCGCCGCGGCGCTCGGCGTGGAAATCGCTGGGCGAGTGGTGTCCAACTTCGACCACAACGAAGAATCGAGGGTGCGGGAGCTTCTCGACGCCGCACGAGCCGGCACCGTCGTCGTTGTCACCGACGCCGGCATGCCGCTGGTGTCCGACCCCGGCCACTCAATCGTCGCCGCCGCCCACGACGCCGGCGTCCCCGTCACCTGTATCCCGGGACCCTCCGCCGTCACCACGGCCCTGGCGCTTTCGGGGCTTAACGTGGGCCACTTCATCTTCGACGGCTTCGCGCCCCGGAAGACCGGCGCGCGCCGCGCGTGGTTGGAGACACTCGTGCACGAGCGCCGCGCCGTGTGCTGCTTCGAGTCGCCGCACCGCATCGAGCAGTTGCTTCACGACGCCGCGGACGTCCTCGGCGCCGAACGCCGTGCTGCCGTGTGCCGCGAGCTGACCAAAACCTACGAGGAAGTCAAACGCGGCACGCTGGGGGAGCTCGCCGAGTGGGCGGCCGGCGGCGTGCGAGGGGAGATCACGCTGGTGATCGAAGGCGGCACCGGGCAGCAGGCCGAACCCGAGGACTTAGTCGGTCTGGTGCTGGAGCTGGTCGACGGCGGCCAGCGCATGAAAGACGCCGCGAAACAGGTGGCGAAGCAGCACGGAGTGAAGGTCGGAGACCTCTACGATGCCGCGTTGGATGCGCGAAGCTGACGTCGATAAGCAAAAGTTCCCCGCGCGGGCTAGCACAATGGTGTGATCTGCGCTAGCCTGCTTGGGTTCTAGAAAAACCCTGAAAATTTGCGAGGAGAACTATATGTCTCAGCGTGATCTCCAAAGGGATCCCCACGATCCCGACGTGGAGCCGCGGAGTACGGACCCCATCAAGACTGAACGATCTTCCGCAGTCGGCGAGATCGCCGCACTGCTGCGCGCAGACCGCGACGGCGCGCAACCCGATTACACAGACCCAGAGGAAAGCGTCGTTAGCGAAGCCGACGCAGATGACGCCCCTATCAACTGGGGCATCGTCATTCCTCTGGCAGTGATTGTCGCGGCGGTCGTCGGCTGGGGCCTGGCTGCCCCCGACAACTTCTCTAACTTCGCGGACACCGCCTTCGGCTGGGTCATCGACAACCTCGGCTGGGCCTTCGTCCTCGGCGGCACCATCTTCGTCGCCTTCGTCATCGTCATCGCGGCGTCGAACTTCGGCACCATCCGCCTCGGCACCGCCGACGAACGCCCGGAGTTCAAGACAACCTCGTGGATCGCCATGATGTTCGCCGCCGGCATGGGCATCGGCCTGATGTTCTACGGCGCGGCCGAGCCGCTGGCGATGTACACCGACGGTGTGCCGGGCCACGACGAGCACGAAGTCGGCACCGCGATGGCGCAGACCATGTTCCACTGGACGCTGCACCCGTGGGCCGTCTACGCCATCATCGGCCTGGCCATCGCGTACTCGACGTTCCGCCTCGGCCGCAAGCAGCTGTTGTCCAGCGCGTTCATCCCGCTGATCGGCGAGAAGGCAGCCAACGGCTGGCTGGGCAAGCTCATCGACGCCTTCGCGGTGTTCGCCACCATCTTCGGCACCGCCTGCTCCCTGGGCCTTGGCGCGCTGCAGATCAGCTCCGGCCTGGAAGCCTCCGGTTTCGTGGACAACCCGTCCAACAAGTTGATCATCGGCATCGTGGCTGTGCTTACCCTGGCGTTTTTGCTGTCCGCAATGTCGGGCGTGTCCAAGGGCATCCAGTGGCTGTCCAACACAAACATGGTCGTCGCCGCAGTCCTGGCGATCTTCGTGTTCGTGTTCGGCCCGACCGTGGCGCAGCTGAACATGTTGCCGACCTCCGTGGGCAGCTACCTGCAGAACTTCTTCGAAATGGCAGCCCGCACCGCTGAGAGCTCCGACGGCCAGGCCGGCGAGTTCCTCTCCAGCTGGACCATCTTCTACTGGGCATGGTGGATCTCCTGGTCCCCGTTCGTGGGCACCTTCCTGGCGCGCATTTCCCGCGGCCGCACCGTGCGCGAGTTCTGCCTCGGCGTGATGCTGGTTCCGGCTGGCCTGTCCACCGTGTGGTTCGCCATCTTCGGCGGCACCGCTATCAAGATGGAGCAGGCTGGCGAGTCCATCGTCGGCGGCGGCTCCAACGAAGAGCAGCTGTTCAACCTGCTGCACTCGATGCCGGGAGGCTACGTCATGGGCGTGTTCGCCCTGATCCTTCTGGGCACCTTCTTCATCACCTCGGCGGACTCCGCGTCCACCGTGATGGCGTCTATGACCCAGTCCGGTAAGACCGAGCCGAAGCCGTGGCTCGCCGCAATGTGGGGCCTGGCCACCGCATTCGTCGGCCTGACGCTTTTGATCTCCGGTGGCTCGGACGCGCTGAACTCGCTACAGTCCGTGACCATCGTGGCCGCAACGCCGTTCTTGATCATCCTGATCGTGCTGATGTTCGCGATTGTCAAGGACATGTCCAACGACACGATCTACCTGGACAAGAAGGAGCAGGAGCGTTTCGCCCGCCAGCTGGCCATCGAGCGCCGCATGCACCGCGACCAGCAGCAGCTGGAAGCCCGCAAGGCGCAGGTCAAGGAGATACTCAAACCGCGTTCCCGCTAGGAGCGTTTGCTTGACGACGTTCTAAAGTTGCGCCCCGCTTAAGCAGTGCAGTGCTTAAGCGGGGCATAACTTATGCTGAGAGCCATGACTTCTTCCGAGACCAACAACAACGTTCTTGTGTGCGTTGCGTGGCCGTACGCCAACGGCCCGCGCCATATCGGCCACGTCGCAGGCTTCGGCGTGCCCTCCGATGTCTTCGCCCGCTTCCAGCGAATGTCCGGCAAGAACGTGCTCATGGTCTCCGGCACCGACGAGCACGGCACACCACTTTTGGTGCAGGCCGATAAGGAAGGCGTGACCGTCAAGGAGCTGGCGGACCGCTACAACAAGCAGATCGTGGAGGACCTGGCGGGCCTGGGCCTGTCCTACGACCTGTTCACCCGCACCACCACCCGCAACCACTACGCGGTGGTGCAGGAGCTGTTCCGGGGGCTGAACGAAAACGGGTACATGATCCGGGAGACCACGCAGGGCGCGATTTCCCCGTCGACAGGCCGCACGCTTCCGGACCGCTACATTGAGGGCACCTGCCCGATCTGCGGCGCCACCGACGCCCGCGGCGACCAGTGCGACACCTGCGGCAACCAGCTCGACCCGGCGGACCTGATCAACCCGGTGTCCAAGATCAACGGCGAGACGCCCGAGTTCATTGAGACCGAGCACTTCATGCTCGACCTGCCCGCGCTGCACGACGCGCTGGAGCAGTGGCTTACCACCCGCGAGGACTGGCGCCCGAACGTGCTGAAGTTCTCCCTGAACCTGCTGGAAGACATGCGCCCGCGCGCCATGACCCGCGACATTGACTGGGGCATCCCGATCCCGGTGGAAGACTGGCAGGACAACCCGTCGAAGAAGCTCTACGTCTGGTTCGACGCCGTCGTGGGCTACCTGTCTGCATCGATTGAGTGGGCGCACCGCTCCGGCAACCCGGAGGCGTGGAAAGACTTCTGGCAGGACCCGGCCACCGAGGGCTACTACTTCATGGGCAAGGACAACATCACCTTCCACTCCCAGATCTGGCCGGCGGAGCTGCTCGGCTACGCGGGCAAGGGCGCGAAGGGCGGCACGGTCCACGAGCTCGGCGAGCTGAACCTGCCCACCGAGGTCGTCTCATCCGAGTTCCTCACCATGTCCGGCTCCAAGTTCTCCTCGTCCAAGGGCGTGGTCATTTACGTCAAGGACTTCCTGGCCGAGTTCGGCCCGGACCCGTTGCGCTACTTCATCGCCGTCGCCGGCCCGGAGAACAACGACACGGACTTCACCTGGGACGAGTTTGTCCGCCGCGTGAACAACGAGCTGGCGAACGGCTGGGGCAACCTGGTCAACCGCACCGTATCCATGGCGCACAAGAACTTCGGCCAGGTCCCAGCGCCCGGCCCGCTCGAGGCATCCGACGAGCGCATCCTCGACCTCGCGGCCGAGACCTTCACCACCGCCGGCGAGGCCCTGGGCAAGGCCCACTTCAAGTCCGCGATCACGAAGATCATGCACGTCGTCGGCGAGGCCAACGCCTACATCGCCGAGCAGGAGCCGTGGAAGCTGGCCAAGGACGACTCCCAGCGCGAGCGCCTGGCCACCGTGCTGTGGACCGCGCTGCAGGTCGTCTCCGACTGCAACGCAATGCTCACCCCGTTCTTGCCGCACACCGCGCAGAAGGTTCATGAGACCCTGGGCCGCACCGGCATCTGGGCCGCCGAGCCGCGCGTCGAGGAGGTCGTGGACGACGAGGAGTTCAACCTCGTCGGCGCAGGCCTGCCGGAGAAGGGCCAGACGTACCTGACCATCACCGGCGACTACTCCCAGCAGCAGGCCGAGTGGAAGCGCGTGGACGTCACCCCGGGCACGGAGCTGTCCAAGCCGCAGCCGCTAATTGCCAAGCTGGACCCGGAGCTGGGCGAGACCGGCCCGGAGTGGGCACCGGTGCAGTAGCACGTTAGAGCTGCTCGCCCAGCCAGCTGCGCGCCGAGGCGAGCATTTGCTTGACCACGGGGACGTCGAAGGCCCACAGCTCGACCGCGTGCGGCGCACCTTCGACGATTTCCAGTTGGGCGGGGACTCCGGCATCGCGCAGGCGCCGGGCGTAGTCGCAGATCTCCTCGTAAAACAGCTCGATGTCACCGGTGGACAGCCACGCAGGGGGAAGGCCGGCGAGGTTTTGACGCCGGGCGGGCACCGCGTAATCCGGCACCGCTTCCAGCCCGGGCTCTTGGCCAAGGTACGACGTCCAGGCGAAGCGGGTCTGCGCGTTGTTGGCCACGGGCCGGTCGCGCGGGATATCGCGCCTTCGGTCGGCGGTGGGGCGGTCGTCCAACATGGGGCAGAAAAGCCACTGGGCGCGAGGAAGCGGGCCGCGCTCGTCGTACAGCCGCTGGCACACCGCGGCGGCGAGCCCGCCGCCCGCGCTTTCGCCGCCGATGGCGAACGGCTCCCCAAACTCGTGCGCGTGGGTGTGCATCCACGCCCACGTATCCATCGCCGCGTTCAAGCCCGCGGGAAACGGGTGGGCGGGCGAGAGCGGATAGCGCGGGGCCACCACGGTCACCCCCACCTCGGCGGCGGTGTTGGCGCACAGCGGCCCGTCCTGGCTCGGGTGGCCGATGATGTGGCCGCCGCCGTGCAGCCACAGCAGCGCGCCTTTCGGTTTTCGCGGCTTGAAGATGAGGGTGCGCCCGCGCCGGATGAGCTCCACGCCCTCGCGCCGGGGGATGGGGAAGAGCGTCTGCCCGTGCGTGGCAAGCCAGCGCGTCATGCGGAGCTCCACCGGTGGGTGAGGGATCAGCCGTGCGCGCCGGCGAAGCTCGGGGCGCACGAGCGGCATAATTGATTCCCTCACAAGAACTGCCCCAGGAACTTGGTCAGGGTCCCGGGTTCCTCGTCCTCGAAGCGCTGGTCCACAACAACGAGCGGGGCGGTGTATTTCTCGCCGGCTCCGCCGATGTCTTTGGCGACGACGAGGTCGGTGCCGTAGTCGTCGATAAGCAATTGCCACTGAAACCCCTCGCGCACGAGCGCCTGGCCGAGCGCGGTGCCGTACAGGCGCGCGGTGTCGCCGCGGGGGAACGCGCGGCGCACGTCCTGCGGGAGCGCGAGGTAGTCGGCGAGCTCGGCCTCGAAGGACTCTACGATGTCCGCGGGCGAGCCGTTGATGCCGCGGCCGGCGGCTTCGGCCAGGTCGGCCTCGATTTGAGTGGTGGTGGCTGAGTCGATGTCTTCAAATGCCATAGGGTGCATCGTATGAGCAAAAAGAAACCGCGTCCCACACCCGTGCCCGCCGAGCCGATTGCCGGCCTGATCGACGCGCACACCCACCTCGCGTCCTGCGGCGCGCGCACCAAGGATGAGGTGGACGCGTTCGTCGAACGCGCCCTGGCCGCCGGCGTTGAGCGCATCTGCACCGTCGGCGACGGTCTCGAGGAGGCGGAGCGTGCATTGGAAGCCGCCCACTTCAACGAGCGCGTGTTCGCGGCGTGCGCCATCCACCCGACGCGGGCGCACGAGCTTGACCGCGACGCTCGCGCCCGCCTGACCGAGATGGCCGCCGACGAGCGTTGCGTGGCGGTGGGCGAGACCGGCATCGACACGTACTGGCTGAAGCACGACGCGGAGGGCACCGCGCCGCTGGAGGTGCAGGAGGAGGCGTTTCGCTGGCACATCGACTTGGCCTGTGAGACGGGCAAGGCGCTGATGATCCACAACCGCGAGGGCGACGCCGACATGATGCGCATTCTCGATAGCGCGCCGCGGCCCGAGCACGTGATCTTGCACTGCTTCTCCTCGCCCCTGGATGTCGCCCGTGAGGCCATCGAGCGCGGCTATGTGCTCAGTTTCGCCGGCAACGTGACGTTCAAGCGCAACGAGGAGCTGCGCGAGGCGGCGGCGCTGGCGCCGGTGGGGCAACTGCTGGTGGAAACGGACGCGCCATACATGACGCCCGAGCCTTACCGCGGGGCGAGAAACGAGCCGGCGCTGATCGGGCATACGGCGAAGGTTGTGGCGCAAGCGCGCGGCATGGAAGTGGCCGATGTGGCGCGTGAGATTGCAGAGACGTTTTCGCGGGTCTACGGGGTGTGACCTGGCACGTCCGTCCTTGAAACCCCGCGGGCGTTACCGTATCGTTACCCGGGTTATTAGCTGAAGCCCCTTCAGCTGAGCCGACCCGTGAGGAAACACATGTCCCGTCAGATCAAGCGGATCAACCCGAAGAGCACCGCCACCAAGCGCGCCGTCGCCGGCACCGTAGCCGGCGCGGTCCTGGTCGGCGGCGCGGGCACGGCACTTGCCACCCAGAAGCAAGTCACCGTCGACGTCAACGGCGAGGAAACCAACGTGCGCACCTACGCCTCGGACGTGGCGGGCGCGCTTTCTTCCGCCGGTGTCGATGTCGCACCGGAGGACCTGGTCTACCCGGCGCCGGGGGAGAAGCTGTCCAGCGGCGACACCGTCACCGTGCGCACCGCGAAGCCGGTCGCCGTGGTCATCGACGGTGTTGCGCAGGAGATAACGTCGACCGCCGGCACCGTCGGCGAGCTGATTGACCAGGCCGGCGTCGCCGGCCACTCCGCCGTGGACGTGGACCGCGACCAGCCGGTCACCCACGGCATGAACCTGGACGTGACCACCCCGAAGATCGTCGCGCTGCGCGACGGCGGGGATCTGACCTACGTCTCGGCAGCGGCGAAAACCGTCGGCGACCTGCTCTCCGCGCGCGGCGTCACATTCGACACCGACGACCGCCTCAACGTCGCACTAACCGATGCCATCGTGCCCGGCATGGAAATCGTGCTCGACCGCGTGAGCACCGTGGACCGCCCGGAGACTGTCGTGGTTGAGGCCCCGGCGGAGTACGTCGACGACGACTCGCTCGATGAGGGCGAAGAGGAGGTCCGCGAGAAGGGCGAGCAGGGCGAGACCAAGGTCATCCACCGCACGGTCACCGTCAACGGCAAGGTCGAGTCCGAAGGCGTCGCTGAGGAAAAGGAAGTGAAGAAAGCCAAGCCGGCCCTGATCGCCCGCGGCACCAAACAAGCCGGCAACACCGGCGCGGCCGCCCCCGCGGTGGCCTCCGGCAGCGTGTGGGATTCGCTGGCGCAGTGCGAATCCGGCGGCGACTGGGCCATCAACACTGGCAACGGCTTCTCCGGCGGCCTGCAGTTCACCCCGTCCACCTGGGCGGGCCACGGCGGCACCGCGTATGCGCCGAGCGCGCACCTGGCCACCCGCGAGCAGCAGATAGCCATCGCCGAGCGCGTCCAGGCCTCCCAGGGCTGGGGCGCCTGGCCGGCCTGCACCGCCAGCCTGGGTATCCGCTAGATGGCGGAAGCGCAACTTCTAGGGCCCGCCGAGATCCGCGAGCTCGCCGCCGAGCTGGCCGTCACCCCGACGAAGAAGCTGGGGCAGAACTTCCTGCACGACCCCAACACCGTGCGCCGCATCGTCGCTGCCGCGGAGCTTTCTCCCGACGACCACGTCGTGGAGGTCGGGCCGGGCCTCGGCTCGCTCACCCTGGGCCTGATCGACACCGCCGCGAGCGTGACCGCGCTCGAGATCGACCCGCGCCTGGCCGGGCGCCTGCCCACCACCGTGGAGGCGTTCGCCCCGGAGTACGCCGACCGCCTCACCGTGATCAACACCGACGCGCTGAAGGTCGCCCGCGCCGACTTCGACGTCGCGCCGACCGCGCTGGTGGCGAATTTGCCCTACAACGTCTCGGTGCCGGTGCTGCTGCATTTGCTGGCGGAGTTGCCGTCGATACGCAGGGTGCTCGTGATGGTGCAAAAGGAAGTTGCCGACCGCCTCGCCGCCCAGCCGGGCTCGAAGATTTACGGCGTGCCCAGCGTCAAAGCCGCGTTCTACGGTGACGTCTCGCGCGCCGGCACGATTGGCAAGCACGTGTTCTGGCCGGCGCCGAACATCGAGTCGGGGCTGGTGCGCATCGACGTTTCCGAAAGCGCGCCCCGCAGCGTGCGCGACACCATCTTTCCGCTCGTAGACGCCGCATTCGCCCAGCGTCGCAAGACGCTGCGCTCCACGCTGGCCGGCATCTACGGTTCGGCCGCGGCCGCCGAGGACGCGCTGCGCGCCGCCGGCATCGACCCGGGCCTGCGCGGCGAGAAGCTCACCGTTGCAGACTTCATTCGACTAGGGGAGGCCCGCCATGGTGCGTGAGATCGTCGCCTCCGCGCCGGGCAAAGTCAACCTGCATCTCGGTGTCGGCGAGGCGCGCACGGACGGCTACCACGACCTGGTCAGCGTCTTCCACGC
Source organism: Corynebacterium sp. ACRPZ (assembly GCF_022346205.1). Classification (NCBI taxonomy): domain Bacteria; kingdom Bacillati; phylum Actinomycetota; class Actinomycetes; order Mycobacteriales; family Corynebacteriaceae; genus Corynebacterium; species Corynebacterium sp. ACRPZ. Next base: position 84,876 of record NZ_JAKRMR010000001.1, read on the forward strand.
GGTGGACCGGCGCGAGGTGGTGCGATTGCTTCCCGACGGCGACCCCGTGGCCGGACCAGCAGTCGAGTCCATGCACACCACGTTCTTCGTGGACGAGCCGGACGAGGACATCGACGGGCCGGACAACCTGGCGTGGCGCGCCGTCGAGGCCGTGGTCGCGCGCGCGGGCGTGGCGGTGCCGCGCGTGCGCATCGAGGTGGACAAGCACGTCTTCGTCGCCGGCGGCATGGCGGGCGGCTCCGCCGACGCGGCCGCCGCGCTGGTAGCGGCCAACGCGCTCGTGGCGCAATTCGGCGAGCCGCTGCCGGACGAGGCGCTGCACGAGATCGCGGCGTCGCTCGGCGCGGATGTGCCGTTTTCGCTCATGGGCGGCACGGCGCTCGGCACGGGCCGCGGCGACAAGCTGGTCGAGATGCTCTCGCGGGGCCGGCTGCACTGGGTGTTCATCAACCCCAAGATCGGTATCAACACCGGCGGAGCGTTCTCGCTCCTCGACGACCTCCGGCACGGCAACCCCGCCCTCGTGCCGCATTTGGACGCCACCGACCTGTCCCAGGCGCTGACCTCCGGCGACGTGGCACGCGTCGCCGCCGCGCTGCACAACGATCTGGAGGCGCCCGCGCTGTCGATGCGGCCGGTGCTCAAGCGCGTGCTCGGTGTAGCCGCAGACGCTGGCCGCCGTGCGGTCGTCTCCGGGTCGGGTCCCACCGTGGCCGTGCTCTGCGACGATGCCGGCGCCGCGCGGTTCGCCGCCGAGCACCTGGCGGAGCAGTTCGACGGCTACGAGGTCTTCGTCGCCGAAGGCCCCGACCACGGTGCGGTGGTGGAGAAGGTGGGTTAACCGGAGGCGTCGTTACGCGTGCGCCTGCGTAAGATTGCAAGCCATATGGCTAACCTGATCAACCTGGAAAACGTCTCCAAAACGTGGGGGCTGAAAACGCTTCTCGACGGGGTCTCGCTCGGCGTGCAGACCGGCGAGCGCATCGGCATCGTCGGCGTCAACGGCGGCGGCAAAACCACCCTGCTGGAAGTGCTCACCGGCATCGAGCCGCCGGACGCAGGGCGCGTCTCGCACACCTCGGATCTGCGCATGGCGGTGGTGACGCAGCGCTTCACGCTGGATGGTGCGCTCACGGTCGGCCAGGCCGTCGTCGAGCCGCTGGGCCTGCAGACCTTCGAATGGGCCTCCAGCGCCCGCGTGCGCGAGGTGCTCCAAGGCACTGGTGTGGCGGAGCTTGGCCTGGACACCCCGGTGGGCCAGCTCTCCGGCGGCGAGCGGCGCCGCGTCAACCTCGCCGCCGCGCTCGTGCAAGACCTGGACCTGGTGGTGCTGGACGAGCCGACCAACCACCTCGACGTCGAAGGCGTGCAATGGCTCGCCGACCACCTGCTCTCGCGCAAGGTCGCGGTTGTGGTGGTCACCCACGACCGCTGGTTCCTCGACACCGTGGCCACACTTACGTGGGAGGTGCACGACGGCACCGTCGATGTCTACGAGGGCGGCTACAACGACTGGACGTTCGCGCGCGCTGAGCGCGCCCGCCAGGCCGACGCCATAGAACAGCGCCGCCAGAACCTCGCCCGCAAGGAGCTGGCGTGGCTGCGCCGCGGCGCGCCGGCGCGCACCTCCAAGCCGCGCTACCGCATCGAGGCCGCCGAGGCCCTGATCAAGGACGTCCCGCCCCCGCGCGACACCGTCGAACTCATGGCGTTTTCGAAACAGCGCCAGGGCCGCGTGGTCATCGAACTCGAAGACGCGCGCATTGACGCCCCGGACGGCCGTACGCTGGTCGACCACCTCACATGGCGTCTCGCCCCCGGCGAGCGTATCGGCCTGGTCGGCGTGAACGGCTCCGGCAAAACCACCCTGCTGCGCACCTTGGCCGGCGAGTACCCGCTCGCAGCCGGCAAACGTATCGAGGGGCAAACCACCCGCATCGGCTGGCTGCGCCAAGAACTCGACGACCTCGACCCGGAGCGCCGCGTCATCGACGCAGTCGAAGACGTCGCCACCTACATCAGCTTCGGCAAAAAGGAACTATCCGCCTCCCAGCTCGCCGAACGCCTCGGCTTCTCGCCGAAGCGCCAACGCACCCCCGTGCGCGACCTCTCCGGCGGCGAGCGCCGCCGCCTCCAACTCACCCGCGTGCTCATGAGCGAGCCGAACGTTTTGCTTCTCGACGAGCCCACGAACGACCTCGACATCGACACCCTCCAGGAGCTGGAAAACCTCCTCGACTCCTGGCCCGGCACCCTGGTGGTCATCTCCCACGACCGCTACCTGATCGAGCGCATCGCAGATAACACCTACGCGCTGTTCGGCGACGGCAAGCTGACCAACCTGCCCGGCGGCATCCAGCAATACCTGGACACCCGTGCCGACCAGTCCCGCACTGCCGGCGTGCTGGATCTGGGGGAGGGGAAAACGGAGGGCGTCGAGAAGCAAATGAGCTCCCAACAAGAGCACGAACTGCACAAGAAGATGAAAGCGCTCGAGCGCAAAATCGCGAAGGAAAACGAGCGGGCGGAAGCCCTCGAAACCGAGATCGCCGCGCTTTCCGAAGCCGGCGACTTCGACACCATCGGCGACAAAACCAAAGAGCTCAACGCCGTGAAGGACACCCGCGAGGAGCTTGAGATGGAATGGCTCGAACTCGGCGAACAGCTTGAAGGCTAGGGTGGGGCGCATGATTTTGATCAACGTACGATTCAAGCCCCTGCCCGAACACGTCGATAACTTCCGCGAACTGGTCAAGGACTTCACCGACGCCTCTCGCGCCGAAGAAGGCAACATCTTCTTCGACTGGTACCGCAACGAAGACGACCCCGACGAATACCTGCTCATCGAAGCATTCCAGGACGACGCCGCCGAAGCCCACGTCAACTCCGACCACTTCAAGGCCGCCCAGGAATTCTTCCCCACGATCCTCAAAGAGACCCCCACCATCATCAACACCCTCATCGAGGGCAAGACCGAGTGGGACCAGATGGCGGAGTTCAAGGTCTCCTAGGGGTAACCCCAGAGGGGCGCAATGTTTCCTGGAGCGCATTCATGTCTTAATATCTCCCCCGTCACAATTTCCTAGAACGTGAAAGGGGTGTCCCCAGTGACCGCTCCAGAGCCCCCACGCGGCGGATCGACCGCTGCAGACGTGCCCACCAAAGCACCGGCCGCGAAAGCTGGCATCGGCCCGATGGTCGGCGCCATCTTCCTCATGGCAACCTCCGCCATCGGACCGGGCTTTCTCACCCAAACGTCCGTGTTCACCGTGCAGATGGGCGCGGCATTCGCCTTTGCGATCCTGCTGTCGATCCTGGTGGACATCGCTATCCAGCTCAACGTGTGGCGCATCCTCGGCGTCTCCGGGCTGCGCGCCAGCGAACTAGCCAACCGGGTCCTACCAGGCCTTGGCTGGGTCCTCGCTATCTTGGTTGCTATTGGCGGTCTGGTGTTCAACATCGGCAACATCGCCGGCACCGGGCTCGGCATGCAAGCCCTGTCCGGCGGGGCCATCGACCCCAAGGTCGGCGGCGCCATCTCCGCCCTGATCGCGATCGTGGTGTTTTTGTGGAAGCGCGCCGGTGCGGCGTTGGACGTCATTGTCGGCATCCTCGGCGCGATGATGATCCTGCTCATGCTGTACGTGGCCATTTCCTCGAACCCGCCGGTTATGGAAGCCATGCGCCAGACCGTCATGCCGGACGAGATCGACCCGAAGGTCATCACCACCTTGATCGGCGGTTCCATCGGCGGCTACATCGTCTTCGCGGGCGTGCACAGGCTTATCGACGCCGGACACACCGGCCCAGAAAACCTCTCCTACATCTCCCGCTCCGCCATCACCGGCATCGTCGTCACCGGCATCATGCGTGCGCTGCTGTTCCTCGCGGTGCTGGGGGTTGTGGCTACCGGTGTGACGCTGTCGAAGGACAACACCGCCGCCGACGTGTTCTATAACGCCGCCGGAGAATTCGGTTTGCGGGCGTTCGGTATGGTGCTGTGGGCGGCGGGCCTGTCGTCGGTGATCGGCGCGTCGTTTACCTCCATCTCCTTTTTGACCAAGCAGGGCTTCAACCCGAAAATCCGCGGCTGGATGACCGTGGTGTTCATTGTCATCTCCACCGTGATCTTCCTCTTTGTGGGCGCCGCGCCGCAGCTGCTGCTCATCGCCGCAGGCGCGTTCAACGGCCTGATCCTGCCGCTCAGCTTCGCAGTTGTGCTGTGGGTCGGCTTCTTCCGCCGCGACATCCTTGAAGGCTACGAGCCGCCGATGTGGATGCTGATCACCGGCGTTATCGGCTTCATCATTTCCCTGGTCATGGCGGGCATGTCCATCGCCGGGTTCGCCGAGTTCTTGCAAGGCTTCCTAGACTAAGGGGCATGTACGCCTCCTACACCCCAGCGCAGGCCCGCGAGTTGTTCCGCACCACCGATGTGGCGACAACGGCGGGCTTTTCCGCTGGCTACGCCCAAGCCAACCTGATCGCGCTGGATCGGAAGTACGCGTTCGATTTCTTGTTGTTCGCGCAGCGCAACCCGAAGCCGTGCCCGCTGCTCGGCGTGTTGGAACCGGGGCAGGTGTCGTCGCCGCTGCTCGCGGGTGGCGATATCCGCACCGACATTCCGTCCTACCGGGTGTTTTCGCACGGCTCGCTTATCGACGAACCAACGGATGCCACCGCCTATTGGACCGAGAACACCGTCGCGTTTGTCATCGGATGCTCCTTCACCTTCGAACAGGCATTGCTGGACAACAATGTGCCGGTCGCCCACATCGAGCAGGGGGTGAACGTGCCGATGTTCATGACCAACATCGACTGTGAACCGGCGGGGGTGTTCAGCGGGAAGATGGTGGTGTCGATGCGGCCCATCCCGGCGGGGTTGGTGGCGGACGCGGTGCGCATCACCTCGCGCTACCCGGCGGTGCACGGCGCGCCGGTGCACGTGGGGGAGCCGGGCCTGATTGGCATCGAGGATTTGTCCGCCCCCGATTTCGGCGAGGCAGTGGACATTCCGGCCGGGTGGGTGCCGGTGTTCTGGGCGTGCGGGGTGACGCCGCAGTCCATCGTGATGCATTCGAAACCGGAGCTGGCGATCTGCCATTCGCCGGGCAAGATGCTCATCACCGACGTGCGGGACGTGGCGTACCAGGTTCCCTAAAGGGCTCGGTTGTGGATAACTTTGGTGCGTTTTGGGGCGGGTTATCCACAGATTCTGGTTGTGGGGGTTGTGTGGGGTTGCGTTGGGTTTAGGGTCTGTGGCCATGAACCCGTTCGACGCATTCATCGAAGCGATGTCCGCAGTGTCCATGGAGACACTGCGGTACTTCGACCTGCCCATAGCACTGGCTGCCGGCATGGCGCCGGATAAGGCCCGCGCCTGGGATGAGATGCAAGACGTCTACTACGGGAAAACGAAATACACCCGCAAGCAATCGGAGGCCGCGCAGAAAGCCCGCGGGTTCTCCCTCGACGAGCTCGCGCTGATCGAACGCCGCGTCGGTGGCGTGAAGGACGCTGGCGAGCGGTGGCGGCTGCGCCTGGCCTTGTTGGACGTTCAAGGCGGGTACCGCGCGATTGAGCGCGCCGCCCGCGAAATCGTGCCCCGCGAGGATAACGCCCCGACAAAGAAGCAGGTCGCGTTCTCCGCGCCGAAGAACGGCCGGGCGCGCATCACCATCGACACCACCGACCGCAACGCCGCCGACCTGGAGCACCGCCTACGCCAAGACATCGACCCGGCCATGCCAGCCGCAGCCCAAATGGAAGAGGCGTTCTGGCGCATCGTCGAAGGCAAAACCGGCGGGGTCGTTGCCGCCGCACCACGCCCGATCGTGATGGTGCCGATCACCGAACACGCACGCATCATGGCGGGCGACGGCGACGACGTCATCCTCACGCTCACTGACGGCACCACCATGACCGGTGCGGAGTACCTCCAGCAAGAGTTCGGCGAAGAGCTCGAGGTTGCCGCGTTCCACCCGGAGGAAGGGGCGGTGAACCTCTACGACACCGAGCGTTTCGCCAACCAGAAGCAGCGCGATATGGCCTGCATGGTCTCCCCTGTGTGTGCCTTCCCAGGCTGTAGGCACGGGGCGTACGGGTCGGAGATCCATCATGTGGATGCGTGGAAACACGGCGGGCTCACCAACATGGACAACCTGGCGCCGCTGTGCCGCTATCACAACCGGATCAACGACGATGACCCCTGGCGCAACACCCGCGGACACATCGCCATGATCCGCGGCGCGCCCTGGTGGATCTCACCGCGGGGGTACCACCTGAGAAACACCGACCGCGGAGCACTCGACCAACTCTTCGGCTAGGCGTTGTCGATGATCACCTTCATCGCCTGGTGCTCGTCGGCATGCGAGAACGTCTCCCATGCCTCGCCGAGTTGGTCCCACGTGAAGTGGTGTGTTGCCAACGACTTGATGGGCAGTGCCGAGTTCTGGACTGCCTTAAGCAGCATGCCTGTTGTATTGGCGTTGACGAGGCCGGTGGTCACGGTGAGGTTTTTAATCCACATTTCCTGCAGCGGAAACTCCACCGGTTTTCCGTGTACGCCGACCACGGCGATGTTTCCGCCTTCCTTGACGTTATCGGTGCATGTTTTCCATGTCGCAGGCAGGCCGACTGCTTCGATGGCGGTGTCGACGCCCCGCCCTTCGGTGATCTCCGCAATCCGCGCATTGACATCATCGCTTGCGGGGTTGAGGGTGTGGGTTGCGCCCATTTCGCGGGCTTTGGCGAGGCGGTTGTCGTCCATATCCACAACCGTGATGGTGGCGGGGGAGTAGAACTGGGATGTGAGCAGCACACCCATGCCGACTGGGCCTGCGCCGACGATCATGATGTCGCTGCCCGGGGTGACGTTGCCGTATTGGACACCGATTTCGTGCCCGGTGGGCAGGGCGTCGGAGAGGAACACTGCGATTTCTTTGTCCAGCGTGTCCGGCAGGTGGTAGAGGGAGGTGTCGGCGAACGGGGTGCGCACGTACTCGGCGAGTGTGCCGTCGATCATGTAGCCCAGAATCCAGGATCCGCCGTTTTGGCAGTGGCTGTAAAGCTGCTTTTGGCAGTTTTCGCATGCGCCGCATCGGGAAACGCACGAGACGAGTACTTTGTCGCCGGGTTTGAAGTTTTGTACTGCGTCGCCGACGGCTTCGACGGTGCCGATGCCTTCGTGGCCGAGGATGCGCCCGTTCCAATCGCCGGAGCTCTCGCGTTCGCGCTCCTCAATTTCGGGGTTTTTGCCGTGGAAGATTCCGAGGTCGGTGCCGCAGATGGTGGTGGTGTCGATGCGGATGATCGCATCGGTGGGCTCCAAGATGGTCGGCACAGGGCGCGTGTCGACGCGCACGTCGCCCTCGCCGTAGTAGGTGAGTGCCTGCATTGTCTCAGCCATGATGGGGGTCCTTTCGCTGGTGTGGCTTCAGACACCCTCATCGTATGGCCGAGGTGCAGCCTCTGCTAGGAAATCGTTGCGATCGTGGCGTTCGCCTTGACGCGCTCGCCCTGCTGTGCGGCAAGCGAGATCTGCCCGTCGCGAGGCGCTTTGATCTGCGATTCCATTTTCATGGCCTCGACGGTGGCGATCGCGTCGCCCTTGGAGACGACGTCGCCGTCGGCGACCAACCATTCAACGATGGTGGCTTCGTACTTCGACGTCACGGCGCCTGCCTCGTCGCCGGCCGGGCCAGCCGCTTCGGCCGGGGCCGTGGCCGCGCCGCCGAGCATGGCGACGGGGAAGCCGATGGTGTGCAGGCGGCCGTCGATTTCCACGACGACGTCGCGGCGCTCGTCGTAGATGTGCTCGATGTCGACGCCGTTGTGTTTCTGCGACGGCGAGTAGTTGTGGTCGACCCAGTCGGTGTAGACGTCGAGGCTGTCGCCGGTGATTTCGGGCGCGTCGACCATGTCGCGGTGGAACGGCAGCACGGTGCGCACGCCTTCGATGACGAATTCGCTCAAGGCTTGCTTGGCGCGGGCGAGCGCGGTGTCGCGGTCGGGGCCCCAGACAACGAGCTTGCCCATCAGCGAGTCGTAGTACGGCGGGATTTGGCCGCCGGTGCGCACGCCGGTGTCGATGCGCACGCCGGGGCCGGTGGGCACGTCGAAACGCGTCACCGTGCCGGGCGAGGGGGCGAAGCCGTTGGTGACGTCCTCAGCGTTGATGCGGAACTCAAACGCATGCCCGCTTATCGACGGATCGGTCCCGCCGCCGTCACCGTCCGAGCCGACGAAGGACAGCGGAAGCCCGTCGGCGATGCGGAATTGCTCGGCGATGATGTCTACGCCGGTGACGGCCTCGGTGATGGGGTGCTCGACCTGGACGCGTGTGTTGACCTCCAAAAACGACACGGTGCCGTCTTCCGAGACGATGTATTCGACGGTGCCGGCAGACTGGTAGTTCGCCTTGCGGATGATTTCGCGGGCGCCTTCTTCGATGGCGGTGCGCTGCTCGTCGGTCAAAAACGGCGCGGGGGCTTCCTCGATAAGTTTTTGGAAGCGGCGCTGGGTGGAGCAGTCGCGGGTGCCGAGGACTGCGACGTTGCCGTGCGCGTCGGCAAGCACTTGCGCCTCGACGTGGCGTGGGTGGGTGAGGAACTTCTCCACGTAGCACTCGCCGCGGCCGAACGCTTCCTTCGCCTCGCGGCCGGCGGAGGCGAAGCCTTCCTCGATGTCGGCTTCGTCGAAGACGACCTTCAGGCCGCGGCCGCCGCCGCCGAAGGCTGCCTTGATGGCAATAGGCATGCCGTGTGTGTCGGCGAAGTCGCGGGCTTCCTCCCAGGTGGACAGTGGCTCGCCGGTGCCTGGTGCGAGCGGGGCGTCAGCCTCGACGGCAAGCGCGCGGGCGGAGAGTTTGTCGCCGAGGAGTTCGATGGCCTCCGGCGATGGTCCGATCCAGGTCAGGCCGGCCTGCTCGACGGTGCGGGCGAAGTCGGCGTTTTCGGAGAGGAAGCCGTAGCCGGGGTGGAGGCAGTCGGCGCCGGCGCGGTGCGCGATCTCGATGAGCGCCGGGATGTTCATGTACGTCTCGGCGGAGGTCTTGCCCGGCAGCAGATAGGCCTCGTCGGCGACCTGGGTGTGCAGCGCCCCGGTGTCCGGCTCGGAGTAGACGGCGATGGAGCGGATGCCCAGATCGCGGGCGGTGCGCGCGATGCGCGCGGCGATTTCGCCGCGGTTGGCAATCAGTACGGCAGAAAGAGTCATGAATTAACCTTCCAGGGTGTAGCGCTCGAAGCGGAGTTTTCCGCCGGGCGGGAGTTGTGCGGCGATGTCGACGTCTTCATTGATCACGGTCGCGATGACAGGGTATCCACCGGTCACGGCGTGGTCGCGCAGGAAGAGCACGGGCTGGCCGGACGGGGGGATCTGCACGGAGCCTGCGACCATGCCTTCGCTGGGCAGCTCGCCGTCGCGCGAGCGGGTCAGCGGGGCGTCGGATTCGAGGCGCAGGCCCACGCGGTTGGAGTCGCCGGTGACGGTGAAGGTGGTGGCGAAGAACCGGTCCACGGCGTCTTTGTCGAACCAGTCGTCGCGGGGGCCGAGGACGCAGCGCACCACGCCGACGACGTCCGCGCCGTCGCGTTCGACGCGCAGCGGGTTGGACAAAAGCGAGTTCGCGGATTGCGGCGGGGTCAGCGACATAGCGATGGTGTCGCCGGCTGCCAGCGGCTTTGGGCCGAGGCCGGAGAGCATGTCGGTGGCCGCGGAGTCCAGCTCGGTGTCGGCGATGAGCCCGCCGCGCACGGCGACGTAGGTGCGAAAACCCAGGCGCGCCGGCTTGACGACGACCTCCGCGCCGGCCGGCACAATCGTCGGGGTGGCCAGCGGCGCGGGGCGCCCGCCGACGGTGACTTCGGCATCGGCGCCGGTGACGCAGATGACGGTTTCAGCCAGGGCGGTCATGGTCAGCCCGCCGACGTTTTCCAAAAGCGTAGCGTTGCGTTTGTTGCCCACCGCGGCGTTGGCGGTGCGGGCGGAGGCGCGGTCGGTGGACCCGGACGTGGTCACGCCCAGGTTGCCGTTGCCTTGTCGGCCGAGGTCCTGGTATAGCGTCTGCAGGCCCGCGTCGTCCAGTGTGAACACGGGGCGGCGCGGCGGTGTGGCCAGGTGCTTGCGCGCGGTCTGCGTGTCCGCGGGCAGGGTGTCCACGGCGTGGTAGTGCACGCGGTCGCCGGGGGCGACGAGAGCGGGTGGGGTGGCGGTGGAGTCCCACATCGGGGTGGCGGTGGTTCCGATGAGCTGCCAGCCGCCGGGGGAGGTGCGCGGGTAGACGGCGGAGAACTCGCCGGCCAGGGCGACGGCGCCTGCGGGCACGGCGGTGCGCGGCGAGTCGCGGCGCGGGATTGCTAGCGCGCGCGAGGCGTCTTCCGGCACGCAGTAGGTGAACCCGGGGGCGAATCCGCCGAAGGCGGCGACCCAGGTGGTGGAGGTGTGCCACTCGATCAGCTCACGCGGGCTCATGCCTAGCGACGACGCCAGCGCGTCGATGTCTTCCCCGTCGTAGTGCACGTCGATGTCGATGTCGCGCGGCGTGCCCATATCCGCAGCGGCGGGCGAATAGCCGGCGAGCATATCGACGGCGTTGGCGGTGGCGGTGGGCGAATCGAAGGTCACGAGCACGGTGCGCGCGGCGGCGATGACGTCGGTTTGGTGCTCCAGCGGCGAGGCGGAAAGCGCCGCGTAGAAGTCCATGACGGTTTTCAGGTCGGGCAGGTCCACGATGAGGGCGCGGGTGCCAACTCGCTTTACGGGGTAGCTCACAGGACGGCCTCGATGCGGATGCCTTCGTCGGCAAGCTTGTGCACGACGCTGCGGGTCAGTTCGACGGAGCCGGGGGAGTCGCCGTGGACGCAGACCGATTCGGCCTGGACTTTGACTTCGGTGCCGTCGATGGCGGTGACGGATCCGGTGGAGGCGACTTGGAGCACTCGCTTAGCGACGTCCTGCGGGTCGTGCATGACCGCACCCGGCTCACGGCGCGACACGAGCGTGCCGTCGGGGTTGTAGCCGCGGTCCGCGAACGCTTCGCGGATCACGCGCAGGCCTGCCTTTTCGGCGATGTCGACGGCGACGCCACCGGGAAGCAGCATCACGGCAAGGTCGGGGCTAAACGCTTTGATGCCGTCGATGACCGCCTTGGCGTGGGCTTCGTGGTGGACGATCGTGTTGTAGAGCGCGCCGTGCGGCTTGACGTAGCGCACGCGCATGCCGTGGACGCCGGCCAGGGCGTCGAGGGCGCCGATTTGGTAGAGCGTTTCGTCGGCGAGCTCGGCTGGGGCGTAGTCGATGAAGCGGCGGCCGAAGCCGGCCGGGTCGTTGTAGGCCACGTGCGCGCCGAGGGTCACGCCGTGGGCGGCGGCGTTTTTGAGGGTGCTGGCGATGGAATGGGGGTCTCCTGCGTGGAATCCGGTGGCGACGTTGGCGCTGGAGACCATCTCCAGCATGGCTGCGTCGTCAGCGACCGGGTTGCCCGCGGTGGTCTCGCCGAGGTCAGCGTTGAGGTCGATGTGCATGGCCCTAGTTATACAACCTGGCGCATGTGATCTCGCACTCAGGTTGGGCCGGGGGTGGTTTAGACAGCGCCGTTGTTGATCTTCTCGATCATCTCGATGATCGCCTCGGCCTGCTCCATCAGCTGCACCTGGAGGTAGTCGGAGGCGGCTTGGCGGTCGCCGGACTGGACCAGTTCGACGATGTGCTCGTTGACCTCGATGAAGCGGCGGTTGAACGCCGGGTCGCGCTCCAGGATGGGCAGGGTGGCCAGGCGGAGGAAGGCGTCGAGCTGGTCCATGGTGTCGCCGAGGGTTTTCGAGCCCATCGCGGCGAGCACGACGTGGTGGAAGGCTTGGTTGACGGCGATGAGCAGGTCGTCGTCTTCTTCCTCGATTGCGACGCGGGCTTCCTTGTTCAGCTCGTCGAGTCGTTCGACGTCCAGGTCCGGGCCCCACAGCAGCGCGGCCGGCTCGATGGCGGCGCGGGCGCGGAAGGTGTCGGTGACGAACTCCGGCGTCGGGGTGGCCAGGAACACGCCACGGTTGGGGATGCGTTCGCAGAGGCCTTCGGCGGTCAGCATGGCGAAAGCTTCACGCAACGTGTTGCGGGAAACCCCGAAGCGCTCGGCGAGGGCGACCTCGTTGAGCTTTTGCCCGGGAGCGAATTCGCCACGTGAGATCGCTCGGCGGACCTCGGCGGAAACGTTGTGTGCAAGCATGGCATCCGTATTGAAATCAGTTGTCACCTACCGTATTTCTGCAGGTGGGTGACCACGTTGGTTAGAACTAGAGAGAGTATAACGCATTTATTGTTGAACAATGCACTGGTTACCTCATGTTGATCTTTCTTCTCAGGTTCCAGTGTCTTTTTAGTGCTCACAGCGCCTGCGGGTACGGTTACACCCATGAGCCACGACAACAAACCGCCGAAACTGTCCAAGAAAGCCTACGAAAAAGAGCTGCTGCGCCTGCAGGCTGAGCTTGTGGCTATGCAACAGTGGGTGGTGCAAAACGGTGAGCGCTTGGTCATCGTCATGGAAGGCCGCGACGCCGCCGGTAAGGGCTCCGCGATTAAGCGCATCACCCAATACTTGAACCCTCGCACCTGCCGCATCGAGGCGCTGCCGAAGCCGACGGATCGCGAGCAGGGTCAGTGGTACTTCCAGCGTTACGTGGAGAAGCTGCCCACGGCCGGCGAGATCGTCATCTTCGACCGCTCCTGGTACAACCGTGCCGGCGTGGAGCGCGTGATGGGCTTTGCGTCCTCGCAGGAGTACCGGCGGTTTTTGCACCAGGCGCCGATCTTTGAGCGCCTGTTGGTCGAAGACGGCATCATGCTGCGCAAATACTGGTTCTCCGTTTCCGACGAGGAGCAGTACAAGCGTTTCCAGTCCCGCCGCAACGATCCTCTGCGTCAGTGGAAACTCTCGCCGATGGACCTGGAGTCCATCACAAAATGGGAGGACTACTCCCGCGCAAAGGACGAGATGTTCGTTCACACCGACATCCCGTCGGCGCCGTGGTACACGGTGGAAAGCGAGGACAAGAAGCGCTCGCGCATCAACGTCATTTCGCACCTTTTGTCCACTATCCCGTACGAGCACACTAAGCCGGACCTGCCGGAGATCCCGGAGCGCCCGGAGACCACGGACTATGAGCGTCCGCCTCGCGACGAGTTCCGCTACGTCCCCGACGTCGCCGCCGAGTTGGAGAAGCGCAAAGTGGGCAAGGGCAGCAAGAAGAAAAAGAGAAAGTAGTTACCGGGGCAGCCACTGCGCAAGGAGCGCCCGGACCGGGGTAAGGGTTGATGCGTAGGCGAGACTGCCAAGTACGGCGAGCACGCCCACGGCGATGCCCGCGATCGCCCCAGGGCTGAGAGCAGTCGCCCCGAATGTCACGTTGAGATCCACTTCAGAGTCTTTTAGCAACGTGCCCTTCGGGTAGTGCCTGAGGGACTTCTCCATGCCGGTATCCGACACCGTTGTCCGGTTGTGCTCTGTCACTCGTTTCGGCGGGGTGATCTCGCTGCCGAGTGTGAAGGTGACCAGCGGCTCGTCGTCCCCCTTGGCACCGACTGGCTTGTACGTCTTGTTCGCGACCCCGGCGAGGAGGTAGTCGCCGTACAAAGTGGCGTTTTTTCCCTCCACCTTCAGCTTGAGGTCCGAGTACTTTACGTCTACGGCCCAGCCGTCGTAGCCACCCGCATTCTTGTATCCCTGTACCTGCGCTGAGCCGTCGAGCGCGAATGTCCACGTCTTTCCGGTCCGCGTCGCGGAGGTGACCGGGAAGGAGAATTCAAGCGCTTCCTGGTTCCACGTCGCGCCCCCGCCTGTGAGCACGCGACCTTGACCTTTAATGACGGCCTGATTCAGAAAACCGGTGGAAATGGGCCACACAAATTCGCCGCCAACCTCGGCGGGCTCAGCGGAGGAGCTTTCGGCGGCGGCAGGAATTGCCAGCGCAGTGGCGAATATAAGCGCGGAGAACCCCGCCGCAGCGGCGTTTCGGGAGATGAGCATTGAGGCGAATCCTGTTCGAATCAAATGAGGGCCTCGCCGGACGACGGGGCTCTTGGGACAGTGTTTAACGCACCAGTTGGGGCAGTTGTGGAGGCTTGATGCCGAGGATTGACGCGGCCCCCTGTATGAGGGCGCCGAGCGCGAACCCTAAACCGGTGAAAGCCATCGCCAGTGCGATTGCCCGCGTGGCTTGCGTAGCCGGCGAGCCGTCGTCTGTCGAGGAAATCTCCGTGAAAGTGTCTTCCTCCGCAGTTTGGCCTTCAGTGACGGCGGGGGAGCAAAGCAATAGCACCACCGCCACCGCGGTGGACAATCGCGCCTTGCACATGGACGCTACTTGCCCATGAACTGGTTAATCAGCTTCTGGACCGAAGGCTGAGTCGCCGCAAAGCCCAGGCCGCCCAGCACTGCGATAACCGCCATGACAATGCCGACGATTGCGCCGGTGCTCGAGCCGTCCTCACCGGTCGGCTTCGGGTCAGTCGGCTTCGGGTCAGTCGGCTTCGGGTCAGTCGGCTTCGGGTCAATCAGCTTCGGGTCAGTCGGCTTCGGGTCAGTCGGCTTCGGCTCCTTCTTCGGGGCCTTGAATGCGAGGTTGACGGCGACTTTCGAGTCATCCAATGGCTTGCCGACTTCGTAGCTCGAGCCGAAGATGTCGACGCCGAACTCGGTCAGCTTGGTCGGGGTGAACGTCGCAGACAACTTGTTGTCCTTGCCGGGCTTCAGCGCATCTGTGACCTCGAACTCTGCGATCGGCTTGTCGTCTCCGGTGGCGGTGGTGGGCTCAGAGCCCGGCATTGCGCCCTTGCGCACGTAATCCGCCTGCAGGACGCCCTTCGTGCCGTTGACCACAATCTTGAAGTCGGACATCTTGATGTCCATAGCGCCGTGGTGGCCCTCGATCGAAATGGCGCCGTTGAGGTCAATGGTGCCGTTGCCGTTGGCATCGAGGGCGGAGTCGGCGGCATTGACCGGAAGTGCGAAGTCAGCAAGCTTGCCGTCGCGAAGCACCTTCTCCGCGCCTTCTGTGGTTGTGATGGTGCTGGCGACGAACGGGGATTGCACGTAGCGCAGGAACGATTCCTTGATGTTCCAGTGCGCATTTCCCGACTCGATGGTTGGCGCATCCGCGAAGGCAGCGGGGGTGGCGAATGCAGTCGAGATCATGGCCGTGGCGGTGATGGCCGCGAGGGTGGTGGTGCGGGACATTGATGAAGCCTTTCGGTGAGTTGGTGTGGTGGATGTAACATCGCACCGATTGGATAGGGTAGGCTAACCTTAGCAAGGTATCCCTAACTTTTTCAAGGGGTGGGGGGAGCTGGGGCTGGACACCAGAGTCCGGAGACGGGTTCACCCGCCTCGTCGGGGGCCACTAGGATCCGCCCACTGCTTCGCAACACGGTGATGGGCCAGTCGTAGACGGAGCTGAGAATCGCGTCGTTGTACACTTCGTCAACGGTGCCTGCCGCTGTAATCTCGCCCGCCTTAAGGCACACGACGCGGTCGCAATATCGCGCCGCGAGCTGTAGGTCGTGCAACACGACGATGACTGTCACACCGCGACGCGCAAGCGCGCGAACGGCTCCCATCGTTTGTTCTTGGAAGTGAACGTCCATGGCTGCCGTTGGTTCGTCGAGAAGCACGACCTGCGTTTGCTGCGTGAGCACCCGCGCGAAGGCTGCGCGGGCTCGCTCTCCGCCGGACAGCGTCGCAATCTCGCGGTCCTGTAGGTGGGTGATCCCCGTCGCGTCGAGCGCCGCATCCACGATCGCCGCATCGTCCGGCCCACGGCCCCAGGGGTGGCGGCCCATTTCGACGACATCGCGCACGAGGAAGGAAAACGCCACGCTGACGTCTTGGAGCATGACAGCGCGCGTGCGCGCGAGTTCGGAGGCTGTGCTTTCCGACGCATCCTTGCCCGCCACCTCGACCACTCCGTGCGCGAGCTGAATGTCACCCGCCAAGGCCGACAGCAGGGTCGACTTTCCGGCTCCGTTGGGGCCGATAAGCCCGGTGACCTGGCCGGCGGTTGCGTGCAGGTCGACTTGGTTAAGAATCGTGCGGTTTTGCTTCTGCACAGTGACGCCACGTGCGGTAACAGTCATATCTGGTGGTTCTTTCGTATCATTTGCCGCAGCAGCAAGAAGAATGTTGGCCCACCGATCAGCGCGGTAAATATGCCAATCGGTAGGTCTGCAAAGGGGATGATTGTGCGGGCGAGAATGTCGCCGGCACCGATCAAAAGTGCCCCACCGAGAGCTGAAGCGGGGAGCAGCACCTTATTGGAAGGGCCTACCGCAGTGCGCACGATGTGCGGCACCACAAGACCCACAAACCCGATCAGTCCCGCAAACGAGACAGCGGCAGCGGTGAGCAGCGTCGACAGCACGATCGCCGCCATTCGCAGGCGTGTGACATTGAGCCCGACGTGGTAGGCGGCCTGGTCGCCGAGTGCGAGAAGGTCGAACTTGCTGCCTAACAGCATCGCCAGCGTCAGTGACACGATGACCACGCCTGTCACTGCGCCCGTTTGCGCCCAGTTCGCGCCCGAGAGAGTGCCCATCTGCCAAAAGATGATTTGCTCTCGCGCGGTCGTGGGGGCCATAAAAGTGAGCACTGAAATAATGGCACCGCAGATAGCGTTGGCCGCGATACCCACCAAGATCAGGTTGAGCACGCGAACCTTGCCGCCGACTCGCGAGAGGAAGTACACCACCGCGGTTGCAAGGGTCCCAGATATAAAGGCAAGGACGGGCACCGTCATCGTGCCGAAAGTGGTGAGCCCGAAGACGAGCGCGACGGCGGCCCCGACGCCCGCGCCGGTGCTCACGCCGATCACGCTCGGCTCCGCGAGCGGGTTGGCGAAGACTGCCTGCATGAGCGCCCCGCTGACGCCCAGCGCGGCACCGACGAACAGACCGAGCACCAGGCGGGGGAGTCGGATCTGCCAGATCACGGACGCTTCCAGAGAGGTTGCGGACAGCGGACCGGCCTGGAGAATCGGCCACAGCTCACGGACCGAAAGCTCGAACTGTCCAACCATGATCGAGCCGATGGCTGTCGCCACCAGTAGCACACTGACGGTCGTGAACAGCGCCACACGGCCGCGGCGGCGGGCGTGAAACACCTCGGCGGAAGATGTCACTGCCCCTCCCCGTACAGGGCGTGGGCTGCGCGCAGCAGAAGTTCCCCGGTTTGGGGGCCGAACGCAAGCGAGTCGCCGTCGGGAAGTGAAAGCACGCGCTTGTGCTGGCCGGCGGTCGTCTGTGCGACACCGGGTCGTTGAAGCAGGCCCTCGATATCGCCGGTGGATTGCAGCCCGCCGTTCATCATGACGAACACCTCCGGATTGACCTGGGTGAGCGCTTCGGGGCTGGCGGGGGAAGCGTTGCCGATGCCGTTTTCAGTGTTCACGTCAACGCCGCCGAGCGCCTCGATGAGGTCCTTGGTGCCGTCTTCGCCGCCGAGCAGGTAGAACACGCCGCCGGTCCCGCGCGCGTACAGGAATGACATGCGCAGCGGCTGTTTCGGGACGACCTGTTTGATCGCTTCGAGAGCTTGCTGCACCTCTTTTTCACTTCGTTCCGCGAGGAGTTTGCCCGCTTCTGGCTCCCCGACGACGGAGGCCACGTTCATGATGTCCTCTCCCATTGATGCCATGGTCCGTTTCGGCTCCATGACGACGGTGGTCACGCCCGCCGCGCGGATTTGGTCGATGGCCTCGCTCGGACCGACGGAGTGATCCACGATGACCAACGTCGGGCGCAAGTTCAGTATTGCCTCCACGTTTAGTGAGTGACCGTTTTCGGTGACCACGGGAAGGTCAGAAAGCGAGGGTTCCGCGGAGCTGACCGTGCGACCGACAATGTTGTCCGCCAACCCGATACCGCGGAGCGTCTTTGTGTAGGTGCCGTAGAGGTCGAGCGCGAGGATGCGGGAGGTGTCGGTGACCGTGACGTCGTGGCCGTCGGCGTCAGTGAGTTCGACGGGCAGCGCAGTTTCGCGCTCCGCTTCGACGGGTTCTACCTCGGAAATCTCCGATACCATCGCGACGCCCTCAGCCTGGTGCGGGTCGGCTCCGGTTGCGAGCGACTGCGAAAGCGCCTTTTGTTCGGTTTGCACGGGGTTGTCCCAGCTGGCGCAACCTCCAAGCGACAGACCCACGGCCGCCGCGACCGCGCAGACGAGGGGTGTTTTCCAAAGCTTCATTGAGAGTTTCCTTTTCTATCCGGTTTTATCCGGTCGCAATAAACCTGGTCAGCGCGCCACCGGCGCCGAGCAGCGAGGCCACCAGAAGCAGGAGTTTGGCCACCGTTGAGTCGTCCCAGCCTCCGCTGCCGGCGCCGTCGCCTGCCGCGGAGTTTTTGATCTGGAACTTTCCGCCTTCGGGCTGTTTGGCGGATTCCACGGCATCTGTACCTTCTACCTCGTCGAACACGCTGCCTTTTGCGTTTTCGGGGGTCGTCCCTGAGTTCAGCTTCGCTTGGGCTCCTGCCGTGCCGCCGCGCTTCAGCGCCGCAGCGTCACCTGCGGTTCCGCCTTTGCCTGTCGACGACTCCGAGGAGGCTCCACCCTGCCCCTCGCGGCAGTTCGCCGTGTTGCCGAGGCGAGCGCTGAAACTCACTGGGTCGAGTGGGGCCCCAGCGGGGTAGAACTGGCCGAACGCCTCCGCGCCGACTTGGGTGAGCGTCGCCTGCGCGGAGCCGGACACCGCGGAATCGGAGACGCTCAGCTCGCTGAAGGATAAGTTGGCGATCGCGATGCGGCCGAAATCATTCGCCTTGCCATCAGTGCTATTCGACGAAACATTGATGACGATTTGGCCCGAATCGCCACTGAACTGGATCTCCATATTGGAAAAGCGGGTGTCTAACACCCCTTCGTGGCCGGTGAAGTGGATGGTGCCGGGGTAGAGGATGGAACCGGAGCGTGCGGCAGTGTCCACCGCGCCGGAATTGCCGGAGAACGTGAACGCGTTGCCGTCGTCGCCGACGCCTTTGAGTTCCCAGCGTCCTTTCGCGATGTTGCCGCGGATGTACGTGCGGAAAGATTGGCGAATGCCCCACTGGGCCTCGGAACTGACAATCCCACGAGACGCGCTCGAGTCACAGATCCCGCTGTCGCTGGCGCCACCCGCAGGTGCCGCACCAGTGGGTTTTGCTGCATTACCGGTGTTCGTGCCGCCACTCACCTTCGGCGCGCCGGCTGGTGTCGCGGGGACGGAGCCAGGGTTGACGTTCGCTGGACTGTTCGTTGCGTTGGAGGTTCCTCCCGTTCGGGAGGCATTGGACGTGGGGGCGCCGCTGTTGGCCGCTGGTGCAGGGCTCGTGCCTTCCTGCATCGGAAGTACCCGGCGATGCAGTGACTCACCGCTGCGCAGCAGTGTCTCAGTGTTGGCGAACATCGCGTTGAGTTCTTCCAGGGTGTCGTTGATCTCGCCGAGGAGGCGGGCCGGGCCGGAGGTGGCGCCCGATCTCTTTGCGCCGGAGGTGCCGCCGCCCTCTTTGGGCTGTGGGGCGGGGCCGGAGGCGTCGTTAAGCGATAGCTCAATTGTGACCGGGTCGAGTGGAGCGCCCACCTCGTAGAAGCCACCGAAGATCTCCGCACCGGTTGTGGTGAGGGAGGTGGGGCCTGCGATGGTCGTTGTTTGTGCGGAGAAATCCGGGGCGGCGTTGAGCGCGATGGTGGCGAGCAGCTCTTGGGTGCCTTCGCGCACCGGGCCGGTCGAGTTCATGCCCTCGTACTTCCGCGAAGCGTAATCCACCCGCAGTTCGGCTTGAGTGCCATTGACCACCACTGTGGGGTTGCGCAGCGTCATATCAAGCGCGCCGTTGTGTCCGGTGAAATGGACCTCACCCTGGAAGCTGATTTCGCCGGCCGAGGCTGAAGTCAGTGCCGAGGATTTGGCGTCGAACGTGAAACCGTCGCCTGAGCGCTGTGCGCCGCCACCGACCGAAATGCTGCCGTGGGCTATGGGACCTTCGATGTATTTTCTGAACGATTCGCGCACCCCCCATTGCATGGTTCCCGCTGAGACACTGCGGTGTGTGCTGGCAGGCTCTTCGGCCGCCGCGAGAGGAAGAAGCGCAGGCGCGGCGCCGAACATGGTGGCGGTAAAGCCGATCAGGCTCGCGCAAGCGACTGCGCCGAGGTGGGTGCGAACATTCATGGTTGCCTCGAGGTGCGAAATAGCGAAAAGTAGGTAGGCTAACCTTACCTAAGTAAGGTTAGGTTTGCATAATGTTGAAAGGGGTTGTCGTGATGGCGCAACAGACGGGACCTGCTACCAAACTCATTCGACCTGTCGGTGTGCGATTGCCGCGCACATATGAAGGCGGCGCTGTGCACTTCGTCACCTGGGAGCGCGCCCTGATCGCCTTGATCACAGGTGTGATCGCGTTTGGGGCGGGTACCGGAAGCATCTGGGTGGCGTTCCCTGCGAGCGTGGCGTTGGTGGCTGCGGTTCTCGGGCTTTCGTCACTGCCCTCGCATAAGGGCCGCGATGCCAGTGCTCGACTGGGCAAACGCGCGGGGATCGTCCTCGCGGTGGCTTGGGGGTTGATTGTTTGCTTGGCAGTGCTAGTGCTGTTTCTGGTGCCTGCGCAGTTCACGCTCACCGGCGGAGTGCTCACCGCGTTCGTGGCGGCTGGGGCGATCTGGGGTGCGATCGCTTACGTTGACAGGCGTTAGTGAGCCCCGGCCTAGCCGGCGTGGGTCGAAAGGTCCTGGAACACTGCCTGGTTCAGGGCGAAAACGTGCTGGGCGGTGGAGATGATTCGTGCGCGCTCTTCGTCGTTAAGCTGTATCGCGTCGAGCGCTTCCTTGTAGTGCGCGCGGTAGTGTGGGATCTTGCCTACCGCGGAGAAGTTGTAGAAGTGCAATGCCTCGTCGGGCAGTGCGTACGCGTTCTGGAACACGCGTGCGAGCACCTGTCCGCCGGCAATGTCGCCGAGGTAGCGCACGTAGTGGTGGGCGATGACTTCCGGGCCGGAGTCCGGGGTGAGCGCCTCGAGTTCGGCAACGTAGCGCCTCGTGGCATCGAGTGGGGCGGTGGTTTCCTTCCAGCCGGCACCGAGCATGGCGGTGAGATCGGCTTCGAGGGCGGGCACGCGCTCGAGGCGCTCGTCGGCGATCTGCGCCACCGCGGGGTGGGAAGCGGCGCGGCGTACCGCAGCTTCGAGTGCCGAATAGATGTGGAAGTACTGCACTGTCAGCTCTGCTACGGCTGCCCGGTCCAGCTCGCCTTTTCCAAGGCTCGACATGAAGGGGGAATTCTCGGCGCTGGAGTGCGCAGTGGCAGTCTGGTCTTTGAGTGCGGCCGACAGTCGCTGGTCAGTGGGGGCGGCCATGGTCATCTGCTTCTCCAATCTAGGAATGAAGGGTAGGGTACCCTTAGTTGCAGATTGAGAATATAGGTAAGCCTAACCTTTAATCAATCACCCAAAAGGTTGATCCGCTTCGGGCGCCCGCGTGGTGTGGATACGGTTTTGTCGCCGGGGATCCAGAACCGCCACGGGGCGTCTTTGTTTTTGGAGATCCCGATGCGCGGTCCTGCGACCCATTCGGGTTCGGTGTCGCGTGGGGTGAGGTGAACGGGGGTGCCGTTGTCGCCTAACCCCAGTCCGAGCGCTTGGCCGAGGTTGCCTGGCCCGCGTGCGAGGTTTTCAAACGGGATTATGGCACGGTCGGGGCGTTGTCGCCGCTTGCGGGCGAGTGCTTCGCCGGCGATGATTTCGCCGCCGCGCATGAGGCAGCCTTGGCCGACGCCTTCGGGTGCGCAGACGATGTTGCTGTTGTGGTGGATGCCGTAGGAGAGGTAGACGTAGAGCCTGCCGGGTGGGCCGAACATGGCGGCGTTGCGGGCGGTTTTGCCGTTGTGGGTGTGGGCGGCGGGGTCGTCGTCGCCGAGGTATGCCTCGACTTCGGTCAGGCGCACGGTTACCCCGTTGTGGGTGATGAGGCACCCCAGCAACTGCGGTGCGACGACGTCGGCGGGTTGGGTGAAGTCGATCATTTCAGCCATTGCGCAAGCTTATCGACGACCGCCTCGTCCCCGTTTGACCCAATCACCTCGTCCGCGATCGCTTTGAGGTCGGGGTGTGCGTTTTCCATGGCGACGGCGTAGCCGGCGGCGCGAAGCATGCCGTAGTCGTTGAGGAAGTCGCCGAATGCTGAGGTCTGTGCAAGGGGGATACCCAGCGTGTCGGCGAGCGCTTCGAGTGCGTGTCCTTTGTCGGCGTCTGGGTGCATGATGTCTAGCCAGTGTTTGCCGCTGACTACAGCGCGCAGCTCGGGGGCGTGTTCGCGGACCCAGGGCAGGGCGTCGCGTTCGGCGTCGGTTTCGACGTAGAGGGCGATTTTGATCACGGGGGTGGGGTGGTCGCCGAGTGCTGCCAGTGTTGTGCGGGAGGCGTAGTACTTGTCTACCTCGGCGTCGATGGCCGGTGGCAGCGGGAGGGTGGCGGCCACTTCTGGTGCACAGATGACGGTGTGGGCGGGAAATGGTGCGTCGGGAAGCGCTGCGATGAGGTTGCGGGCAGCATCCAGGGGTAGGGCGGTGGTGGAGACCGAGAGTGTCCGATTCTTTGTGTGCGGGGGCTTGGTTTACAAGTAGTCCGCGAATCGGTCGGGGTAAGCCACGGCTAGTTGGTTGATGGCTTGTTTCCACCCGGTGGCTGTCGCTCCTTCAATATAGCCGTTGCACTCAACGTCGCGCTTTGCTTTCTTCGCTCGCTGGGCGGCGCGCTTGTCTTCGATGTTGCAGATCATCAGCCACAGCGTCTTCAGCGCCGCAGTATCGTTCGGGAACTGGCCCCTGTTGCGGGTAGCTTTACGCAGTTCAGCGTTGAGCGATTCGATCGAATTGGTGGTGTAGAGCACCCGGCGTGCCGCCGGCGGGAACTGCAGGAACGGCACGAACCGCTCCCAGGCGTCGCGCCAGACTTTGACCGACTGCGGGTATTTCCGGCCGAGTTCACTGGCCTCGAACGCATCCAAGCTGGCACGCGCGGTGTCTTCGTTGGCGGCCGTGTAGACCTCACGCAGCGCCCGGGAGACAGATTTGCGGTCCTGGTAGGACACCCACCGGTTCGCAGCCCGAATCAGGTGCACAATGCAGGTTTGCACCATGGAATTCGGCCAGGTTGCCTCCACGGCTTCCGGCAGGCCTTTGAGCCCGTCGCAGCACACGATGAACACGTCCTGGACACCACGGTTGGCCAGGTCCGCGCACACCGATGCCCAGAATGCAGCGCCTTCATTTTCCGCGATCCACAATCCCAGGATGTGCTTGATGCCGTCCATGTCGACACCAACCGCCATGTAGCAGGACTTGTTGACCACGCGGTGGCCGTCACGGATCTTGACGCGTAGCGCGTCGAGGAAGATCACCGGGTAAAACTCGTCAAGCTGGCGGTTTTGCCAGATCATGACCTCGTCTAACACCGCATCGGTAATGGTGCTGATCGTATCCGGGCTCATATCCACCCCGAGCGTGGTTGCGAGATGGTGCTGAATATCACGCACGGTCATCCCGCCGGCGTACAGCGAGACGATCATGTCATCGAGCTCAGTCAGTCGGCGTGCACCCTTGGGCACCATCTTCGGAGCAAACGTGCCGGCACGATCCCTGGGCACGGTCACTTCCACTGCGCCGTAGCCAGAATTGACGGTCTTGGTATACGACCCGTTGCGGTGATTGCTGCTCTGCGCGGTTTCCACCTGGGCTTTGGTTTTGCGGTCGGAATGGCCGTAGCCCAAATGCGCATCCATCTCCGCCTGTAGACCAGCGTTGATCGATGCCTGCAGTAGGCCTTTGACCAGCTCGCTGGCATCATCAGCGGAGGTCGACAGCTCGCTTATCAAGCTGGCAAGCTCAGGATTTTCCATCAGCTTCTCGCTGATCTCGTTGGCCTTTGCCGGGTCATGGTTTTTCTTCGGTGACACCGTAGTCATTATCGGTGAAACTCCTTCTAGATCAGAGCCTCACACACAAACTTCCTGACACCCTCGTGGAGACCACCTCGCCGCCGCGCGCCACCACCGCGCCGTTTTCCGCGATGAAGTTCTCGCAATCCGGGAACATCTGCTGCAACGTGGCCAGCTGGCGCCCCGACGCCGGCGCGAGGGTCACCCCGCGCGAGCGCGCGGTCTCCAGCAGCGGCCAAAACGCGTCCGGCACCTGCCCGTCGCCGTCGAGGAGTGTGCCGTCCATGTCCAACGCAATCAACCGAGGTGTCCGCATTGCCCCCACACTACCGGTGTGATGTGGAACACTGGGGAAGCATGACCGATCTGATCAAGACTGAAGTACGCGAAACCACCGGCGTGATCACCCTGGACCGCCCGAAGGCGTTGAACTCGCTGAGCCCCGAGATGGCCCGCGCCATGGACGCCGCGTTGAAACAGTGGCGCGACGACGACGCCATCGAGCAGGTGGTCGTCCAATCCTCCGGCAAGCACTTCTGCTCCGGCGGCGATGTGCGCGCGGCCCGCGACGGCATCCTCGAGGGCCGCGACGACGAGGTCGACGCGTTTTTCGCCGACGAGTACGCCATGAACTTGGACATCGCGAACTACCCCAAGCCCTACATCGCGCTGTGTGGCGGCGTGATCATGGGCGGCGGCATGGGCATCTCCGCCCACGGCTCGCACATGGTGGTCACGGAAGACGCCTTTGCCTCCATGCCGGAGATGAACATCGGCTACGTCACCGACGTCGGGATGTCGTGGCTGCTGCAGCATCTGCCGAAGGTGCCGTCGCAAAGCTTGGGCACCTTTTTGGGGTTGACCGGCTACCGGCTTACCCCCGACGACATGCTGGCCACCGGCCTGGCCACGCACAAGGTCGCCTCGCTGGACGGGGTGCTCGACGGCATCGTCGCCGAAGGCCCCGGCTTCTTGGACTCGGTCGCCATCGCACCGGGGGAGTCGGAGCTTTCATCGCTTTACGACGCCATCGAGCCCACGTTCCAGGGTTCCTGGGCTGAGATTCAGGGCAAGTTGGACGGGGAGTTGGCGGAGCTCGTCGCAAAGCTGACTGCTAAAGCCTCGCCGTCGTCCCTGGTCGCAGCCGCCGAGCTGTTCGCCGCGAACGCCTCGCAGGACCTCGCCGGGGCGCTGGACAACGAGCGTCGCTTGGGTGCCATGATGACCCGCGAACCCGACTTCGCAGAGGGGGTACGCGCGGTGCTCGTGGACAAGGACCAGTCCCCGAACTTCGCCCCGCAGCCGGAACCCGGCAAGTACCGGGACGTCCTGCGCTATTAAGGCATCAGCCGCGCAACAGCCTCACCACCAAGGCCAAGCAGGGCCCAGACCGAGAAGAAGGCCGCGACGGCAATCGCGATGACTTCGGGCGCGCCCATCTTGCTGGACAACGTTTCTGGCGCCGGAACGGGCGTCGCGGTCTCGGTGAGGCGGGCCTTTGTGTGGTCTGAGGTTGAGCCAAGCGGGAGACAGTCTTCAAGCTCATCGAGCGTGTAGAACATCGAACCTTCTTCGATAGGCACGCAGCCCGAGTGGAACGGAACCTCGGCCTCGTTGTACAGCATCCGGACAATGGTGTCGTCGTTGTCGTTTTGGAACGCGTCCCATTGAATGTTCGCTCCCATCGGCGTGACCTTGTCGCCACGCCACGAGGAGTTGGAGTAGTCCATGACCTGGTTCGCCGGCACGCCCTTCTCCGAGCCCGGCAGTTTCAATAACGCCGCTAGCGGAACGATGGTCTCCGCGTGGCCGAAACGGAACTCGGCCGCGGTGTCACCGCCCTCAGCGCGCTCGCGCACACCGGCGAGCATGTGGTCGAGCAGTGGCGCGAAGTTGTCGTAAGAGACGGTCTGGCCCTCAATGGCTGGGCCCTTCTCGTAGTAGTCCTCGACATCGAGAAGGTATGCGAATGTCGGGCCGTCGGACTCATCCATGTATTCGTCGAAGATCCAACCTTCGGCGGGCTTCGCCGGCTCTTCCTCCATGGCTGGGGCAATGATGTACAGGTTGTAGAACTGCAGGGCGGCATCAACAATGCCCTCAACGGTCTTGTCTTTCTTCTCAACGCCGACGAACGTCAGGGTGCCGTTATCGATCGCGTCGATGAATTCCGGCGCGAAAATCTTTCCCAGTAGGCTCGTGGCCGCCTCGCGGGATGCGGGTTTTGCGTAGGCTTGCTCCACCTTTTCTTCGAGTACGTCGCCGTCGGCCCACGCTTTGTATGCCTCGTAGCTCGGCGCAGTTTTGTCCTTGTGCGCGTAGAGGAGGTCTCGGCGGGGCTCGAGCTCTACATGGCCGTCGGCCGCACCGTACGTGAGGTTGTCGGTAAGTTCCGGATTGGTTTCGAGCAGGCCCTTGCCGAAGTACCAGCCGGATTCAATCGCGCGGTCCTCACCGGAGGACAGAAAACTAATGGAGTGCTTTTCGCGGTCGATAGCGTCGAACAGTTCCGCGTTGCGCCGCGCGTTGCGCTCGCCGATGCCGTTCAACTCGGCGCGACCGAAGGCAGTGAGGTTGCCGTAGCCGCCTTCACCCGGGCCAGTCAGTTCGCGGTTAGCTTTGCTCATCGCCTCGACCTGCGGGATGAGGCGTTCGCCGAGTTCCGTGAGCTGACCGCGTTCTTTCGCGGCGGTGAGCATCTGGCCGGCGAGGTCGTCGTACTTGAATGAAGACAACCCTCGCGATCCGTGGCGGTTGACCGAGCTCGTGTAGATCTGCTGAAAACCTTCGGGGGCTTTGCTGTAACTGTCGATGGTTCCGGCAGGGAAGTAGGGCTGCTTTGTGGAATAGTACGTCGCGGTATCGGCGCTGGCAGCCGCAACGTTGCTGACAGCTACAGACGCAGCTGCGACTACACATACAGCACGACGGGAAAATATGGACATGGGAAGCGGGCTCCTTACAGGGGGACAAGGCCGCTGCCGAGGCTAAACCTCCGAGATGAAATTAAAGTGAACACACGCTAGGGGATCCTTGCCCGGCGGGTTCGCGCAGGCGCTACAGTAAGGGGGCGATTACGGGTAAGAAAATTGCCCCCGATTCCCACATGCAAAAGGAGCGACGTTGACCGAAACGACCAACCCCCGCGACGAATGGAACCACAAGCTCACCCTCGCGCAGGAGATGCTGCCGCTGATCAGCCGCCTGCACCGCGAGCACAATGCGGTGACCTCGGTCTACGGCCGCCTGCTGGTGGGTGTCACCGACATCGACATCATTAAGGCGCACCGCTACGCCCGCCGCATCGACGAAAAGGAACTCGCGCTCGACGAGACGCTGCCGATCCTGCGCGAACTCGTGGAGATGGACCTCGGCACCGCGTCGATCGACCTGGGTCGCCTGGCCAAGGAGTTCAAGCACTCCGACGAGAAGGACCTGCGTGCCTTCCTCGACCGCGAGCTCGCCGACGTCATCGGCACCTCCTCCGAACTCGAGGCCCGCGACGTCGTGCTCTACGGCTTCGGCCGCATCGGCCGTCTCCTCGCCCGCATCTTGATCGCCCGCGAGGCGATGTACGGCGGCGTGCGCCTGCGCGCTGTGGTGGTGCGCAAGAAGGGCGACATCGACATCATCAAGCGCGCGTCCCTTCTGCGCCGCGACTCCGTGCACGGCGCCTTCAACGGCACCATCACCGTCGACGAGGAAAAGGAAATCATCTGGGCCAACGGCACCCCGATCCAGATGATCTACGCCAACGACCCGTCTGAGATCGACTACACCGCCTACGGCATCGACAACGCCATCGTGGTGGACAACACCGGCGCGTGGCGCGACCGCGACGGCCTGTCCAAGCACCTCGAGTCCAAGGGCGTGGACCGCGTCCTGCTCACCGCGCCGGGCAAGGGCGACATCCCGAACATCGTCTACGGCATCAACCAGGACATGATCGGCGACGAGCGCGTCCTGTCCGCCGCGTCCTGCACCACCAACGGCATCACCCCGGTGCTCAAGGTGATCAACGACCGCTACGGCATCAAGCACGGCCACGTCGAGACCGTCCACTCCTACACCAACGACCAGAACCTCGCGGACAACTTCCACAAGGGCAACCGCCGCGGCCGCGCCGCCGGCCTGAACATGGTGCTCACCGAGACCGGTGCTGCCAAGGCCGTGTCCAAGGCGCTTCCGGAGTTCGAGGGCAAGCTCACCGGCAACGCCATCCGCGTGCCCACCCCGGACGTGTCCATGGCCGTGCTGAACCTGGACCTGGACAAGGAAGTGGAAAAGGATGAGGTGAACAACTTCCTGCGCCGCGTGTCCACCCACTCCAACCTGCGCCAGCAGATCGACTACATCAACTCCCCGGAGGTCGTCTCCACCGACCTGCTCGGCACCACCCACGCCTCCGTGGTGGACGGCCTGGCCACCATCGCCTCCGGCAACCACCTCGTGCTCTACGTCTGGTACGACAACGAGTACGGCTACTCCCACCAGGTGGTCCGCGTCGTCGAGGACATCGCTGGCGTGCGTCCGCGTGTGTTCCCGGAGCGCAAGGACCCGGCTGAGATCCAGTAGTCATGGTCATGCACCGTAAATTCGCCGCCGTCGCCAGTGTGTTTGTGCTGGCCGGCTGCGGCGCGCATGGCGCCGAGCTGGGGCTAGAGGACGCCGCGCTCGCCGGGGACTTCACCGTCGCGGACGTGGCGGGGCCGGACGTGGAGCGCGCCTACGTGTTCTGCCCGTACACGGACAAGGCTGAAGCGCAGAGCCTCGGCTTCGACCCGGACGACGTGCCCGGCATCGACGACAACTCCCAGGCCTGGGAGACGGCCTCCGGCATCGGGGTGATAGCAAGCGGCAGTGCGGAGATCGAGTGGTTCGACCCGCGCAAAGTCGACGCCTGCGGGCCGGGGGTGGAGCCGTACCAGGAGATCGACCCGGCGGCGACGGTGCGCGGGAGCGCCGAGACCCGCGAGTACTCGGGCGGGGAGACCGCCGAGGTCACCGTCTTGCGCTTCGAATGACCTCCTCGTAGTAGCCCAGCACCGTCTCGGTTGAGGCGCGCCACGTCCAGCGCTCCGCCTCTGCGCGGCCAGCCGCGGACATGCGCTCGCGCAGATCCGGCTGCGTCAAAATACCCTCGATCGGGTCGGCCCAGGCTGTGTCCGGTGCCGCAGGGTCGACCAAGACACCGGTGTCGCCGTCCGCCACCACAAACGGCAGGCCGCCAGCTTTCGCCGCCACCACCGGCACGCCGGACGCGAACGCCTCCAACGCCGCAAAGCCCAAGGTCTCCGTGGTGGAGGGAAACAGCAGCACATCGCCCGACGCGTAGGCCGCGTGCAGGTCCGCGCCGGACAAGTACCCGGTGAAGGTGGCCCAGTCGGGCGGGGTGGCGCGGAGCTCGTCGTAAAGCGGGCCCTCGCCCACAAAAGCCAGGCGCGCGTTGGGCACGCGCCGGCGCACCTCTTCAACGATCGGGATACAGCGCTCCACGGATTTTTCCGCCGAGATGCGGCCGACGAAGATGATCAGCGGGTCGTCCGAATGGCCGTCGGAAAGCAGGCTGCGCATCTTTCGGGTGCGTGCTTCCGGGGTGAAGCTTTCCGTATCCACCGCCTTCGGCCACAGCCGCACGTTTTCGATGCCGTAGTCGGCCGCCTTGTCCATCATCGGGCCCGAGGTGACCAGGTTGAGCCCCGCGCGGCCGTGGAAGGTGCGCAGCCCCCACTCGGCGATCGGCTTGACCCACGGAATGCCCAGCTTCAGGCAGTACTCCGGCACGTCCGTGTGAAAGGACGCGATGACCGGGAAGCGGCGAGCCACCACCAGCGTGGACCAGCCGGCCGTCCAAATGGGGTTGACCGCGTGCACGACGTCCGGGTTGAATCCGCGCAGGCGGCGGTAGGTCTTCGGCCCCAGCATGCCGTGCTTGACCTCCGGGTACACCTTCAAGCTGTGCGAGCGGATCGGCACAACCTCAAAGCCCGCGTACTCGGCGGGCGGGTTACCGGGCGCGAAGATAAGCACCTCGTGGCCGAGCGCCGCCAACTGGTCCAAGTGGCGGGTGGTGCGGGTGACCACGCCGTCGATTTTGGGCAGGAAGACCTCGGTGAGCAGCGCGATGCGCATCTACTTCTCGCCCTGCGGCACGCCGGCGGACTGCGCGGCGGTCCACAGCGAGCGCGCCGGGATCTTCGAGCGGTCCGCGCGGTCGGCGTACTTCTTCGCCACCTCCTCGACCTCCACGAGCAGGCCTTCTTCCAGCTTCGTCGGCTCTAGGCCGAGGTCCAGGAAAGCGTCGTTGACCACGTAGAGTTCGTTTTCCGCGGACTCCTTGCGCGGGTTGGGCACCATCTGCACCTCCGCGTCCGCAATCTTTGCGACGAGCTCCGCCAAATCCCGCACCCTGTGCGTCTCCGTCATCTGGTTGAAAATCTTCACCCGCTCGCCGCGCGCTGGCGGGTTCTCCACCGCCAGCTGGATGCAGCGCGCCATGTCGCGGATGTGGATGAACGCGCGGGTCTGCCCGCCGGTGCCGTGCACGGTCAGCGGGTAGCCGATCGCCGCCTGCATGAGGAAGCGGTTGAGCACGGTGCCGTAGTCGCCGTCGTAGTCGAAGCGGTTGATCAGGCGTTCGTCGCGAAGTGTTTGCGGGGTGTGGGTGCCCCAGATGATGCCCTGGTGCAGATCCGTGATCCGCAGCTCGTCGTTCTTGGCGTAGTACGCGAACAGGTGCTGGTCCAGCACCTTGGTCATGTGGTAGATCGAGCCCGGGTTAGTGGGGTAGAGGATCTGCTGCTCCACAATGCCGTTTTCGCCCGCGTCCACCTGCACGTCCAGGTAGCCCTCCGGGATTTTCATGCCGGCGGTGCCGTAGCCGTAGACGCCCATGGTGCCCAGGTGCACGACGTGGATGTCCTGGCCGGTCTCCACGATCGCGGTGAGCAGGTTGTGTGTGGCGTTGACGTTGTTGTCCACGGTGTAGCGCTTGTTGCGCGGGGACTTCATGGAGTACGGCGCGGCGCGCTGCTCGGCGAAGTGGATCACCGTGTCCGGCTGGAAGTCCTTGAGGAAGGCCAGCAGTGCGTCGTAGTCCTGGGCCACGTCGATGTTTTCGTAGCCGATCGTTTTGCCTGAGACCTCGTTCCAGGCCGACAGGCGCTCGTCGATAGTCGCGATCGGCGTCAGCGACTCCGCGCCGAGCTCGCCGTCAATACGGCGCCGCGACAGGTTGACCACGATCGTGACCTCGTGTCCGAGGTCTGAAAGGTGCAGGGACGCGGGCCAGCCACAGAATCCGTCGCCGCCCAGAACTGCAATCTTCACTAATTCCCGCCTTTCTTTACGCACATTTCCGCATACGTTACCGGTGCTCGGCAACCTCCGCTGAGCGTACTCGCGTGCGCGCACCCTCGGCGTATGTAATGTTGGATAGGGCA
The DNA here is from genome assembly GCF_022346205.1 of Corynebacterium sp. ACRPZ. Taxonomy (NCBI): domain Bacteria; kingdom Bacillati; phylum Actinomycetota; class Actinomycetes; order Mycobacteriales; family Corynebacteriaceae; genus Corynebacterium; species Corynebacterium sp. ACRPZ. The sequence continues at coordinate 116,268 of NZ_JAKRMR010000001.1, forward strand.
TACAACTGAGTGGTAGCGTTTTGCTGTGTTCTGGCCGTGTTCGAGCGTTGAAAAAGTTGGGAGCCCGCATGTCTCTGCCCGGTAATGGTCGTGTGCGCGCAAAACGAATCACCGCGGTGGCCACAGCGTTGGCGCTCGCGGGCGGTGCGGCGGAAATCCCGCTTGGCCCCGCGGGGTCGGTCGCACACGCGCAGATCGCGCCGACGCAGCAGCCGGGCATTAGCTTCGGCTCCGTGAACAACCTCAACGGCGACTGGGAAGCGTCCGTGTTCTTCGAATCGGCGATGACCGTGCGCACCGTGAGCATCGACTTTGTGCCGGCAGACAGCACCAATCCGAGGGAAGAGGCACCAGCCGACGACCCAGTGTTCACGCGCATCCCCGAGGTCGCCGAATACCGCGTGGACCACATGAAACGCACCCAGGTCCTTGCTTCCTATGACGTGACTGCGCGCCGCACCCAAAGCACCTCCACGTCGGGGCATCCGAGCATCCGCATCACGTATGAGCTCCCAGGAGTGGAGGTTGGCCAGGGCGAGCGACTGGCCCTCTTCGCGCCGGGTAAGGGCGCGCAGTACCCCACGCCGTTGCGCGGCGGCGGTGCGCGGTTTACTCGCCCCACCGTCAACGCCGACATCCGCGGTTCAGTAACCATGCACGAGGCAACCGCGGATGAGTACAAGCAGGCGATGGTGGAGATCCGCCAGGGCGCCGAGACCTTCACTTCTCCAGTGCAAGCCGACGGTACCTATGAGATTGCGGTGCCGTCGCCCTCGGGCACGATGGAAATCAACGTGATTCCACCGGCCGGTTTTGTTACCCCGGAGCCAAAGACGTGGGAGGCTGCTGAGGGCCTTGCAGCCCCCGACTTCGACGTCTACCCGATCACCGTGAGCGGGACGGTTCTCGACGCATCCGAGACCCCCGTTCAAGGCGCCAAAGTGACGATTGCTGGCCGCGAGGCCACCACGGACCAGGGCGGTAACTTCACGGTGGCGAAGGTTCCGGCGGGCACACACGCCCTGCTCATCGGCGAGACCACAACGACCGAGGAGAAACCGGTCTCCGGCGTTGTAGTGAACGACCAGCGCGACAACAACATCGGGCAACAGTATGTCAACGAAAAGCAACAGTTTGGCACCGTGTCTGGTCGAGTGACTGATCCGTCTGGCGGAGTTGCAGGTGTGACGGTGACTATTGGTGGTAAGTCGGCGACGACGAACTCGGATGGTTCGTACACCGTTGAGGATGTGCCTGCTGGTGAGCAGCCGGTGGTGGTTGATGGTCCGGATGGTTACACCGTTGAGGCGCCGTCGTCGGTTGAGGTCAAGCCGGATGGTTCGACTGACTCTGTGGACGTGAAGCTGACGCCGAATGATTCGCCGGTGTCTGGTCGGATTACTGACAACAAGGGCAATGGTGTCGGTGGTGTGACGGTGACCATTGGTGGTAAGTCGGCGACGACGAACTCGGATGGTTCCTACACCGTTGAGGATGTGCCTGCTGGTAATCAGTCGGTGGTGGTTGATGGTCCGGATGGTTACACCGTTGAGGCGCCGTCGTCGGTTGAGGTCAAGCCGGATGGTTCGACTGACTCTGTAGACGTGAAGCTGACGCTGAATGATTCTGCGGTGTCTGGTCAGATTACTGATGCCGATGGCAATGGTGTCGGTGGTGTGACGGTGACCATTGGTGGTAAGTCGGCGACGACGAACCCGGATGGTTCCTACACCGTTGAGGATGTGCCTGCTGGTAATCAGCCGGTGGTGGTTGATGGTCCGGATGGTTACACCGTTGAGGCGCCGTCGTCGGTTGAGGTCAAGCCGGATGGTTCGACGCCGTCGGTTGATGTGAAGCTAATTCCAAACCCGGTCGCGCCGACGACGTCTGCTCAGCCGACGACCTCGGAGCCGAAGCCGTCGCCGACGACGTCTGTTCAGCCGACGACTCCGAAACCGTCGCCGACGACGATTGCCCAGCCGACGACCTCGGAGCCGAAGCCGTCGCCGACGACTTCAGCACCGGCACCGAAGCCGTCGCCCACGACGTCTGCTCAGCCGACGACCTCGAAGCCGACACCACCCCCGACGTCCACGACGCTGAAACCGTCCCCGAAGCCGACGACCTCAGCCCCAACCCCGACCCCGAAACCGACGACTTCCGCACCCGCACCGACCACTTCGGAAATGCCGAGGTTGACGACACGGCCGACCCCGACGCCGAAGCCGGCGCCGAAGGTCGGTTCCGTGGCCGGCAAAGTCACCGACCCAGCTGGCAAGGCGGTGCCGGGTGCCACGGTGACGGCTCGCGACGCACGTGGCAAGACCCATTCCGTCCCGGTCGCCGCGGACGGGAAGTTCCAGCTCACCGATCTGCCGCCGGGCGACTACACGGTCACCGTCAACGTCCCCGAAGGCCACGTCGCCCCGCCGCCCGCCAACGTGACCGTAAAGGCGGGGGAGCAGGTCCAGCTGCCCGGCTTCGTAGTCAACCCGGAAAAGCCGAAGGCCCAGTTCAATTGGGACCGTGTGGTGGTCAAACCCGGCCAGACCCAGGTCACCGCACCAACTCGTACTGGCGACACCACAACACCGCCGAACTTCCGCACCAGCACTGTCACGCAGGTTAAGCCGGACGGCACCACCACTGAGCTTCCGGCAGAGGAGAGCTGGATTTCGGTGGAGGGGGACGGCACGGTCGTCGCTAGGCCGCCGCGCAACGCCGAACCGGGCGAGTACCGCGTCGAGGTCCAGGACGATTCGGGCGAGACCCACACCATTACCGTCGAGGTGGATGAGCCCACCCCGATGGCGCAGCAGCACGAGGTGCGTTTCCCGCTGATCCCGGTGCCGGCGGGGGCGACGCGTCAGGCAGGCCGTCCGCGCGCGACTGTTACGGACGGCCCGTTCGTCTACGCTGATCGCCGCCTCCCGGAGGGCACCCGCTTCGTTGTGGACCCGGCCTATGCGGACTGGGTTCGCGTCGATAACAACGGCCGCCTCACCTTCACCCCGCCGAAGGACGCGGCACCCGGCATCCGCAAGATTCCGGTGAAGGTGACGTTCCCGGACGGTTCTTCCCGCACCTACATCGCTGAGGTGGAAATCGGCGATCCGTTTCTCGCGGACACCACCGAGCTGGGCTACGAGGAAGGCTTGTCTGTGCCTCCTGGCGAAGGCATCACTGTGTTGCGCACCGGCGCCGCGGTGTTGCCGGAGGGCACCACGTTCGAGGTGGATCGCTCGCAGCCGCTGGGCGATTGGGTCGCCATAGTGGACGAGCACACCGGCAACCTGCGCGTTTTCGCGCCGCAGCAGGGTGAGGTGAAGGTGCCGGTCATCGCGTACTTCGCCGACGGGTCGTCCGCAGAACTTACTGCGAGCGTTCGCGTATCGACGAGCTCCGCCCTCTCCGCCGCCCATTCCCCCTCGTACGCCGATGTGTCGGCAGCGCCTGGCGGCACCGCGACCGTGAAGCTGAGCGGTTCCGTGCCGGCTGGCACCACGTTTGCTGTGGTTGATGGTGGGGGGCTGCGGAACGTGGGCGTCGATAGGCGAACTGGCTCGCTGAAAATCAAGCTTCCCGCCGACGCGCAACTGGACACCCCCTACACGGTGACGGTGCGCGTGCGCTACGCGGACGGCAGCACCGAGGAGATCACCGCGCAGGTCACGGCGGCCTCGGACGCGGCGCGCTTCACCCCGCGAGTGGCTGGGGTGACCGCTGAAGTCGGCGAAGCCGCGACCGTGCGCACCGGGCTCAACCACAACGCCAAGCTGGCGGAGTTCGACCACGACGGCTGGCAAGTGTTCTACGACCGGGCTACCGGCGAGCTCACCGCGAAACCGAACAGCGACGTGCCGGTGGGCACCGTGCTGAAGGTGCCGATGAAGGTGACGTTCCCGGACGGCTCGACGAAGATTGTGGAGTACGCGTTTACCGCCACCGACACGCCCGCCCCGGCGGTAAAGCAGAACCGGACGTCCTCGGGTTCGTCCGACGGCTCGTCCATCGGTTCGTCGGCCGGATCGTCGGACGGCTCGTCGGCCTCCGGAGGATGGATCGCGGTGGTGCTCGGCCTGCTCGCGATGATCGCGGGTGTGGGGTACGCGGCCTTCCTCAATCAGGACGCCATTCGGGCGCAACTGAAGCACTACGGATTTTAGAAAAGGACATTGACATGAATATTTCGAAGAAAACCCTGGCAGTGTCCTTGTGCGCTGCACTCGCGGCGACCGTGGCGCCCATGGCGCCGGTAGCGGATGCGAAAGTCACGCTCGGCACTACCCAGCCGGATGCGACAGTGAACCGTTCCAACCCCACCGAGCCGTTTGTCAACGGCTTCATCACCCCGCGTGGCACTGGCCGGTTCGACTATTCGCACCCCGCGTCCCAGGCGGACAACCACCAGTTCGATACCTCCATGGAGGTGCGCACCAACGGCGACGTGGTGGTTCCCGACCTGTTTGCCAAGCCGAAAGTGACCACCGACGGCACCGCCGACGTGCTCACTTACACACTGCAGCAGACCAACTTCCTGATCACGCGGACCTACCGCATCGACGGCGGCCAAGTAGATGCCACCGTGACCGTGAAAAACACGGGCCAAACTGCGGCGGAGGTGGGCATTGACCTGGCCAACGTCGTGCCTTTTGCCGAAGGTATTACGGCTAACCAGGACGGCGACCGCGTGGTGGTGCAGCCGAAGTCCGGCGGTTACATCACCGACGTCCGCTTTACCGCACCGGACACCGCGGCCACGGGTGCGACCAAGGCGGCGGCCCTTTCTGGCGCAAACGACGGCGCAAAGCACCAGGCGGCGAGGTGGGAGCGCACGGTTGCTCCGGGGGCGTCGATAAGCGCAGGTATGTCCGTGGCAATCAGCACCCAAGAATCTGCCCTCGACACCGACGGCGATGGGCTGCGCGACTCCTGGGAGACCGAGGGGCTCAGGCTTGCCGACGGCACGTACCTGCCCATCCACCGCTGGGGTGCAGACCCCGACCGCAAAGACTTGTTCCTGCAGGTCAACTGGATGAAGTCCGAGTGGGAGACGATCGGCTGCGACCGCTCCGAACGCTTCGCCGCCACCCTCGATGATTTCGCCGAATTTGCCGCCTGCGCCACCGCGAACACCAAGAGCTACGCGCCGAACCCGTCGCTGTTCAAAGAGCTGGAAGACCTTTTCGATCAAAACGGGATCAACCTGCACATCGACGCCGGTAAGAGCTATGTCAGCGAATCCATGGCCAGCATGACCGCCGACGAGCGCAAGGGCGGCGCGACGGAGGATTACACCGCCGAGTACTTCGGCGGCCTGGACGACTACGGGCGAAACGCCAAGCTGGAAGAACAAGCAGACCGCTTGCTCGGCGCGCGCCGCTCTGTGTTCCGCTCCGCGCTGATCGGCACCCGCTTCGACGAAGGTGCCAAGCGAAATGTCACCGGCTTGGGCCAGGTCAACGGTTCCACCTTCTTCGTCTCCGGCGACGTGACCAACAGCGACGAGCTTCTGCGCAACACCATCCTCCACGAGTTCGGCCACACCTTGGGGCTGATGCACTGGGGCCGCGAAACCCGCGACAACACCGCCCAGCGCTTCGTGCGCTTCGTGGACACCAAGGACCCGTCGGTGGAGTTCTACCGCCCCGGATACGACTGGCTGGGCTCCTACAAGTCCACCATGAGCTACGCCTACCAGTTCTCCGAGTTCAACTTCTCCGACCAGGATGTACGTACTTCCGAGAGGATCCCGAACGCCGACGACAAGTCGCGTTACAAGCCGGAAGACAGCGATTTCGATTACGTCATCCCGTCGGATTGGGACAACCTGCTGTTCAAGACCGAGTTCATTGGCCAGGGCGTGCGCGACTACGACGACGCCATCGACGCTCCCGACGCCCCGGACGTGCTCGCCGACGAGGAGCGAGCCGAAGTCGACGAACTGATCTCCGCCGCAGCCGCGACCGGCAAGAACGACGGAAAGGTGGGCTTCAGCCTTGCCCGCCGCCTCAACAACGACAACGGCATCATCACTCACGCGGACACCAACATCATCAAGGGTGAGCTGCGCAACTTGGGCTCCACCGACGACACCTTCACCGTCGTCGCGGACTACGGCGTCGGTCAGTTCAAGGACAGCTACTTTGCCAAGGGCGACTCGAACTACATCACCCCGGTGGATATCGAGGTCTCCCCGGCAGTGTTCATCGACAACCCGGTGGTGCCGCTGCACGTCACCGTGTCCAACTCTGAGGGCGCCCAGGTCTTCGACGACACCTTCAACGTTTCCGCGCTCGAATACACCCCGGAGGAGATGGACAAGGTGCTTAAGGAGGTCCTTGCCTCCGACGCGGACGAGAACCTGAAGACGTTCGCCCGCCAGCGCCTGAAGGCCGCGAAGGTGGAGACTTCGACTGCGACGGCGAAACCTGCGCCCGCGCCGGCGCCTACGCAGAAGAAGGCGGAGCCGCGCCCTAGCGAAAAGCCCTCCGGCAGCTCCGAGTCGCCCCTGGCGATTGTGATTGGTGTGCTGCTGGGCCTTATCGGCCTCGGCGCGGCCGGGTTCGGCTGGGCACACAGCCAAGGACTGCTTCCGTAGTTACGCTGGGTGGGGCAGGTTGCCTATCGACGACCAAAGGAGCCCCGCCCATGAAGGCCATCCGCTACACCGACTACCAAACATTCCCGCAGCTCGTTGACGTAGACAAGCCCACCGCCGGCCCCGGCGAAGTGGTGCTGAAAGTCGCCGCCTCGGGCGCATGCCACTCCGACGTCGCCGTGTTCAACGACTTCGTCGAGGGCACAAACCCGTTGTGCGCGCCGCAGTTCACCCTCGGCCACGAAGTCGCAGGCTGGGCGGACGAGATCGGTGAAGGCGTCGACGGAATCGAGCGCGGCGCCGCGTACGTGGTCTACGGTCCGGTCGGCTGCGGCTACTGCCGGTTCTGCATGATCGGCCAGGACACGTTCTGCGAAAACGTCGCCCAGGTCGGCTACCTGGGCATTGGCTTGGGTCGTGACGGAGGCATGGCGGAGTACGTCGTCGTGCCGGCGCGCAACCTCGTGCCGCTGGGAGATGCGGACCCAGTGAAGGCCTCCGCGCTTGCCGATGCCGGTTTGACCCCGTACCACGCCATCAAACTGGCGCTGCCGAAGCTGAACAAGGCTGGCTCGTCCGCGCTGGTGATCGGCCTTGGCGGGCTCGGGTTGCTGGCAGTGCAGATCCTCAAAGCCATGACCGGCGCGACGATCATCGCCACAGACACCAAGGAAGAAGCGCTGCGCGAGGCTGAGAAGTACGGCGCGATCACCGTTGCTTCCGGCGACGATCAGGCCGCGAAAATCCGTGAGCTCACCGGTGGGCGGGGCGTAGATGCCGTCTTCGACATGGTCGGCATCGGCCCCACTGTGGAGACCGCGATGACATCCGTGGCCACGCAAGGCCGCGTGTCCATCGTCGGCCTCGGTGCCGCGGGCAGCGATTACGGCTGGCAGTGGTACAAGGAGCCGTACGAGGCCGAGCTGGTGAAGACCTACTGGGGTACTCTGCCGGAGCTCGGAGAGCTGGTCGCGCTACTGCAGCAAGGTCACCTGGAGCCGCAGTACACTACATACTCGCTGGATGAGGGCTTAAATGCCTACCAGAAACTCGTTGACGGCCAAGTCGCCGGCCGCGCGATCATCGTGCCCAACGAGCGTTTCTAAGACGCCCGCTCATCCCACCATTGCTCGAGGTACGCAATAGCCTGGTCGATGGCGTGGTGGGTGTCCACCGCCTCCATCGACGGCAGGCCTTCGGAACGGAACTGCGGGCCCAGGTTCTTAAACGGGCTGATCGTGCGATCTTCGTGCATGGCCGCGTGGATGGACTCGAGGATGTCGTTGATCCTGCGCGCCACGATCTTCTTCTGGGCGCGGTTGAAGGTGGGCGGGGCGAACGGGTTGTCGTCGATGAGCATGTGCCCCGAAAGCTTGCCCTCGCGCGGGTCGAACGCGAATACTGCGACCGGGAACGTGAAATCGGAGTTCATGTTCGGGCGAAATTCGATGCAGAACGTGGTGTAGAGCGCGTTGTCCTGCGAGTTTTGCACCATCGCCAGCGTGGCGGTGGACATGTCCTCTGCCTCGAACGACGCGCGGCGCTTCAGCGCGAACGCGGGGTCCTGCGGGTCAACGATCTTCACGGTTTTGTCATCGAGCGCGACGAGGATGCGGCCGAGCTCGGCGACCACGTTCGCGGCGTCCTCCGGTGAGTACCACTCGGGCGCCTGCGGGCTGCCGGGCTGCAGCATTGCGAGTTCGACCTCGTGGGTGTCGATGTCGTGCACGATCACGGCGACTTTCAGGCCGGTGTCGATGACGTAGTCGGCGTCGAGGTGGATGGCAATGTCCTCGTCGAAGTACGGGTCGTCTTGCTCGATCCCGAGGTCGTCGGCGAGGTCTGCGGCTTCTTCGTCGTAGGTGTCCAGGTAGTACAGCTCGTAGGTATCAAATCGCATGGGTCCCCCCTAGGTGTCGTGCGGCAGCCCCCTGCTCCCGCTTATCGACGACACTAAAGCCGCCCACACCCAGCGCACAAGAGTCCGAGTGTCCATGAAAATGCGCACCGGCGAGGGAACCGCAATAGGCGATAGGGTTGCGAGCATGGTTGAACAGGCGAAGTTGGAGCGGGTTTACGCGTACCCGTTCGGAGACATTTACAACAACTACCTGGCCAAAGTGGAGCGCAAGGGCCACAGCAGCGACGAGCTGGATGACGTGCTCGGCTGGTTCACCGGCCTTGCGCCGGCGGAGCTGGAAACGGAAGCCGCGTCGGGCAAGACGCTTCGCGAGTTCTTCGACGCGGTGGCGCTCAACGCGCACGCCGATTTGATCACCGGGAAGGTGTGCGGCGTGCGCGTCGAGGAGGTCGAAGAGGACCTCATGCGCAAGATCCGCCAGATGGACCTGCTTGTCGACGAGTTGGCCCGCGGCAAGAAGATCACCAGCATCAAGCGCGGCTAGCGCATGTCGCGCAGCACCTCGAATGCGCGTCGGACCAGCGCGCGGCCGTCGTCAGCTGCGCGTGGCTCCGGCTGCATCAGGTAGTGCTTCACCGCGGTGGCGCCGGCGATGCCGTAGGCGTTGAGGAGCACTTCGGCATCGAACTGCGTGGCGCCAGGGGTCCGGGCCCGGATACACGCAACGAGCGGCTCCGCCATCTCCCGCATGGTCTCCTCCGCGGGTGGGGTGCTGGACTCAGCCCGGGCACGGTCACTGAGAAGGACCAGGGTGGAGGCGGAGTAGAGCTCAAATCCGTCCTCCTTGAGTGCGTCGATGATGATCGCCTCGACGGATTCAGCTTCCGAGAGTTCCTCCGGCAGCGCCGCGATCTGCTCGGCGATGGCGGCAAAGACCTTGCGCAGAAACTCTTCGAGCGCTTCGTCGATGTCGGCGAAGTAGTTGTGGAAGGTTCGGGCGGACACGCCCGCCCGCTCGGAGACCCGCGCGACGGTGGCTGCGGCCGTGCCTTCTTCGAGCAGCAGGGCCGCGGTCGCCTCCGAGATTGCGCGCCGGGTCGCCGCCTTCTTCTCTTCGCGCAGACTCATGGCTACACCGTAACCGGCTGCGACTGGTGCAGTTTCTCGCCCTCGATGTCGAGGTTCGGCAGCGCCTTGTCTAGCCAGCCGGGGATCTTCCACGCGCGGTCGCCGAGCAGGTACATCGTGGCCGGGATGAGGGTCATGCGGACCACGAATGCGTCGATAAGCACACCTGCGGCGAGCGCGAAGCCCATGGCCTTGATGAACGGCTCGTCGATGAGCACGAACGCCGCGAACACCGAGATCATGATCAGCGCGGCCGCGGTGACCACGCGCGCGCCGTGCTTGTATCCGTTGGCCACCGCGTTGCCGGCGGTCTTGCCGCGGGAGACGTAGCCCTCGCGCATGCGGGTGACCAGGAAGACCTGGTAGTCCATGGCCAGGCCGAAGGTCAGGCCGATGAGCATGATGGGCAGGAAGGACAGCAGCGGCTGCGGGTCCTCGATGAGTCCGAAGATGCCCTCCTGGAAGATGGCGACGGTCACGCCGAAGGTCGCGGCCATGGACAGGCCGAAGCCGAGCGCGGCGATCAGCGGGACCCAAATGGAACGGAACACCAGCATGAGCACGATGAACGCAAGCCCTAAGACGATGGCGATGTAGGGCACCAGCACGCTGGAAAGCATCTGCGATATGTCATCGAAGATCGGAGTGATGCCGGTGATGCCGAAGGTGGCGCCGGTTTCCTCCTCGAATGGCTGCTTGAACTCGCGCAGGCGCTCAAGGGTGTCGGTGGTGGCCTGGTCGGTCGCGCCCGAGTTCGGCGTGATTAGGATCTGGGCGGCGTCGAAGTTGTCCGTGGTCTGCACAATCTGGGCGTTGACCACGCCCTCGGTGCCGGAGAAATCCTGCAGCAGCGTCTGGTAGGCGCCCATGCGGTCCTGCTCGGCGACGTCGGCGGTGTCCACGTACGCGATCATGGGGGCGTTGCGGCCGTGGCCGAAGGCGTCGTCGATAAGTTCGTACGCTTCGCGCTGCGGGGAGCCGAGCTTTGCGGTGCCGTCCGTCGGCATGGCCAGGCGCAGGTTGGCGGCGGGGATGGCGAGGATGCCCAGCAGCAGCACACCGGCGATGAGGTTCAGCCACGGGCGCTTACGGATCTGGCGGGCCCAGAGCAGGCCCATGGTCGGCTTCTCGTCCTCCGGGTCCGGCACCTTCGGTCCGGGGATGCGGATTGCGAACGCGCGGGTGCCCAAAAGGCCGAGCAGCGACGGCAGGAACGTCAGGGCCACGAGCACCGCGATGGCGACGGTGGCCGCGGCGGCCAGCGCCATGGTGGTCAGGAACGGGATGCGGATGATCGACAGGGCTGCCAGCGCAATAAGCACGGTGGTGCCTGCGAAGACGACGGAACCGCCAGCGGTGCCCAACGCCATGCCCATTGCGTGGGCGCGCTTCGCCTTGTCCATCTTCTTCAGCTCTTGGGCCAGTTCCTTCGGCGAGAGGTCATTGAGCCCGGACGAGGAGATCAGCTCGTTGCGGAAGCGCGCGACGATAAACAGGGAGTAGTCGATGCCCACAGCAAGCCCGATCATGGACGCCAGCGTCGGGGTCATATCCGAGATCGAGTCGGTGAACAGGGTGCCCAGCTGCACGCCGAGGATGCCAACGCCCACGCCGACGACCGCGGCGATCAGCGGCAGGCCGGCGGCGACCAGGGAACCGAAGGTGACCAAAAGGACGATCGCGGCGACTGCCATACCGATGAGCTCGGAGGTGCCGTCCATCTCGCCGGCGCCGCTGAACGCGTTGCCGTTGTACTTCACGGTGAGGTCAGTCGCGTCGTAACGCTCGAGGATGCTCTCGACCTCGTCCAGGGTTTCCGCCGGGATGTCCATGATGTTGTCGTCGGTGAAGGTCACGGACACGGTGCCGGTGGTTTCGTCCGGGCTCAGCGGCGACAGGGCCGCGAGGTCGGCGTCGATCTGCTCCTGGGGCATGCCCTGGGCCGCCTTGGCCTCGCCCATCTGCTGGGCCATGCCGCCGGCAGCGAGCACCGGGTTGACAATCGCGTCGGGTTCGCGGAAATCGCCGGTGGCCTTGAGCTCGTCGAGCATGGCGTCGACCTCGGCCATCACCTCAGGGTCCTTGAGCGTCTTGCCTTCCGGCGCCTTGATCACAACGGTGCCGCTAGGCACGCTCATCGCGTCCTCGTCGGTGCCGAAGCGCTCGTTCATCTCCTCCTGCGTGACGGTGGAGTCCATGTCAGGCATGGAAAACGTCGGGCTTGGGGACTTTGCGAAGTTCACGGCGCCGAAACCGAGGGCGCCCAAAAGGATCAGCCAGATGGCCAAAAACGGCCAGACTTTTTTGTATGACCAGCTGCCGAGCCGGTAGAGAAATTCAGACATGTTGCACACAGTACGCAAAGTTGCGCAGTGTGTGCAATGTTTGCGGGTAGGGGTGCTAATCCCAGCCGGTGTCGCGCGTGGTGCGTTGTTTGAGGTGGTGGCCCATGTGGGGGATAACGAAGTTGAGCACGCCCCGGCGAGGGGAGTAAATCAGCTCACGGTCGATGAGTTTCTGTCGCACCATGGAGACCTGCTGTACGCGTTTGCCCAGCTGCTGCGCGATGGCAGCGCTTGGCACAGCCTGTTGGCCCTCCTGTACCTCGGCCATCGCTTCGAGGTATTCGAGCTCGGCGGCGGGCAGGTGTAGCAGCGCTGGTTGGTGGACCAAGTCGCCCAGTGTTTTCAACACGTCTGGGGTCACTGCCGCGAGGTCGTCGTGGGAAACGGGCTGGTCCCGGCGGCTCGCACGCTCGAACAGGTGGTAGCCGAGGAGCTGGATTAAAAAGGGGTAGCCGCGGGTCAGCGCCGCGGCGTCCGTGAGTACCCCGTCGGGGATCTCGACGCCGCCTCGTGCCGCGGTATCCCTCAGTACCGAAAGTGTCTCTGATGGCGTCATTGGGGCGAGCACGGCGTGCTGGGCGCGGCGCAGAAACGTGGTGCCCGGGTGTTGTAGTAGCGACTCCACGCCGTCAGGCAACCCGGCGGCGGCGAAGGCGATGTCGCGCCCGTCCCGGCGCAGATCCTGCACCGCGGCCGTGAGTTGCCACAGCTCTTTCGCGTTGACACTTTGGACTTCGTCCAGGGTGATCAGTACGCCGGATTCGGGCGGCAGCTCGTCGCAAAGAGTGTTCAGTGAACCGATCAAGGAGGGGGCCGGCTTTTCACCCGGGGCGGCGGTGGTTGAAAACCCGCCGATGCCGGAGACCGTCACGCCCGTGATGCGTCGCCGCTCTGGGTCCTGCTGTCGCACCGTGGCGAGCGCCTGCGGGATCACGGTGGCAACCAGCGGTTCGACCAGCTCGTACGGCTGAGCGCGTAGCACGATCCAGCCATGGCCGGCGGCTTCGTCTTCGAGCTCGTTGAGCGCGACCGTCTTGCCGATGCCACGCGGCCCCGAGATAAGCAGGGTTCGCCTCGGGTCGCCGGGTCCGCCGTCCAGGCCGGCGCCGAAGCTGCGTGTGAGGCTGTCGTCGCCGCCGAGCACGACGGGTGAAACGCCGAACGTGGGGATGAAGGGATTACGCATCCGTGCCTCCTTGAGTCTTTATACTCTTTATACACGGGGATGTCTTTATACTCTTTATACTCCCAGTTCGTCGGCGATTTTCAAAGCGACGGCACGGGCAGGAAACGCTCGGTGAGGCGCTGCTGCGTCACAGCAGCACGGAAACGCCGCGCACGATGGAATCCCACAGCCCGATCACGGAAAAGCTGAGGTCAGAAAGCGAATCCTGCCAAGATGCCGGCAAGAAGTTGTTGGTGATGTCGGTCGTCAGCATGATGCGCAGATCCTCCGCGCCGTGGTGCATGTTGTAGTTCAGCTGCGAGCTCAGATTCATGGCAGCGATGCTACCCCTCGCACGACGACGCACCCCGGTAAAACCGTACGAACATCACATTTTGCAGGCTTTATAGGAGTGACTAGCGTCAGGTATATAACAACCGAATCAAGGAGGGGCACGCAGTGACGACAGCGACCACAGCAGTCACACCAGCAGCAAACTCAGAGCAACAACCTGAGGAAAAGAAACGCAACACCGGCAAGATCATCGCGTTCATCTTGGCGTTTGTGGCACTCGGGGTGGTGATGATGCTGCCGATTGCGGGCCTGGCCATGCCGGCGAAAATCGCGCTCGGCATGCTCGCCTTCGCCGTGATCATGTGGGTCACCGAGGCGGTGTCCTACTCGGTTTCCGCCGTGATCATCGTCGGCCTCATCGCGATCCTGCTCACCTTCGCCACCGACCCCGAGACCGGTCAGGCGGTCGGGGCGTCCAAGGGACTGAGCATCGCGATGAGCGGATTCTCCTCGTCTGCGGTGGCGCTCGTCGGTGCCGCGCTCGCGCTGGCGACGGCGATGCAGGCCACTGGACTGCACCGCAGGCTGGCGCTCTACGTGCTCAAGACTGCGGGCGAGAAGGTCTCCAACATCGTCATCGGCGCGATCGTCATCTCCATCATCCTGGCGTTTTTCGTCCCGTCCGCAACGGCGCGCGCCGGCGCCGTCGTGCCGATCCTCATGGGCATGGTCGCCGCCTTTGGCCTGGCCAAGGAGTCGAAGCTGGCGGCGCTTCTCGTTATTACCGCCACGCAGGCGGTGTCCATTTGGAACGTCGGCATCAAAACCGCCGCGGCGCAGAACCTGGTGGCCGTCGGCTTCATCGAAGACCAGCTGGGGCAGACCGTCTCCTGGGGCCAGTGGTTCCTGTGGGCCGCGCCGTGGTCTGTGCTGATGTCGATCGCGCTGTTTTTCATCATGCGCTGGGCGATCAAGCCGGAGGCTGAGGCGATCGAGGGCGGGCGTGAGCTCGTCGAAAAGCAGCTTGCAGAGATGGGGCCGATGACCGGCGCCGAGAAGCGCCTCACCGCCATTGCCGTTGCGCTGCTGCTGTTCTGGGCGACGGAAGGCGTGCTGCACCCGATCAGCTCCGCCACCATCACCATCGTCGCGGTGGGCATCATGCTCACCCCGATCATCGGCGTGATGGACTGGAAATACGCCCAAGAACACATCAATTGGGGCACCCTGGTCGTTTTCGCCGCCGGTATCTCGCTGGGTAAGTTCCTGCTGGACACGGGCGCGGCGACCTGGCTGTCGGAGGCGACGTTCGGCGCCATCGGCCTCGCCTCCATGCCGATCATCGCCACGATCGCGCTGGTGAGCCTGTTTAACATTCTCATCCACTTGGGCTTCGCCTCGGCGACCTCGCTGGCGTCCGCGCTGATCCCTGTGTTCATCGCGCTGGCGGCCACCCTGGACGTGCCCAACAACGGCATCGGCTTCGTGATCATCCAGCAGTTCGTCATCTGCTTCGGCTTCCTGCTGCCGGTCTCCGCGCCGCAGAACATGCTGGCCTACGGCACCGGAGCGTTCACCTCCAAGCAGTTCCTGCGCACCGGTATCCCGCTGACGATCGTGGGCTACCTGCTCATCCTGCTGCTGTCGGCAACCTACTGGAACTGGATCGGTCTGCTCTAACTACTCCACAATCAGGCCCAGGTGCAGCGCGGAAAGTTCGTGCTCGCCTGGGCCTTTCGGCAATTCAGCGAGCTCGCGGGCGGTCGCGGGCGTCACCGGAATGATCCACCCGAGCTTCGGGTCCAGCACCGGCACGGCTTCGCGGTCAACCGGCACGAAAGTGACGTCGCGCTCGCCTTCGTGCCGCAGCTGCACCGCGCCGCCTGCGGCGATGCGATCGAGCGCGGCCGCCGAGGTGGTCACGATGACCATCTTTTCCTCGGTGTCGGGGGAGAGTTTCGCGGTGTGCACCTCAAGCTTGTCGACGTCCAAAGGTTCAAACCGGTCCGGAAAATCCACCAACGGCGTGTGGCCGAGGCAGAGGAGCTGGCGTGCGCGACTGAGAAGTCCCATGCCCGCCGAGTGTAGAGGGCCACCGCTAGTGATTGGGCAGTCGAGTTGTTCACAGATTTTGGAAACGCTGGGAACCCGCGCACAGTTTCGGCAACACGCCCCGGTTACAGTGTCTGACATGGCAGAAAAGGGCACCTCTTACCGCGCTGAGCTGGTCATGCCGTACGGCACCGGCGATGTGGTCGTCTCCCCGCACGACTACTCCTCCCCGCTGGGCACCCGGCTGTCGCGCGCCGGCTGGAAGTCGGTGCTGCGTCGCATCGTCACCGACTTTGCCAACGACGCCATGGTGGACCGCGCAGCCGCGATGACGTACTACACGCTGCTGTCGGTTGCGCCGATGCTGCTTGCGGCGTATTCCATTTTCAGCCTGCTCATGCCGCGCGAGGAGGACGCCCCAGATTCACTGCTCGCCGAACTGATCCGCTCGTATGTGCCTGCGGAGTTGCAGGAAGATGCGCTGGCGCTGGTGCTGTCGATTGTCGGGACACCGTCGCAAAGCACGATTGCCCTCGTGGTTTCTGTGCTGATCTCGCTGCTGTCCGCCTCGGGCTACGTGCGGTCGTTTTCGCGTAACGCGAACCTCATGTACGGCCGCACTGAAGGCCGCCCGATTGTGGTCACGTGGGCGACGATGTGGCTTGTCACGCTCGTGCTCGTGGTCGGCGCAGTGGTGATTGTTTTGGGTGCGCTGCTTACCGACGGCATCGTGAACGCCGTCCTCGGACCCATCGCACGACCGTTGCAGCTGGAGGACGAGCTGGAGTACCTCACCTCGATTTTTCTGCCCGTGTGGGACTACCTGCGCGGCCCCGTGATCGCGGTGGTGGCAGTCGCGCTGGTCAGCGTGCTCTACCACTTCACCCCGAACGTGCGGCCCGGGCGGTTCCGGGTGCTGACGCTCGGCTCGGCGCTGGCGCTCGTGGTGGGCAGCGCGCTGTGGGTGGGTTTTGGCTGGTACCTGAAACTGGTCGGCGTGCGTAGCACCTACGGCGCGTTCGGGACGGTGCTGGCGGTGCTGGTGCTGGTGTGGACGGTTAACGTGGTGCTGCTGATGGGCGTGAAAATCGATGCCGAGATACTGCGCGCCAAAGAACTGCAGGCGGGGATGGATTCGCGCCGCTGCATCCAGGCGCCGCCGCGCTCCAGCCGGGGCGCTGCGGGACGGTTGCAGATGCGGCGGTGGACCGACCGGGTGGCGGACGAAATCTTGGACGGTTGAGCACCGGCGTGCAGGTAGCGTGGTGGCATGACGCTGATTGATCCCCGCACAAAGTACCCGTCCGAGTTCCCCTCCGAGCCGCGCCAGAACAACCCCGGCCTGGACGTGAAGATGGCGACCGAGCCCGATCTGGGGCAGGACTCCTACGTCGGATCCGGCAAGCTCGAGGGCCGCCGCGCCCTTATCACCGGTGGTGATTCCGGCATCGGCGCCGCTACCGCAATCGCGTTCGCCCGCGAAGGCGCCGACGTGGCCATCGCCTACCTGCCCGAGGAGCAGGAAGATGCCGAGCGCATTGTGAAGCTCATCGAGGATGCCGGCCGTAAAGCGGTGGCGATACCGGGCGACCTGCAGGAGCTCGAAAACTGCGTAGCCGCGGTGGAAAAGACCGTCGAGGCCTTTAGCGGCCTGGACATCCTTGTCAACAACGCCTCGCGCCAGGTGTGGAACGACGGGCTGCTCAACATCTCCGACGCCGATTTCGACGCCACGATGAAGACCAACATCTACTCCGCCTTCCGCGTGACTAAGGAGGCGGTCAAACACATGGAGCCGGGCTCATCGATCATCTTCTCTACTTCCATCCAGGCTTACGAGCCGTCCAAGGAGTTGTTGGACTACGCCATGACGAAGGCCGCCTTTAACAACCTGGCTAAGGGGCTGTCCGGCGAGTTGCTGCCGTCGAAGGGGATCCGCGTCAACGCGGTCGCGTCCGGGCCGATCTGGACCGTGATCCAGCCGGCGGAGGGGCAGCCGAAGGAGGTTGTGGACAACTTCGCCCAGGACTCCGACATCGGCCGCCCGGGCCAGCCCGCGGAACTGGCGGGCGCGTACGTGTTCCTCGCCTCCGAGGCGGCGTCCTACATCTCCGGCGAGACGCTCGCGGTGACCGGGGGTGCGCTGACCCCGTAGGGTTGAACACCGTTCAAAAGGTCCGTTGAGCTGCTAGGGTTCGTGTTCATGAACCCACGCGAGATCGCCGACATTGACGCTGCCCACATCTGGCACCCCTACGCGGAACCGGGGCAGTTCACCTACCCCGTCGAAAGCGCCGCGGGCCTACGCATCACGCTTCTCGACGGCCGCGTGCTCATCGACGCCATGTCCTCCTGGTGGGCCGCCATCCACGGCCACTGCCACCCGCGTTTGGTCTCCGCGGCCGAGGCGCAGATTGCGAAGATGAGCCACGTCATGTTCGGCGGGCTCACCCACGAACCAGCGGCGACGCTGACGAAACGCCTGCTGGAGCTGACCGGCGGGGCGTTTTCCCAGGTGTTCTACTCCGACTCCGGATCGGTGTCGGTGGAGGTGGCGATGAAGATGGCGCTGCAGTACGCCATCGGGCAAGGGCATCCGGAGCGCACCACATTTTTGACCTGGCGCTCCGGCTACCACGGCGACACGTTTGCCACCATGAGCGTGTGCGACCCGGAGGGCGGCATGCACGCGATGTGGGGCGACGCGCTGAAACCGCAGGTGTTTGCGCCCGCCCCGCCGGTACGCGGGGCGTCCGCCGCCGACCGCGATGCCTACCTCGATCAATTCGCGCGCCTGATCACGCCGGAGATCGCCGGCGTGATCGTCGAGCCGGTGGTCCAGGGCGCCGGCGGCATGCGCTTCCATGACCCCGAACTGCTTTCAGGGCTTCGCACACTTTGCGACGCCTCCGGCATCCCCCTCATCGCCGACGAAATCGCCACCGGGTTCGGCCGCACCGGCCAACTGTTCACCACCCTGGACAATGGCGTGGTGCCCGACATCATGTGCGTGGGCAAGGCGATGACCGGCGGATTCATGACGCTTGCGGCCACCCTCGCCACCGAGAAGATCGCATCCGGGATGCAGCCGAAAGCGCTCATGCACGGCCCGACGTTCATGGCGAACCCGCTCGCGTGCGCGGTCGCGGCCGAGTCCGTCGCAATGGTGGCGGAGGGGCAGTGGCGCGACCAGGTCACCCGGATCGAAGCCGGCCTCGAGCGCGGCCTGCGCCCGCTGGCCGATCTGCCAGGTGTGGCGGACGTGCGCGTGCTCGGCGCCATCGGCGTGGTCGAGCTCGAGCGCGACGCGCCCATGCGCGAGACCACCGAGGCCGCGATGGCCGAGGGAGTGTGGATCCGTCCGTTCGGCCGGTTGATCTACACCATGCCGCCCTACATCTGCTCAGACGAAGACATCGCCCAGATCTGCCGGGGCATGACGGCAGCGGTCAAGGAGGCCACGAAATGATCATCGCCATCACCGGCACCAACACCGACGTGGGCAAGACGGTGGCCACCGCCGCCATCGCCGCCGTGCTCAAGCGGCGCGGCATCGAGGTGGTGGCAGCCAAGCCCATCCAGACGGGGGAGGCACCGGGGCAGGGGGACGCGGCAGCCGTCGAGAAGCTTGCTGGCATCGAAACCTTCGAGCGGTGGCGCTACCCCGAGCCGCTGGCGCCGAACCTCGCCGCGCGGCGGGCGGGAATCCAGACGCCGACCCTGGGCGAGGTCGCCGAGTGGATCCGCAGCCTTGACGCCCCCGGGCGCGTGGTGCTGGTCGAAGGCGCCGGCGGGCTGTTGGTGCGGCTCGCGGACGACTACACGCTCGCCGACATCGCCAAGGCCACAGGCGCGCCGCTGGTGGTGGTGACCTCGCTGGGCCTGGGCAGCCTGAACCTCGCCGAGCTGACCTGCGTCCAAGCCCGCGCCATGGGCCTGGAGGTGCTGGGGCTGATCGGCGGCAGCATGCCGGACAACCCGGACCTGCCTACGCGGCTTAACGTCGAGGAGCTGCCGGAAGTCACCGGCGCCGAGTACTGGGGCCACCTGCCGGAAGGCTGCGGGCGCCTCGACACGGCCGAATTCGCGGAAGTCGCGTGGGAGGCGATCGGGGAGGCCGTGCGCGTAGGCTCGCGTGCATGATTGACGCCCGCGACACCGCCCTCATCTTCGAAGGAGGAGGCACCCGCAACTCGTACACCGCCCCCGTGGTGGAAAAGCTCATCGCGGAGGAGGTCCAGGTCGGCTGGGTCGGCGGCATTTCCGCCGGTTCGGTGCACGCGTTGAACTTCGCCTCCCGCGACACATGGCGCTCCGAGAACGCGTTCACGGAGTTCGTGGGCAACCCCAAGTTCGGCGGGTGGCGCTCTGTGGTGAGAGGCAAGGGCCTGATCAACGGCGAGTGGGCGTACGAGCAATCCGAGGACGTCCTGCCGTTCGACTTCGACGCGTTCGCCCGGACCACCGAGGAGGTCCACGTTGAGGCTGTGCGGGCCGACACGGGGGAGACGGTGGCGTTCAACCGCGACGACCTGCGCACCTTGGAGGACGTCGCCCTTGCCGCGCGAACGTCATCGACGCTGCCGATCCTGATGAAGATGCGCGAAATCGACGGCGTGCCCTACGTCGACGGCGCGCTGGGCACCTCGGGCGGTTTGCTCATCGACGCCGCCCGCGCCGCCGGTTACTCGCGTTTCCTCGCCGTGCTCACCCGCCCGCGCGATTACGTCAAGGGGCCGCAGAAACGCGAGCGCGCCGTGCGCCGCATCCTGCGCAACACGCCGAAAGTCGCCGACGCGATGGTGGCTCGGCCGGGCATCTACAACGCCGCGAAGCAATCGCTTATCGACGAAGCTGCCGCCGGCAACGCCTACCTCTTCTTCCCCGACGAGATGGGGGTCGAATCCACCGAGCTCGACGCGGAGAAACTGCGGGCGAACTACGCGGCCGGCCAGGCCCAGGTTGAGCGCGATTGGCCTGCGATGCGCGAGTTCCTCACCGCGAAGCGCTAGTCCGCGATGAGCGGCTCGATGGTCAGCTCCGGGTGCTCCTTCTCGACGAACGCGAGCTTCCACTTGTCGCCGAACAGGGCGATGAGCTCGCCGTCGGTGCGGGTGAAGATTTCCACGCCGCGCTGACGCCCCAGCTCCGGCGCGGAGTCGGCGTCGGTGCGGCGCGCTACGGAGTAGGGGATCGGCTCGGTGACGGTATCGACGTTGTACTCGTTTTCCATGCGCGCCTGCATGACCTCGAACTGCATCGGGCCGACGGCGGCCATGACGGGGGCGGCGTCGCCGCGGGCGTCGTTGCGCAGGATCTGCACCACGCCCTCGGCGTCGAGCTGGTCCAGCGCTTTACGGAACTGCTTGTACTTGCCCAGCGACTTCGCGCGCAGCGTGCGGAAGTGCTCCGGCGCGAACTGCGGCATCGGCGGGAACTGGACTTTCTTGCCGGCGTAGATCGTGTCGCCGGGTGCCAGCGCGCCGGCGTTGACCAGGCCGATGATGTCGCCCGGGTATGCGGCTTCCACCGTGTCGCGGCTGCGGCCGAACACCGTCAGCGCGTACTTGGTGGAAAACGACCGCCCGGACTGCGCGTGCGTGACCTGCATGCCGCGGTCGAACTCGCCGGAGACCACGCGCATGAACGCCAGGGTGTCGCGGTGGTTTTTGTCCATGCCGGCCTGGACTTTGAACACCACGCCGGAGAAGTCGTCGCCGACCTCGCGCTGCTCGTCCATCGCGGCGGTGGAGGCCTCGACGGCCTTCGGGTCGGATGCGCGGCCCTCGGGTGCCGGGGCGATGGCGCACAGCGTGTCCAGGATCTGGTGCACGCCGAAGTTCAGCATCGCGGAGGCGAAGATGATCGGCGAGGTGATGCACTGCTCGAAGAGTTGCTGGTCGTGCACGGCGCCGTCCTCAAGCAGAAGCGACGCCTCCTCGAGGGCGGTCTCCCACACGTCGCCCTCTTTCGCCAAGGCTTCGTCGGGGGAGTAGTGCTCCTCCGGGGCGATGGTGGAGCCGCCGGCGGTGCGGGTGAAGTGCACGTACCCGTCGATCTCGCCGTCTCGTGAGACGTGCGCCAGGCCGCGGAAATCGCCCGCCTCGCCGACTGGCCAGTACAGCGGGGTCGGCTGCAGGTCGATTTCGGAGACGATCTCGTCGACAAGCTCGAGCGGCTCGCGGCCCACGCGGTCCCACTTGTTAATCACGGTGACAATCGGCAAACCCCGGGCCTTGCACACGCGGAACAGTTTCAGGGTTTGCGGCTCGAGGCCTTTGGCTGCGTCGATAAGCATGACCGCAGCATCGACAGCGGAAAGCACGCGGTAGGTGTCCTCGGAGAAGTCCGCGTGGCCCGGCGTGTCCACCAAGTTGACCACGTACGGCTCGCCCTCGTGGCCGTCGGGGGCGTACTCGAACTGCAGCGCCGAGGACGCGACGGAAATGCCGCGGTCCTTTTCCATCTCCATCCAGTCCGACACGGTGGACTTGCGGTTGCCCTTGCCGTGCACCGCTCCGGCCTCCGAAATCACGTGCGCGTGCAGCGCCAGCGCCTCCGTGATCGTCGACTTACCGGCGTCCGGGTGGGCGATGACGGCGAATGTGCGGCGGCGCGCGGCCTCGGAAACGGTACTCATAAGCAGCTAGCTTATCGACGCACCTTCGGCCAAGTACAGTCGTGTCCATGACAACAATCGGAGTGTTTCTTGGATCTGTACGCTCTGGCCGCATCGGCGAGCATATCGGCGCCTGGGTAATGGACGCCGCCGCCGAGCGCGACGCCGATTACCGCCTGTTGGACCTGGCCGATTTCGACGTGCCGCACCTGGTTGCGGAGGTCGTGCCTGGCGCGGCGAACAAGCAGTACGACGACCCGGTGGTAACCCGCTGGTCCGAGGCGGTGGACGCCTGCGACGGGTTCGTCTTTGTCACCCCGGAGTACAACCATTCCATCCCGGGCACGATGAAAAACGCCTTCGACTCGCTGTTCGGCGAATGGTCAGGCAAGCCGGTGGCGTTTGTCGGCTACGGCGCCGACGGCGGCGTGCGCGCGGTGGAGCACTGGCGTCAGATTGTGGCGAACCTGTCCATGCGCGGCATCCGCAACCAGGTGGCGCTGAACATCTTCGGTGAGGATGTTGAGGACGGAGATTTCGCCCCGCGCGAGCACAAACAGGTGGCGCTCACGCGCGCGCTGGATGACCTGGAGGCCGAGCTGGGCTAGTCCGCCAGCGGGAGCTCGAACTTCAGGCCCTCGCATGTGATGCGCCCGTTCTGCTTGCCGTTCCACTCAGGTGTAAAGCCGACCTCCTCGAGCGCCTCGACGATCGCCTGGCCGATCTCGGCGTCGGACTCGTCGCCGGGGTTGTCAAGGGAGCTGAAGCCGAAATAGATCAGCCCTGTGTGGATGACGCAGTCGACGTCCTGCATGGTGCAGTAGGCGTAGCCCTTGCGGCCTTCTTCGCGGGCGAGGTCGGCGCCGTCCTCGGCGGCCTCGCCCATGTCGTAGCCGGTGTCGAAGGAAAAGGAGAGCTCGCGCTTCGCCAGCGCCTCGCGTAGCGCGTCGATGCGTTTGGCGTCCTCGGAGGCCTCGGGGACGAAGCGGGCGTATTCGTCGCGGACTTCGTCGATGAGGTCGGTCGGGCGCTCGTTGTCTTCGAGCCAGCTTTCGATGTGGCTGGCGCTCCAGCCGTGGCAGAGCTGGAGGCAGATTTCGCTGGTGGTCTCGTCGGGTTCAAAAAGGCCGGTTGCGGGCGGGTATTTGCTGTCGAACATGGCATGGCGTGTCATGCCCCACAACCTACTGCGTTGCGTGGATCACATTCTGTGCTTTGCCTAGGCCTTCGCTGATAATCAGCTGCGCGGCTTCGGCGGCGAGCGCGACCTGGCCGGAAATGTCGCCTTCGACGGGGGAGAGCACCCAGTCCGGCACCGCCACACCCTTCGGCGGGCGCCCGATGCCCATCCGCACACGCAGATAGTCGCGGGTGCCCAGGTGCTCGGTGATGGATTTCAGTCCGTTGTGGCCGTTTTCGTTGCCGCCGAGCTTGGCGCGCACTTTCCCGGCGGGCAGGTCCAGCTCGTCGTGCACCACGATGATGCGCTCCGGCGCCACGCCCAGTTGTTTCGCCAGCGGGCCGACGGCCTCGCCGGTGGTGTTCATGTACGTCGTCGAGCGCGCGTAGGCCACGCCGTCGCGCACCTGGACGAGCGCTTTGACCCCCGGCACCGGCGTAAGCTCGCCGGCCAACTCGTCGAGCGCCATGTAGCCCACGTTGTGCCTGGTGGCGGCGTATTTTTCGCCCGGGTTGCCCAGCCCCACCACGAGCCACTCCGCCTCCAGCTTGGGGGTGCGTTTGCGCCTGAAGAATCCGAACATGACGCATACTTTAGCCATGGACTTTCCACGCGTGATCGCAGCACCCATGGCCGGCGGGCCGTCCACGCCCGCGCTCGTCAACGCGGTGAGCTTCGGGTTCATCGCACTCGGCACCTGCACCGTCGTCCAAGCCCGCGAGTGGCTCGCCGCGTGCGAGCCGCCGTTCGGCGCCAACCTGTTTGTGCCGCAGCGGGAGCCTTTGCTTGACGACGTCCACGCGGTCGCCCGCCGCCTCCACCAAGATGTCCCGGACGTCTCCTCCGATTACGCGGAGAAGTTCGCACTCGTTCTCGATGCCGCGCCGGCCGTGGTCTCGTCCACGTTCGGCTGCTTCACCGAAGACGAGATCGCCCAGCTGCACGCCGCGGGGTCGGAGGCGTGGGCGACGGTGACTAACCCGGCCGAGATCGCCGAGGCGCATCGCAGGGGCGTCGATGGCGTGATCGTCCAGGGCCCGCGCGCCGGCGGGCACCGCGCAACCTGGGACCAGCACGACGATCCGGACCAGCGCCCGCTGGAGGAGCTGCTCGCGCTCGCCGACGGTCCGGTGATCGCGGCGGGAGGCGTGCGGGGACCGGAGGACGTCGCCAAGCTTGATGTCCCCGTCGCCTGCGGCACCGCATTTTTGCTTGCGGACGAGGCCGGCACGAGCGAGCGCAACCGGCAGCTGCTGCGCTCAGACGCACCCGCCGTGGTCACGCGCGCGTTTTCCGGACGGTGGGCGAGCGGGGTGGGAACCGCGTTCACCCGCGAGCACCCGGACCTGCCGCCGACCTACCCGTATTTGCGCCCCATGACCAAGGACAACGACTACTGCCTCGTCGGCGCGGACCGCGGCGAGCTCATAGCCGCACCGGCGCGTGAAATCGAGCGGATGCTAACGCCCTAGTCGGCCGGGGTGATGTTTAAGGTGTCAGCCAGCTCGGCGGCGGCTCGAACGAGGCAGCGATGTTCAGCTCCGTGCCGTTCATCATCCTGCTGCTGCCGCTGCAGATGATCGCCGAGGCTGAGGTCCGCCTGCTGGACCGCTTGGGCGTCTAGTACACCCGCGTGGTGTTCTCGATCGCGCCCAAGCCCTCGATTTCCACGCGCACCGTGTCGCCGTCGGCAAGGTAGCGCTGCGGGTCGCGGGCGTGGCCCACACCTGCGGGCGTGCCGGTGGCAATCACGTCGCCGGGCTCGAGCGGGTAGAGGTGCGAGATGAACTCCACCAGCTTCGCCGGGGTGAACACCAGATCGTCGGTGGGGGCGTGCTGCATCACCTCGCCGTTGACGGTGGTGGTGATTGCAGGGCCCGGCTGCCACTCGGTGTCCAGCCACGGGCCGAAGCCGGCGGTTTTCTCCAGCGATTTGCCCTGGTGCCACTGCTGCGTGCGCTTTTGAAAGTGGCGCTGGGTGTAGTCGTTGATTACCGAGTAGCCCGCGATGTGCTCCGCGCCTTTAGCGGCGTGGCGGGCGCGGGTGCCGACGATGACCGCGAGCTCGCCTTCGAAGTCGAGCGTGTCGGCGTTGAAGCTGGGCACCTCGGCGTCGTCGTAGGCGCCGATGAGCGCCTCCGGGTACTTGATAAATAAGGTGGGCACGTCCGGCTGCTCGTGGCCCATCTCCGCGATGTGCTTGGCGTAGTTCAGGCCGACGCAGATGATCTTGCCGGGCCGCGGGATCACCGGGGCGAGATCGCCAGGGGCGAAGGTGATCTCCTCGCCTTCGTCGAAGGTGCCGTCGCGCAGCAGCTTTCCGACATCCTCCGCGCCCAGTGTGACCGCCCTATTGTCGTCGATGATGCGCGCGGCGGTGGTGGTGTCTCCGGTCCTGATCGTGGCAAGTTTCATGCGCGCTAGCCTATCGCGCGAAGGATCTCATCCGCCGCGTCCGCGGACGCGATAGCCAGATCCACCTGCTCTTTCGCGCTGAATGGTTTGAGCACGTAATCCGCCGGCGCCATCCTCCCGGGCGGGCGGCCGATGCCCACCGCCACCTTGTTATACGGCTTGCCGCCCAAGGATTTCGTGATGGACTTCAACCCGTTGTGCCCGTGGTCGCCGCCACCGAGGCGCAGCTTCACTTCGCCGAGCTCCAAGTCCAGCTCGTCGTGCACCACATACAAATCGGCCGGCTGCACGCCGAAGTAATCCATCAGTGCTTTGACGGGGCCGCCGGAGACGTTCATGAAAGACCGGGTGCGGGCGATGACCGCATGGTCGTCGTCAAGCAAGCGCCCCTTCGCAAGCTCGGCGATCTCCGTGTTGGTGCGCTTGTGCACCGCAAGCTGCGCCGGCATGGGGGTCGCGCGGCCGAGCAGCTCCTCCACGACGAACACGCCCGCGTTGTGCCGCGTGGCGGCGTACTGCGGGCCAGGGTTGCCAAGGCCGACGATCAAGATAGTCACGCTGACGAGGATAACCCACCCGAAAAGCGGAAAACCCGCCGCCGCGGCGACGCGGGGGCGGGTTCAGCAGGGGAGGGTTTACTCCTCGCCCTTCTCCTCAGCCGGAGCGTCGGACTCGGCGCCAGCCTCAGCGCCGCCTTCCTCAGCTGCCTCGGCCTCAGCCTCGAGGTCCTCGTCAACCTGCTCGTAGGTGACGTTGACGATGAGGGTCTCTGCATCGGAGGTGAGCTCTGCACCCTCCGGCAGCTTGACGTCGGAAGCGTAGAGAGCGTCGCCGATCTCCTTGCCCTCGATGGACACGGTCAGCTCGTCCGGGATGGACAGCGCGTCGATCTCGATCTCGACGTAGTCGGTCTCCTGCAGCACAACTGCGCCCGGAGCAGCCTCGCCCTCCATGACAACCGGGACCTCGACGGTGACCTTCTCGCCGCGCTTAATGCCGAACAGGTCGATGTGGTCGATGTCCAGGGTGATCACGTTCTGGTCGATGTGCTTGACCATGGCCAGCAGCTTCTCGCCGTCGAGCTCGAGCTCGACGATGGCGTTGGCGCCGTCGTTACGCACGATCGCGGTCATCTCGATGCGGTCGACCGCGAAGTGGATGTTCTCGATGCCCTTTTCGTACAGGACACCCGGGATCTTGCCGTCGCGGCGCAGACGGCGTGCGGAGCCTTTGCCGAACTCCTCGCGACGCTCACCCTTGATAACGGTGGGGGTAATAGCCATGTTGTACTCCTTCTTGGTGGAAGGGCCACAGGCCTTGCCTGCGACCACTAAACGGATATGTGCTCGTCGAGTGATCGCAAAAGGATCTCAAAATCGCGTCGATAACGGCCCTTTGAAGGCCCTCGCCGAGACTGCTACAGGGTAGCAGCCGGTTTCTGCCACACAAAATGCCCGACCGCCTGGGCCTCCTCGTGCTCGTGCCCCAGCGGGATGCCGCCACGTTCGCGCATCAGCAGCGTGACCACGAAGCCCGTGACCGTCGCCGCCATCAAATACACGGTGATCGCGGTCGTGCCGCCCGTCGCCTCGCGCAGAGCAGCGGCGATGGTGGGGGCGAACGCGCCACCCAGGATCGCGCCGAGCGCATAGGAGATGGACGCGCCGGACGCGCGGATGGAAGCGGGGAAGAGTTCCGCGAAGAACGCGCCGAGCTCGCCGTAGGTCAGGCCGAGCCCGACGGTGAGGAAGACCAGCGCCGCGGTGATCTTCGGCAGCGACCCGGAGTCCACAAGCGGGAACAGTACCGCCACGCCAGCGGCCTGCACGACAAAGCCGATCAGCAGGGTGAGGCGGCGGCCGATGATGTCGGAAACCCAGCCGGCGAACGCGGTGGTGCACAGCCAGGTGGCGGCGGAGGCCGTGACGGCCCAGAGGATGTCGCCGCGCTCCAAGGCGAGCCCGGCCGGGTCGGTGGCATAGTTCTGGATGTAGCCGCCGGTGGTCATGTAGCCCACCGTGCCGTTGGCGGCGAAGATCAGCGCCGCAGCGACCACGAGCCCGGCGTGACGCTTGAACAGCGACCCGACCGGGTTTTTCGCGCCGACCTCGCGCATCTGTTCCACCACGGGCGATTCCTCCACACCGGTGCGGATCCACCAGCCCAAAAATGTCAGCCCGATGGACAGCAAAAACGGTACGCGCCAGCCCCACTGCAAAAACGCCTCGCCGGGGGCGATCATGCTCATCAGCGCCAGCACGCCGGAGGACAGCAGCAGCCCCGCTGGCACGCCCACCTGGGGTCCGGCGCCGTAGAGGCCGCGCTTGTCGGTCGGCGCGTGCTCCACGGCCAAAAGCACGGCCGAGCCCCATTCACCACCGGCGGAGGTGCCCTGCAAGATCCGCAACAGCACCAGGGCGGCCGGCGCGAACCAGCCGGCGGTTTCATACGTGGGCAGCAGCCCGATCAGCGCGGTGGCGGTGCCCATGGTGAACAGCGTGACCATGAGCACGCCGCGGCGCCCGAGCCGGTCGCCGAAGTGGCCCGCCAGCACCGCACCGAGCGGCCGGAACAAAAATGACAGCCCCACGGTGAGGAAGCTGGCGATCGTCGCCGCCGCGGGCCCGAGCGGGCCGAACATGACTTGGTTGAACACCAGCCCGGCGACGGCGGCGTAGAGGAAGTAGTCGTACCACTCGATGGCGGTGCCGATGGTCGTGGCCGCGATGACGCGGCGGCGCTCACTGCGCACGGCTGAAAGCCTCTAAAAGTGCGTCGGTTTCCTCCGCGTTAGTTACCGTCACGCGGATGCCCTCGGGGAAGACGCGCACCAGCACACCTTCCGCGGCCAGCAGGTCCGCCAACTCCTGGCCGGCGCCGGGCAGCCACACAAAGTTCGCTTGGCTTTCTGCGAGCCCAAGCTTATCGACGACACGGCTTCGCTCGGCCACGGTGCCGTCGATACGCGCACGCAGTGCGTCCTGCGCCTCGAGCGAGGCGAGCGCCGCCTCCTGCGCCACCGCGCTGACGGAAAAGGGGATGGAGACTTTATTCAGCGCCTCGATGATCGGGCGCGGGCCGAACGCGTAGCCGATGCGCGCGCCGGCCAGTCCGTACGCCTTGGAGAAGGTGCGAAGCCCCACCACGTTGGGGTAGCGGGTGATCACCTCGGTGGCGACAGGGGTGTCGGCGGCGTGGTTGTACTCGAAGTAGGCCTCGTCGAGCACGACGAGCACGTCGGCCGGCACCTCGTCCATGAACGCGGCGAACTCGGCGTTAGTGATTGTGGTGCCGGTCGGGTTGTTCGGGTTGCAGATGAAAATCAGCTTGGTGCGGTCGGTCACCGCGGCGGCTAGCGCCGGCATGTCCAGCCTGTCGTCGCTGTCCAGCGGCACGCGTACCGGGGTGGCGCCGACGACCTGGACGAAGATGGGGTAGGCCTCGAAGCTGCGCCAGGGGAAGATCACTTCGTCGCCGGGCTGGGCCGCAATTTCCACCAGCTGCTGGCACAGGGCGGATGAACCGGCGCCGAGTGCGACCTGCTCCGGTGCCACACCAAGGTGCTCGCCGAGTACTGTGCGCAGCTGCAGCGCGCCGATGTCCGGGTACCGGTTGATTTCGCCGAGTGTCTTGCGCATGGCGTCGAGCACCGGCGGCAGCGGGCCCTCCGCGCACTCGTTGGAGGACAACTTGATGGCGCGCTCGTCGCGCACGCCGGGGACGTACGGGGGGATGGCCTCGAGGTCGGGGCGGATCATGCGCGGCTCCTCTGCGTGGTCAGTGAAATCAGGCCCAGCACGATAATCCAGCCGGTCAGCGTGGCTAGGCCCATACGGTATTCCGGAAGAATACCCATCAGCACGAGCACGAGGATGAAAAACGCGATGCAAATCCAGTTGGCCGCCGGGTACAGCGGGGCGGGAAAGGTTGCGCTCTTGGAGGTTTTGCGGAAGTTCAAGTGCGAAATGCAGATGCCCGCCCAGGTAATCAGCTCGGTGCCGACGATGATGGCGAGCAGCACCGCGAAGATTTTGCCTTCGAAGAAGAAGTTCAAGATGACGACGGTGCCCATCAGCGCGGCGTCGAAAAGCAGGGCTTTGGTGGGTAGCCCCTTGGCGCTGGTGGCGGCGAACGCGCGGGGCGCTTGGCCGTTGCGGGCGAGGTCGCGCAGCATGCGCGCGCCCGAGTACGTCATGGTGTTGAGCACCGAGAACACCGCCACCACGATGACCACGTTGAGCGCGGTGGCGGCGGGTCCGAAACCGACACCGGAAAGCACGCGGATGAACGGGCTTTCATTCGATTCCTGCTCGTTCCACGGGGCGAGCAGCAGGATGGTGCCGATGCCGCCGAGGTAGAACACCAAAATGCGCCACACCACGGAGTTCACGGCGCGCGGGATCGCGGACTTCGGGTTGTCCGCCTCGCCGGCGGCGGTGCCGATGGACATGATGCCGCCGAATGTGAAGGTCACCGCCACCAGAGCGAACAGCACGCCGGAGATGCCGTTGGGCATGAACCCGCCGTGGTCGGTGATGTTGGAAAACCCGATTGCTTCGTCCGGGCCCAAGCCGAGCACGAGCGCGAACCCGAGCACGATCATCAGCACGAGCGCTGCGACTTTGATCAGCGACAGCCAGTATTCGGTCGCGGCGAATACCCGCACGTTGAACAGGTTGAGCGCGACTACCAGCAGCAGCGTCACCAGTGCGGTGACCCAGTGGGGCAGGGCGGGAAACCAATAGTCCAAGAACGTGCCCATGGCGGTCAGCTCAAGCATGCCCACCACGACGGTGGTGAACCACCAGTTCCAGCCGGTGATGAAGCCGGCCACCGGCCCGATGAACGCGCGCGAGTACGCGGCGAAGGAGCCGGAGACGGGGTGCTCGACCGCCATCTCGCCGAGCATGCGCATGAGGAGGTACACGATCGCGCCGACGAACGCGAAGGAGATCAGTACCGCGGGCCCGGCGTACTGGATCGATCCGGCGGAGCCCAGAAACAGGCCCGTGCCTATCGACGAACCAAAGGCAATCATCATCAATTGCCTACTTTTGACGCTCCTTTGCAGGCCCTGCTCTTGCAGGCTTTGGTTCTGGCTCAAGGTTTAGTTTCCTGTCGGTGGTCGTGTGGTGGTGCGGGACATCCCCCGGAATTCGGCGATGGTGGTGTCGCCGTCGTAAAGCGTGACGTCCGAAAGCCCGTTGCGCCCCCACGTGTGGCGCTCGCGCGCAACGCCGCGGATGGTGCGGCCCATTTTCGCGGGCGCGAGGAAGATGATCTCGGATTGCGCGCTCACGGTCGGGTCGGTGCGCCGCGAGTTGCATGCGCCTCCGAACAGTGCGTCGGCGAAGGTGAACAGCACACCGCCCTGGCACACGCCGAAGCCGTTGGCGTGGCGCGCTTCAACTGTGAACTCGCCCTCGGCCAAGCCGGGCTCGAGGCGTGTGATGGTCGCGCCGAGGTATTCCAGGGTGGCGTCGTTGTCGAACATGGACTTCGCGTGCTCGAGGTCGGGGGTGAAATCTACCGACGGGGCGTAGCGCTCGTACATCCTTTTTCCTTCCCGTATGCGTGAAGCCGGGGCAGCGCAAGTGCTGCCCCGGCTGTCGTGGTCCGGCGAACCGTGGCGGTTACGCCTGCCCCTCGAACAGGGTGGTCACGGAACCGTTTTCGAAGATCTCGTGGATCGTCTTTGCCAAAAGCGGCGCGATCGACAGCACCGTGAGGTTGCTCCAGCCTTCGGTGTCCTGCGGCAGGGTGTCGGTGGTGATGACTTCCTCTGCGCCGCATTCGCTGAGGCGCTCGCGGGCCGGGTCGGAGAACACGCCGTGGGTGCAGGCGATGACCACGGACTTCGCGCCGGCTTCCTTGAGCACGCCGACGGCGCCGGCGATGGTGCCGCCGGTGTCGATCATGTCGTCCATGAGGATGCAGTCCTTGCCGTCGACGTCGCCGACGACGCGGTTGGACACGACCTTGTTCGCGGCGTCGATGTCGCGGGTCTTGTGCACGAACGCCATCGGGGCATCGCCGAGCATGTTGGCCCACTTCTCGGCGGTCTTCACGCGGCCGGCGTCGGGGGAGACCACCACGAGGTTGTCCAGCGGGTACTTGGACTTGATGTAGTCCACCAGGATCGGCTGGGCGTGCATGTGGTCCACCGGGCCGTCGAAGAAGCCCTGGATCTGGTCGGTGTGCAGGTCCACGGAGACGATGCGGTCCGCGCCGGCGGCGGTGAGCAGGTCCGCAATCAGGCGGGCGGAGATCGGTTCGCGGCCGCGGTGCTTCTTGTCCTGGCGGGCGTAGGGGTAGAACGGCAGGATCGCGGTGATGCGCTTGGCGGAGCCGCGCTTGAGCGCGTCGATCATGATGAGCTGTTCTATCAGCCACTTGTTCAGCGGCTGGGCGTGGGACTGCATGACAAAGCAGTCGGCGCCGCGGACGGACTCTTCGAAGCGGATGAAGATCTCGCCGTTGGCGAAGTCGCGCGCGGTGGTGGGCACCAGATCGATGCCGAGCTCCTTGGCCACAGCTTCTGCGAGGGCCGGGTGGGCGCGGCCGGTGAAGACCTTGAGGTCTTTGTGGCTTTCGGTGGAGTAACCAGTCATGTAATTAACCCTCTCGCTTCGCGTTTTTGGCTGCTTCAGCTGCATCGGTACCCGGGCGGCGGTTTTCCACCCAGCCTTCGATGTTGCGCTGGCGGCCTTCCTTGATGGCCAGCGCGCCGGCGGGCACATCCTCGGTGACCACTGTACCCGCGCCGGTGTAGGCGCCATCACCGATGTTCACCGGTGCGACGAACATGGTGTCGGAGCCGGTGCGGCAGTAGTCGCCGATGGTGGTGTGGTGCTTGTTCACGCCGTCGTAGTTGGCAAACACGGAGCTTGCGCCGATGTTGGAGTGCTTGCCCACGGTGGCGTCGCCAATGTAGGTCAGGTGCGGCACCTTGGAGCCCTCGCCGATCTTGGCGTTCTTGGATTCGACGAAGCCGCCGAGCTTGCCGCGGGCGCCGAGTTCGGTACCGGGGCGGATGTAGGTGAAGGGGCCGACGGTGGCTTCTTCGCCGATGACGCCGAGCTCGCCCTGGGTGCGCACGACGGTGGCGCGGGTGCCGACTTCCATGTCGGTCAGGGTGGTGTCGGGGCCGATTTCGGCGCCGTCGCCGATGACGGTGGAGCCCCACAGCTGGGTGTTCGGGTGGATGACCACGTCGCGGCCGATTTCCACCTCGACGCCGATCCAGGTGGTGTCCGGGTCGATCACGGTCGCACCGCCTCGCATCGCCTTCTCGACGAGCCTGCGGTTGAGCTCCTTGCCGGCCTCTGCCAGCTGCACCCGGTCGTTCACGCCGGCCAGTTCGCGTGCGTCGGGGGCGGTAAAGGCGGTGACCCGGAGGCCGTCGCCGCGCGCGATGCTCAGCACGTCGGTGATGTAGAACTCGCCCTGGGCGTTGTCCGGGGTGACGCGCGTGAGGGCGTCGCGAAGCACCTTGCCGTCGAAGGCGAACACGCCGGAGTTGACCTCGCGGACGGCGCGCTGCTCGTCGGTGGCGTCTTTTTCCTCCACGATCTCGAGGACGTCGCCGGCCTCGCCGCGGATGATGCGGCCGTAGCCGGTGGGGTTGTCGAACTCGAGCGAGAGCACGGTGACCGCGGCGTGCTCGGCCTCATGCTTTTCCACGAGCGCCTGCAGGGTCTCCGGGGTCAGAAGCGGCACGTCGCCGTTGGTGACCACCACGGTGCCGTCGAAGTCCGGGATGGCGGACAGGCCCACCTGGACAGCGTGGCCGGTGCCGTTTTGCTCCTCCTGGATGGCCTGGCGGATCTCCACGTGCATCTGCTCGGCGATCTGCTCCACGGCCGGGGCGACCTGGTCGCGCTGGTGGCCGACAACCGCAACCAGGTGGTTGGGATGCACACCGGCGGCTGCGTGCAGGGAGTGGGACAGCAGGCTACGCCCGCCGATCTCGTGCAGCGTCTTCTGGCGGTCGGACTTCATGCGGGTTCCGGCGCCGGCCGCAAGCACGACAACGGCACGTTCGAAGTGGGTAGACACTCGAATGCTCCTTGTTTTATGGGATTTGTAGCGGGTTTTTGTCGGCCACAAGCATAACGCCTAGGCGGCGGTCGCCGAGACTTCTTTCAGGTTCCGCGCGCCGACAACACCGGCGTAGCCCACAACGGCCAGGAAGATCAGCGCCGCCTGCGGCCCGAGTACCGCAATCGCGGAGGACACCGCGCCGACGACGAGGAGGACCACGCCCATCACCGTGTTGGAAGCGCCGGTGATCATGGTGCGCTTGTCACCGTCGGCCATATCCACCAGGTAGGTCTTGCGGCTCACGCGCACCGCGGTGTGGGCGAGGTTGACTAGGAAAAAGCCCAGCGGCATGACCCAGGCGTTCACCGCCGAGGGCGCCAGGCGTGCGCTTGCGACAAGTGCGACGATCACGGTCGAGGCCACGCCAGCTGCCCAGGCCATCGTGCTTTTCGACGACCTGTCGGAAAGCTTGCCCGACACCCTGCCGCCCAGCAGCGACGCACCGCCCGACGCGATGATGAACGCGCCTAGGCCCGTCAGGTCCGCGCCCTCATCGCCGGCCATCACCACGATGAAGGGGGTGGAAAGTGCGGTGACCAGCATCAGCGAGCGCACCACCAGGAACTTCTGCAGGTCCCGGTCGCCCTTGACCAGCGCCCACATTTCCTTCATGCTCTGGCCGTCTTTGGACTCCGGTTCGGCTTCCGGCTCGTCGATGCCGCTGAAGACCAGCGACGCCAGCGCCCACGTCAAAGCACCCGCGGCGAGCAGCGCGGCGATCGTCCACTGCGGCAGGTTGTTCGGCAAAAACGTCAGCAGCAGGCCGATCGCGAGCGTGAACGCGCCGGCCAGGGCGGTGGCGCGGCCGGTGATGCTGCCTCGGCGGCCCTTGGAAATCGTGCGCCCCTGCACGTCCTTGCCCGCCAGCGAACACAACGAGCGAAACAGCGCATGGGCGGCCAGAAGGATCAGGATGACGGCGCCGAGCGGAGTGCCGTCGAGAAGCAAGGCGCTGAGCGCGATGAGGCCCGCGGCGATGGCTTGGCCCCACGAACCGATGAGCCACACGCGTTTGCGGGAGCGCTTCGAGGTCACCCACGGGCTCAAAAACGCCTGCGGCAGCATCGAGCCGGATTCGCGGATGGGCACGAGAAACGAGGTCATCACCGCCGGCACACCCGCGGCGCCGAAGAGCCACGGCAGCACCGTCTTCGGAGCGACGATCTGGTCGCCGATGTTTTGCAGGCCGTTGGACCAGACGAACCGGCGTGCGTTGCGTTCCTCGCGTTGATCGTTAGACATACAGCGGATAGTAGGGTCGAAAGAGAGTATCAGCGAACCGGGAGGCGGACATGGCAATGAGTAGACGCACATTTTTCAGGGGCACACTTCTCGCGACGGCGGCGCTGGCCGCGGCGGCGACGGGTACGGCGTGCTCGACGTCCTCGCAGACGAAACCGCTGGGCGCGGACGAAAAGGCGCGACCGCTTCGCATCCCGCCGCTGTACGAGGGCGAGCTCGACGGAAACGTGCGCCGCTTCGAGCTGACCGCGCAGGAAGGCGAGTTCGAGATCGTGCCCGGCACGATGACAAAGACCTGGGGTTTCAACGGTCCGTACCAGGGCCCGACGCTGTACATGCGCCGCGGCGAGGAAATCGACATGACGGTGCACAACGAGCTGCCCGAGCCGACGGTTGTGCACTGGCACGGCATGCACCTTCCGGCCACCGCCGACGGCGGGCCGGCGCTCATGTTCGACCCAGGTGAGTCCTGGTCGCCGTCGTGGACCGTGGACCAGCCGGCGGCGACCTGCTGGTACCACCCGCACCCGCACGAAAAGTCCGCCGTCCACGCCTACCGCGGACTGGCCGGAGGCATCGTGCTTGACGACGATTCCGCCTTCCCCGGCCTCCCCAACGACTACGGGGTAGACGACATCCCCGTAATCATCACCGACGCCAACTTCACCGAAGACGGCCAGCTGGACGAGGAAAACGGCTGGGTCGGATCCACCGTGATGGTCAACGGCATGACCAAGCCGCGCTTCGAGGCGGCCACCCGGCGCGTGCGCCTGCGTGTGCTCAACGGCGCGACGATGCGTTTCCATCACCTGTCCATGGGCAAGCCGTTCCACGTGGTGGCCACGGACCAGGGCTTCCTGGACGCCCCAGTTGAGGTCGACGGCGTGCTGCTCAGCGCTGGCGAGCGCGTCGAGATCGTGGTGGACCTGGAGCCGGGCAAGGACCTGATGCTGCGCAGCGACGGCCTCCCGGACCTAGGCGGCATGCCGGATAAGGAAACCGCGGAGATGTTCGGCTTCACCGACAAGTTCGACCTGCTCGAGATCGCAGCGCCCGCGGAAGATGCCCCCGAGGTGCCCGAGCTCGCGGATTCGCTGGTGCCATTCGAGGTGCCCGATGCGGATTCTGTGGAGGTCGAGCGCGAGTTCCGTCTCAACGGCACCGAGATCAACGGCAAGACCATGGACATGACGCGCGTGGACTTCACCGTGGACCACAAGGGCCCGGAGATCTGGCACGTGACCAACGAGAACGACGACATGGCCCACAACTTCCACATCCACGACGCGCGCTTTGCAGTCATCGGTGTGGAAAACGGCGAGTTGGAGTTCACCACCGGCTGGCACGACACCATCACCGTCCCGCCGCTGGCCACGGTGAGCCTGCTTGTGCAGATGGGCTACTACCCGGACCCGAGCCTGGCGTACATGTACCACTGCCACATGCTCAACCACGAAGACAGCGGCATGATGGGCCAGTTCGTCATCGTCGAGCCTGGCCAGGAGGCGGACCTGGACCTTCCGGCCGGCCACGGCGGGCACTAGCCGACCGGTTGCGCCGTGCCGGCCCGGGATGACCCCAGCCGGTAGCGTGTCTAGCCGCGCACGTTGTGGCCGATGACTGCCGGCAGGAGCAGGGGAGCCTCGCCGAGCAGCGCCTTGAGGTTGCCGTCTCGCTCCACCGCACTGGTGACGGTGCGGACCTTCGAACCGGACTTGTCGCGCCCGCGCCCCCGGTTTGCGCCGGCCGCCATAGGGCCCGCAGCGAAGGCGCCGCCTCGTGCACCATGGGCGCTTTGGCCTGCGGCACCGTTCGCCCCAGCGGCAGCATAGGACGAACCCGCGCCGGTGCCGCCGGCGCCTGCACCACCGCTACCTGGGCGCATGCCGTTGACGCCTTGCCCCGTTCCGGCGTGTGATCCGGCTCCAACGCCGCTAGCTGCTCCGATGCCGGTGCCGAGCGCCGTGCCGCCGCGGTGGCCACCGGGGGTAATGTGCGCGCCTGCACCTGCGCCGGTGCCGGTGCCGAAACCGCGGCCGTTGGCGAAGCCACTACTGGCACCGCTTCCGTTAGCGGTAGCGCCGCCTGCGCTAGGGCGGGCGTTGTTGACGAGCCCTGGGCTAGTGCTTCGACCAGAAGCTGCGCTGCGACCACCTACGGCGGCATTGCCCGGTGCGAGGCCGAGTCCCGCCGCACTGGTGCCGGCGTTGGCGGTCCTTGCGGCCGCGTTGGTGTGGGGCGTGCCGCTGAACCCGCTGATGGTCGGGGTGGCGGTGTTGACAGGGGAGGCAGGAGTGCTCGTCGGCAAGCTGCCTGCTGCTGACGGGGCAGGCGGGGCGAGAACCGCGGAAGCAGACTGGGTGGGAGCCGCGCCTGCGGCGATGCGCTCGAAGGTCTCAGGGGTGGGGCGGCCGTACTGCTGGATGACCTCCGCCGGCGACTTCGCGTGCGCGAGGTCGCCATAGCCACGGCTGGTCAATACCTCCTGCAGCCCGGGCGGCAGTTCAGCCGGCGTATACGACGTGGTGGCCGGGGCGGGCACGTCGGTGCTGGCGTACGGCGTCGACGGCAGCTTGCCCGCGTCCGGCAGCAGCCGGTTAAACGCAGGAATTGCCGGCTGGAGCCCGGCAGTGACGCGGGAAGAATACGAGCTGAGGTAGTCCGACTCGATCTGTGCCTTGATCTTCGGATCTTCCGCCGCGTAGTAGGCAGCAGCGGCTGCGGAAGCGTACATACTCTCCGAGTCAGCCGCCATGCCGAGCGCCTCCGTGTGGTTGGCGAGCGAACGTGAGTTAGCCACGTATTCCAGGCCCGCATTCTGAATCTGCGTGAGCTTTTTCATCGCCTCCTGGATCCAGACAGTGTCCGCCGATGAGCTCAAAGTGTGGTGGACGCCGTTGAGCTCATCCATGGCGTCCGCGATCAGTTGAGCGTTGGAATTCCAAAAATCCGATGCCGAGTACGCCAGGGACGTGTTCGTGAGGTTCAGATTCATTTCCGCGCCGAGCAGCGATGCCTCCGACGCTGAGGACACGGCTGCGTTGTCGAACGTTTGGGTCTTCGGGTCCGCGGCCTTGAGCTGCTGGAACCCCTGGGAGTACATCGGCGTCAGCGCCTGAGCTGAACGGCCGAGCGGCGCCAGCAGCGAGCCCATCATCCCGGAGAACGACTCATCCGTCTGCTGTGTGTTGGTCAACGCCAACCACAGGTTGTCCGCAGTGTGCTTCAGATACAGCGCGATGGCCTGGTTCGCCTCCGGTGCGCGCTCGTCCCCAATCGGGCTGAGCCGCTCACCCGCCTCGTCCAAGCCGCCTGCGGTGGAGAAGCTGGAGAGGGATGCAAATTTCCCAAACTGCCTGTTAGATTGTAGCGCTAGCGCTTGCTTTCTTAGTTGATCGATTGCTTTTTCAACACTGTCGACTTCCAGTTGGATACGCATTCCCTACCCCCAATTTCTAATGTCTACTCCTGAGGATCCTAGGTAGGGGAATGAGTCCCGTAAACAGACTGTCCATTTAAATGGACAGAGTTAAGCAGTGGAGTTAATCAGTGATTCGAATGCTGAAACTGCAACGTTGCACGAATCCTCGAAACTTCCGAGTCCCGGTGGACGCGTAACCGAGATACTCAATCCGCCCCTGTGAGTGTCAATTTGTGCATAGCAATCCACGTCGTTGTTAAGTCCGGTTCCGTACACAAATAGGGATGGAAGCGAATCGGACCGAATGGCACTATCAACCAGTCTGCTTTCCTCGACAATCTCCTGATTCGCGTCCGTCGCAGCGATGCTTAGCGCATAGTGCTGCATACCTATTTCAAAGAAACAAGCATTGATGTCCGGGTTCAAACCCGCGTATTCCTCCGGGATCGGTTCCACGTTGTGGAAGCCGGCGGCGGCGAATTCCTCGGGCGAGATCTCGGTGCAGGGGTCGAAGATGTCGCCGCCGAGGGTGTAGGGGTCGAAGTCGCCGATTTCGAGGGTGCCGCTTTCGAAATGGAACGCGGCGGGGGCCTCGGCGGAATCCTGGGAGTCGGTACCGTGCGAGGTGGACTCAGCGGTGTTTTGGCTGGGGGTGGGGGACGCAGGGGCGTCGATAGGCAAAGGCTCCGAAACGCAACCCGCGAGTACCCCGCATGCAACGAGCCAAGCGATGTGGCGTTTCATGTGCCCCCTCCAATAAAAAAGCTTCCCCACCAGGACTCGAACCTAGAATGACGGTACCAAAAACCGTAGTGTTGCCGATTACACCATGGGGAATAGCACCGCTGATTGTAGACCAGACCCGCCAACTGCCAAAGACGGGGTTAACACTACGACGCTCTAAGCTAGGTCGCATGGCTCGAAGGCGAATGACAGCACCCCAGCGCAGAGATCAGTTGATCGGAGTGGGGCGGCAAGCATTCGCCGAGCGCGGGCTCGATGGCATTTCCATGGAGGAGATCGCGGCGCGCGCCGGGGTGTCCAAGCCTGTGGTGTACGAGCATTTTGGCAGCAAGGAAGGCCTGTACCAGGAGGTTGTGCGGCTGGAGATGGCCCGGCTGGAGCGCACGATCACGTCGAACATTCAGGCCGGCCCGTGGCGCGACCGCATCGAGCGCGGCGTGCTGGCGTTGCTCACCTACGTGGAAGAGGAGACGGACGGGTTTGTCATCCTCGCGCACGGTCAGCTGCCGGGGGAGGGGCGGACGTATTCGACGATTCTCAACCGCGTCACCGCCGAGGTGAGCTACCTGCTGGGAGAGGCGTTTAAGCACCGCGGGCTCGACGAGTCGATGGCGGGCCTGTACGGTCAGGCGCTTGTCGGCACCGTCTCCAATTCTGCGCTGTGGTGGCTGGACGAGCGCACGCCGGACAAGCACACTGTGGCGGCGCACATTTCCAACCTGTGCTGGAACGGGTTGCGGGGGATGGAAGCGCAGCCGCGCGTGTACGGAAACGGCCAGGCGAGCGACGAGACAAGCGACGAAACCGCAGAGAAGGATGCGTAAGACACATGACTGAAACCACCCCGCCCGTGTTGGGCGGTTTGCTCACGGCGGCGCTGACGGACCCGAAGTTGAAGGGGTTGGTCACGCACGTGGGCGAGGATTCGTTGCACGTCACTGGCATCGACCAGGTGCGTTCTTGGGCAGCCGGTGCGATTGCGCGCGAGACGCCGGTGCTTTTGGTCACGGCTACCGGCCACGAGGCGGAGGATCTCGCCGCGGAGCTGAAGGCCATTTTGGGTGAGGAGAAGGTCGCGCAGTTCCCGGCGTATGAGACGCTGCCGCACGAGCGTCTTTCGCCGGCGCCGGACATTGTGGGGCGCCGCTCGAAGGTGCTGTGGGAGATGCCGCGCGTGATCGTCGCGGCGGCGCGCGCGGTGTGCCAGCCGGTGCTGCCGCCTGTCCAGCCGATCAGCATCGCGGTGGACCAGGAGCACGACTTTGAGGACCTGACCGCGAAGCTGGTGCACTTCGCGTACAACCATGTGGACATGGTGGCCTCGCGCGGCGAGTTCGCCACCCGCGGCGGCATCATCGATGTGTTCCCGACCACCGCGCAAAACCCGGTACGCATCGAGTTCTGGGGCGACGAGGTCACCGACATCCGCTCGTTCGCAGTCGCGGACCAGCGCACCATCGAGGAGGTGCGGTCGGTGGATCTGCACCCTGCGAGGCAATTGCTTATCGACGATGCCGTGGCCGCCAAAGCCGACGAACTCGCGCGAAAATTCCCCTCCAACCCGACGCTGTCGTCGCTGCTGGCGCGCATCTCGGAGAAGCAGCCGGCCGACGGCATGGAAGCGCTCATCCCGGCGCTGACGGACAAGCAGTACTCGGTGCTGCCGGAGCTCATGCCGTCCGGTTCTGTGGTGTTAGTGACCAACCCGGAGAAGGTGCGCACCCGCATCGCTGATTTGGAGGCGACGGACCGCGAGTTCCTCGAGGCCGGCTGGGAGGCAGCCGCCATGGGCGCCGAGGGGCCTGTGGTGGTGGAGGGCCTGGACGTGTCCGCCTCGTCGTACCGCTCCTACGAGTCGCTGGAGGTCTCCGCCTCCAAGGCCGGCAACGCTTGGTGGACGTTCGCCCCGCCCGGCATGTTCGCCGCCGACGACGCAGACACGCTGCCTTTGGAGTTCGAGGCCGCGCCTGCCCCGAAGGGCGACCCGAAGGCGATTGAGCAGCTCTACGCCACGCTCAAGCTCCACATCGGTCAAAACCACGGCAAGGTCGCGTTCGTGGCACCGGCCAAGGGCACGATCGACCGCATGGCGGAGCGCCTGCGCGAGCACGGCGTATCCGCCCGCGTGGCCACGCCCGGCTTGGAGCCTGTCGAGGGCGCGGTGACGCTGTACCAGGCGCTGTCGCACGCGGGCCTGGTCTTCGGCGGGCCGAACCTGGTCGTGGTCACCGAAACCGACGTCACCGGCAACCGCGTGGGTGATATCGCAGGTGCTAAACGACGCGCCCCGCGACGCCGCAACCGCGTCGACCCGCTCGCCCTGCAGCCTGGCGATTTCGTGGTGCACGACACCCACGGCATCGGCAAGTTCGTGAAAATGGCGGAGCGCACCGTCAAAGCCGGCGACGAGGACTCGCGCCGCGAATACATCGTGCTGGAGTACCAGCCCGCCAAGCGCGGCCAGCCCGGCGACCAGCTTTGGGTGCCAATGGAGTCGTTGGACCTGCTGAGTAAGTACACCGGGGGCGAGAAGCCGTCGCTAAGCAAAATGGGCGGCTCCGACTGGAAATCCACTAAGCGCAAGGCGCGCGCCGCGGTCCGCGAGATCGCAGGCGAGTTGGTGGAGCTCTACGCCAAGCGCCAGGCCGCGCCAGGGCATGCGTTCGCACCGGACACCCCGTGGCAGCACGAGATGGAAGACGCATTCCCGTTCGTGGAGACCGAAGACCAGCTCACCGCGATCGAAGCGGTGAAGTCGGACATGGAAAAGCCCACCCCGATGGACCGCGTCATTGTGGGCGACGTGGGCTTCGGCAAAACCGAGGTCGCCGTGCGCGCCGCGTTCAAGGCGGTCCAGGACGGCAAGCAGGTCGCGGTACTCGTGCCCACGACGCTTCTGGCCCAGCAGCACTTCTCCACGTTCAACCAGCGCATGGACGGCTTCGGCGTGACCGTGCGCGAACTGTCGCGTTTTACCACCGCCGCGGAGTCGAAGGAGATCATCTCCGGGCTTGCCGACGGCTCGGTGGACATCGTCATCGGCACCCACCGCCTGCTGCAGACGGGCGTGCAGTGGAAGAACCTCGGCCTGATCATCGTGGACGAGGAGCAGCGCTTCGGCGTCGAGCACAAGGAGCACATCAAGGCGCTGAAATCGCACGTGGACGTGCTGACCATGACCGCGACACCGATCCCGCGCACCCTAGAGATGTCTTTGACCGGCATCCGCGAGATGACCTCCATCACCACCGCGCCGGAGGACCGCCACCCCGTGCTGACCTATGTCGGCCCGCAGGAAGACAAGCAGGTCGCCGCCGCAATCCGCCGCGAGCTGCTCCGCGACGGCCAGGTCTTCTACATCCACAACAAAGTCTCCGACATTGAAAAGACCGCCCGCCAGCTGCGCGAACTGGTACCGGAGGCGCGCATCGTGGTCGCCCACGGCCAGATGAGTGAGCAGGTGCTCGAGCAGACCGTCCAGGGTTTTTGGAACCGCGACTACGACGTCATGGTCTGCACCACCATCGTGGAAACCGGCCTGGACATCGCCAACGCCAACACCCTGATCGTGGAAAACGCCCAGAACATGGGTCTTTCCCAGCTGCACCAGCTGCGCGGGCGCGTGGGGCGCTCCCGCGAGCGCGCCTACGCGTACTTTTTGTACCCGAAAGACAAAACGCTCACGGAGACCTCCTACGACCGCCTGGCCACCATCGCCCAGAACAACGACCTAGGCTCCGGCATCGCCGTGGCGCAAAAGGACCTGGAGATGCGCGGCGCCGGCAACGTGCTGGGCGCGGAGCAGTCCGGCCATATCGCCGGGGTGGGCTTTGACATGTACGTGCGCCTGGTCAGTGAGGCCGTGGAGACCTTCAAGGGACTCATGAGCGGCGAGCCTGTCGACGCCACCGACAAGGGCCCCAAGGAAATCCGCGTGGACCTGCCCGTGGACGCGCACATCCCGGAGACCTACATCAACTCCGAGAGACTGCGCCTGGAGGTCTACCGCAAGCTCGCCGAGGCGCGCGACGACGACGCCCTGACCGCCGCAGCCGACGACATGATCGACCGCTTCGGCGCAATGCCGAGAGAGGTCGAGCACCTCATGGCGGTGGCGCGGCTGCGCAACCAGGCCCGTGAGGTGGGTGTTTCCGACATCCTCACCCAGGGCAGCCGCATCAAGCTGCACCCGGTTGAGCTGCCGGACTCCAAGCAGGTGCGCCTGAAGCGCCTTTACCCGGGCGCGAACTTCCGCGCCGCGGCCAAGGCGCTGCAGGTGCCGATGCCGCGCGAGGGCGGCGCGAAGCGCGCGCTGAACGCGCCGAACCTGCGCGATACGGAGCTGCTGCAGTGGGTGGCCGACTTCATGACGGAGATGCTCGACGCGCCGAAGATTTCGGTCGCGGGGGCCACCAAAGCTGAGGAGACGCCGAAGAAGAAGGTGTTCTCCGTCAGCGAGTAGCGGCCGGCTGATCCTGCTCAGAAGAAGTGGGGCAGGATCAAAAGCATCCCGATGCTCCAGGTCAGGTGCGCCGCGATGGGGGAGTAGAGCCTGCCGGTTTTCACGGACTCGTAGTAGGTCACGGCCCCCAGCACGCCGGCGGCGAACACAAGCAGCGGCACGCCCATTACGCAGGTGACCAGGCAGTACGCCAGTGTGGACCACACGCCGGCCTGCGCCGCCGACTGGCCCATGCCTCGCAGCTGGCGCGGCAC
Organism: Corynebacterium sp. ACRPZ; assembly: GCF_022346205.1. Classification (NCBI taxonomy): domain Bacteria; kingdom Bacillati; phylum Actinomycetota; class Actinomycetes; order Mycobacteriales; family Corynebacteriaceae; genus Corynebacterium; species Corynebacterium sp. ACRPZ. The sequence goes on from NZ_JAKRMR010000001.1 coordinate 160,154, forward strand.
TGCGTCACGGAACACCATCTCCTCGCCGGCGCCGTTGACCACAAGCACCAACAGCGTCAGGAAGTACCCGCCCTTGTTCGGGGTCTGCAGCAGCTCCGCGGCAGGGCCAGCGAGTACTGGAATGTGCTGCACCACCAGCGCGCCTAGGACGAACACGAGCGCGAGGGTGGCACCGATGAGGGTGCCCCGGAGGACGTCGAGAAGCTTGCGGGGCCCCGCGAACGACTGGCGGTCACCCCACAGCCACCACGTGGCTGCATAAACCACCGCCGTAAACGCGGTGGCCCAGTAGAAGCCGGCGGAGCCGTCGCCGGCGAGGCGCGCGAGAAAGAGACCGAGCGCTCCGAGCGCGCACGGCACCAAAAACAGCCATTGCCTGGTCACGTGGGGTCTTTGTCCGTCAACTTCCGCAAACACGGAAGCCAAGGTTACCGGCCCGCAGACCAAGCATCTCCGACAGCTACTTCACGGAGAAGGTGATCATCTCGGTGTCGTCCGGCTTGCCGCGGTAGCGGCTGTCGTCGCCGGGGAAGTTGTTGTCCAACGCGGTGAGGTAGCGGCCGTCTTCCAGCTGGATGATGGTCTCGACGCTGAGCAGCGCGAATTGGAACGGGTCGCCGACGCCGTAGGCGCGGGCGTCGGAGACCATGCCGATCTTGCCCGGGTTGGCAATGTTGAGCAGGTCCGCCATGAGGTCCTTCTGCAGCGTGGAGCCAGCCTTCGCGTCCGCGAAGTCCTTTACCTCGAAGACCTTCTTCAGCTGGGCCTCCGAGCCGAGGAAATCGTCGCGTTCGAGCATGAGCAGGCGGCCGTCCTTGGTCAAAAATGCGTCGCCAATCAGCGCGTCATCATCTTCTGCGAGGTAATCCCAGGTTTTGCCGGTGTACTTTCCGGTTTCGGTGTCGAACTGGGAGATCACGCGCACGCGCTTGTCGGTGGCCTCGTCGAGGTAGCCCTCGAAGATCGGGTAGAGGTAACGGCCGTCGGTGGCCATGGCCTCGAAGCCCTTGGAGTCGCGCAGGTTCGGTTCTTCTTCAGCACCCAACGTCGGGTTGGACGGGCTCTTAACGTCCGGGTAGGTGTACGGGGCGTCGAGAAGTGTGCCGTCCTTGTCCACGTGGAGGATGTAGGGACCGAACTCTTCGCCGACCCAGAAGGTGCCGTCCGCGGCCTGCACGAAGGACTCAGGGTCGAAGTCCGCGCCAGTAAGTAGGCGGTCCTCGGTGTCGTTGTTGACGATGTCCCAGGAAATCTTGTTGTTCGGGTCCTTCAGCGAGACGTAGTCCAGCACTTCGATGCCGCCGGTGTCCTTCGGGTCCTTCGCGGTGTCTACGGTCTCCCAGTTCGGCTTCACCGTGTAGATGCGCAGCAGGAAGTCGGAGGAGTTCTCCTTCGAGCCGAAGCCGTTGTCGGGAAGCGCGTAGAACTGACCATCGCCCTTCTCAATAATGCCGGAAAAACCCGGGATGACCTGGCCCTTGAACGGGTGGGTCTGCCCGTTGCCGTCGAACGCATCCTTGCCGGAATCCGGGCCGGGTGCCTGGTAGAGCGCCGAGAGCTTCGCGCGGCCTTCAAGGACGGGGCCTTCCGCATCAGGTGCGGTCTGGGTCGGGGCAGTAGCCTGGTCGCTGGACCCGGTGCCCTCGGAGCTTCCGCCGGCCGCAGCGCCGATCGCGCCGCCGACAAGGCCGCCGACGACGAATGCGCCTGCAACAGCAGCGATGATCTGCTCGAGGTTGAGGTTTTTGAAGATCTGATCGAGCGGGGAGGGGAGATGAATATTCATGGGCTGTAGCCTTTTAATCGCTTGCGGGTGGACGCGAAACTCAGAAGATACTGAGATTTCGCACAGCGAGTGTAAGGCCGCGCGGCCGGCTCCGCTCGGTGAAAATGAGCTGGCCGATTGCGGTTTGCGGGCGGCGGGGAAGTACGATGTTTCCCCGTCGCCCCTATAGCCCAATTGGCAGAGGCAGCGGACTTAAAATCCGCCCAGTGTCGGTTCGAGCCCGACTGGGGGCACCACTACACGGCGGTGTAGCCGCCGTCCGCGAGGTGGTAGGAGCCGTTGACAAACGACGCGTCGTCGGAAAGCAAGAAGCTCACCACAGCCGCAATCTCTTCGGGCTCGCCCAGGCGGCCAGCAGGATGCTTATCGACGAGCGCCTGGCGGGCCTCACCCTGCGCCCTTTGAATCAGCGGCGTGTCGATGTATGCCGGACCCACGCAGTTGACCCGGATGCCGGTGGCAGCGTAGTCCGCGGCGAGCGACTTGGTCAGCCCCACCACGCCGTGCTTCGCGGCGGTGTAGCCCTCGATGCCGCCGGCGCGGCCCACGGAGCCGTGGATGGACGACATGTTCACAATCGCGCACTGCTCCGTGTTGGCCTGTGCGAGGAACTGCTTGAGCTGGTAGTGGCAGCCGTAGGCCACACCGGACAGGTTGATGGAGATGACCCTGTCCCAATCGGCAAGATCCTTGTCCGCCAGCGGGGTGTGGTCGCCGATGCCCGCGTTGTTTACGGCGAGGTGGAGGGCACCGTAGGTGTCTACAGCGAACTGCACGGCCGCCTCGTTATCCTCCTTGCTGGCTACGTCCTGGCGGAACGCGGTCGCATTGCCACCATTCGCCTCGATCGCGGCTGCGACCTCTTTGGCGGCGTCCTCGTTGAGGTCGGCGACGACGACCTTTGCGCCTTCGTTGGCGAGACGCTCCGCGATAGCCTTGCCGATGCCGGAAGCGCCGCCGGTGACTAGCGCAACCTTATTGTCGAACTTGCCCATGACTGCTTCATGTCCTTCCGTGGGGAAATAGGTGCAGCCAAAGTGTAAGCAGCCATCGGCCCGCGCATGGTCGGAATTGGGCAACTATTTCTTCGCTGCGCCGAGCGCCGCCTTGATCAGCGGGATCTGCAGCGGCAGGCGCCCGATGGAGATGATCTGCTTCTGCCACGGCTCGTTGCGCCACTGCCATGCCATGTTGAAGTTGGCCGGCCACACCGCGGCGAGCAGCGCAGCGGCGAACTTCCCGCCGGCAGCCCTCGTTTTCGGGTTGGCCAGCAGCGCAGCGGCGGCGAGCTCGGCCACGCCGGAGACGTACGTGTAGGTACGGGCGGAGCCGGGGAGGGCGTCGGGCACGATGCCGTCGAAAGGCTCGGGCTTTGCAAAGTGGAGCACGCCCGCGCCAGCGAACAGGGGGATGAGGAACTTCTGAAACTTGGTCACCTTGCCGAGAGTACGCCTCACACCGCCTGAGCCACCTGGTCGGCGACGAAAGCGGACCCGGCGCGGGAGGGGTGCAGGGCCATGTTGTAGTCGGCCGTGGTGGTGTCGATGAGCCCAGCCACCCAGCGGTCGGCGTCGCGGGCGCAAGTGCTGTGGTTGGTGGAAAGCGCGCGGATGTCGATGAACGTCGCGCCCAACTGGGCGGCTAGCGCGCGCTGGTAGGACTGGGTGCGTTGCTCCCACTGCTGCACCCGGGGTGCGGGGACGCCGAGCGGGGCATTCGGCATCACGTTGATCAGGCAGAGCCGCTCGGTTCCACCGGTGACCGAGAGCATCCCCGGGATGAGGATCTTGGCCCGGGGTGCGGCGGCGCGCACTTTGGCCACAGCCTCGTGCATGTTGCGGAAGTAGTTGTCGCGCACCGCGTCGGCGTTGTACGGCGCGCCGGGGGATTCGACCAGTGGGCGCCAGTGATCGTTGAACCCGACCGCCAGCGTCACCGCCCGAGTGTTGGCGTTGAGGTCGCCGGCGCGTACCGCCAGGTCGACGTGGCCGGGCAGGCTGGCCGATTGGTGGCCGGTGCACGACCAGTCCGCCACGGTGAGACCGGTGCGGGCTTGTAGCTGGCGCGGCCAGTTATCCGGCCCTTGCAGGCACCCAGCCTGGCTGGGATAGGAGGAGACCAATCTCTCCGACGACCCCGAGGACAGCTTCGAGATTCCCGTGAAGTTGAGCGCGGAGTTGCGGTACTGGTCTGGGCTCGAGGCGAACGAATCGCCGAATACGACCACGTTGCCGGTGGGTTGAGCCGTGGCAGGTGCGGCTGTGCTGGCGACAAGGGCTGCGCAGGCGGCAATGCCAGCGGTGACTCTGCGGAATAGAGCTTTCATTCAGACGACCCTACCGGTCGCCTTTGATGTTGTTGTGCGTCACGAGAAGCACACCTGCAACCTCCCCGCGCGATACGGCCCGCGAAAGCGCGGGGTTGTCCGTGACGCGAAGATCGTCGCGGAACCAAAGAAGGGTGGTGGGCATGCGCGCCTCCGTTCAGTAGAGTCGAAGCCATGACTGATCGCATGAATGTGGAATCTTTCAACCTCGACCACACCAAGGTAGCCGCGCCGTTCATCCGGCTCGCGGACCGCAAGCAGCTGCCCGCAGGCGACACGCTGGTGAAGTGGGACATCCGCTTCAAGCAGCCCAACGTCGAGCACCTGGAGATGCCGGCGGTGCACTCACTGGAGCACATGTTCGCCGAGCACGCCCGCAACCACGCGGACAACGTCATCGACTTCGGGCCGATGGGCTGCCAGACCGGCTTCTACCTCATGCTTGCCGGCGACGTAGCCGAGGCCGAGGTTGCTGAGCTGGTGGAAAAGACGCTGACGGACATCACCAACGCCGACGAGGTCCCGGCCGCAAATGAGAAGCAATGCGGCTGGGGTGCAAGCCACGACCTGGAGGCGGCCAAGCGCGAGGCCCAGGCGTTTTTGGACAAGCACGACGAGTGGGGCAACGTCTTTAAGTAGTCGGGTCCACCACTCGGAATTCCAGCGGCGCGGTGCGCAGGCGGTAGATGCCCGGCACCGCGTCGAATGTTGCGAGCAGCTCGTGGGCGAGCGCTGCGGTGGCGGGGACGACAATATGGTCGCTCGCACACTCGGTTGTCGGCGACTGCGGGTTGAGTAGCAGCCACGTTTCGCCGTTGAGCAGCGCGAATGACCTTCCGTGCAACAGGCGGTGGCGCGCGGCGCGCAGTAACGCGCGCGCAGCCGCCAGATCCAGGTCCACGCGCCCCTCGGCATCGACCTCGAGGTAGCGGGCGTGCATCGCGCCTATCGACGACCCTTCGGACCCCACCGCCTCCTCCAACAATGCCCGGTCCTGCGGGGTCGGTGCTGATGGGGTCGCGGTCCGTGGAACTCAGGCCGAGCGGCACGCGGTCGCCGACAAAGGCCGCGAATTTCAACGGGTCCCAGGACAGCATCTGTTCCACGTCGTCGCCGTTAATGCCGACCGCGTACGTGAAACGGATCAGGCCGGTGGGTCCGTCCACCACACCGAGGACCGGGTCGGTGACAAACACGAAGCCGGACAGGGTGCCGCGCGGGTTGTCCAGCACGAGGTAGTGGCCAGGCTCGATGTCGTCGCGGGCGGCGCGGGCGAGCAAGCGTGCCGGCCATTCGTCGGGAAGCGCAGGCGTGCCGGGCACGCGCAACGTCAGTTCCGTTTGGGTGCCTGCGACAGGCTGGGAAGACTCCACGCGGGACTTGCCATACGTGGAGTACAGCACGTGGGGGACCGGCTCGGACAACACGTACGCGTGAACATCTAGGCGGCGGTAGGAAAACACGTACGCGTCCTCGCCGCCGGTGGTCTGCGCGATGTGGCCGCGCACCACCTCACCGCCGGTTCTCGGGCCGCGGCGGGCGTTGTCGAGCACTCCCATGCAGCCCACCATATCCCCGCTGGAAGGTGGCGAGTGATCAGCTGGCATCACACTGGCGGGAACCTTTTTGGTACGTGTGGCGTTATACCCGGTGAACTCTTGGACAAACTCATTGGAAAGGAATGTGCGACGTGAGAAGCACTAACCCCGTTCTGCGCAACATTCCGGGGGCGGATGCGGACAACGGCTACCAGGCCGGCCAGACCGCGACGCTTCCGGGGCACGCGCCCGAAATTGATCAGCAACGCCCGATGACGGTCGACGACGTGGTGACCAAGACGGGCATCACGCTCGCCGTGATCATCGCGTTCGCCGCTGTGAACTTCGTTATCTTCCTCACCGGCAACATCAGCCTCGGTGTTATCTTGACCTTCGTCGGCGCCATCGGCGGCTTCATCACCACGCTGGTCAACGCGTTCCGCCGCGAGTTCGGCTCGAAGACGCTGACGCTGATCTACGCTGCGTTTGAGGGCTTGTTCCTCGGCGGCTTCTCCCTGACCGTCTCCGGCTGGTTCACCGTCGGCGGCGCCGATGCCGGCCAGCTCATCTTCCAGGCCATTTTGGGCACGATCGGCGTGTTCATCGGCATGCTCGTGGTCTACCGTCGCGGCGCGATCCGCGTGACTCCGCGTTTCCACCGCATCGTCACCGGCATGATCTTCGGCGTGGCCATCATGGCGCTGGGCAACTTCCTGCTGGCAATCTTCACCGGCATCTCCCCGCTTCGCGACGGCGGCACGCTGTCCATCATCTTCGGCGTGGTCTGCATCGTTCTGGCGGCCCTGTCCTTCCTGCAGGACTTTGACTTGGCCGACAAGCTGGTCCGCACCGGTGCGCCGGAGCGCGCCTCCTGGGGCGTCGCGCTTGGTCTGGCTGTGACCCTGGTGTGGCTCTACACCGAGATCTTGCGCCTGCTGTCCTACTTCAACGACCGCTAGGCCCAAAGAAACGCAAAGCGCCTCGCTTCCGGATTATCACCGGAAGCGAGGCGCTTTGTTGTGCGTGCGGCTTAGTAGTTGTTGTCCGGAACCACGGACTGGCCGTCGACGGACACGGTGGTGAACACCGGCTTGCCGTCAATGATCTCCGGGTTGCCCAACACAACCTTCACGTCTTCTTCGCGGTTGTCCGGGGAGACAACGACGCGGGTGCCGGTGCCCTCGGCGAGATCCTCGCCCCACTGCTCCCAGACGATGTTTTCGAGGAAGTCGTCCTGGTTCTTGCAGTCCACGGTCAGGCGGTCCGGGCGCACCAGGTCGGTGGCGCCGCAGTTATTGAACACCGGGGCGGCGGCGACCGCGGCCTCTGCGGTCTCCTGCTCCTGCGCCGCGTTGGCCTCGGTGACGTTGGTCGCCGTCGCGGTGCTGGTGGCGGTGGTTGCAGTGCCGGCGCCCTTCAGCGAGTCCGGGTCCTGGGTGGTGGCGGTGTCGACCTTCTCGGAGGAGGGGTTCTGGTGCGGCGGGGTGCAGCCTGCCAGAGCGATGGCGGCCAGGGCGGCGACGCCGGCTACAGCTTTGCGGGAAGAGGTGGCAATCACAGGAATGGTCCTTCTGTTTTTGAAAAGAGAAAAGTACTGGCTACTTCGCGCGGGGCGTGGAGGCCTTGACTGAATCATACGGCTCGGCGGAGACGATGGTGACGGAAATCTCGCGGCCGTTCGGGGCGGTGTACTTGCGGGTTTCGCCCTCGGAAGCGCCGACGACGGCAGCGCCGAGCGGGGACTGCTCCGAGTAGGTCTCCAAATCCGCGTTGTCCGTCGAGGCTGCGCGGGTGCCGATGAGGAAAGTCTCGCGGTCGTCCTCGTCGCCGTCGTAGTAGACGTGCACGACGGAACCGACGTGGGCGACACCCTCGACGATGCCGGTGCGCTCGGTGGTGGAGTTGGACAGGATCTCGGAGATCTGCTTGATGCGCGCTTCCTCCTGGTCCTGCTGCTCGCGGGCTGCGTCGTAGCCGGCGTTCTCCTTGAGGTCGCCCTCCTCGCGGCGCTCGTTGATCTCGGCCGCGATGGCGGGGCGGTTGTCAATGAGCTGCTGCAGTTCGGCCTCGAGCTTGGCCTTCATTTCAGGAGTGATGTACTGCTGCTGGGATTCAGCCATAGGGGTCTAAACCTTCCCTGATACGTGAAATCGGCCCGCCGCTCGCGGGCCAATGTGTGCAGATATACAGCCGAAAGATTACCACACGCGAAAGTGGCGGTTTCCGCTAGCGTGCTGCGTAGAAGCTGCTCTCCGGGTCCATGTAGAAGGGGAGATTTTCGGAGCAGCCGTAGATGCGCCCCGACACCAACGGCTCGCGCACCGGCAGGTCCACGGCGATGCGGGAGTGCTCGTCGCCGCCGGCTGGCAGGACCACCTCGCGGCGGCCCACCTCGGCGTGGGAGTAGTCCACCGCCGTGACGATGCAGTACGCGGGCGTGTCCGGGTTTTTGCGGTTCACGTCGATCCAGAGCCGGCCCGTGTCGTCGTCGATATGCTCCTGCGAAATGAATTCGGCGCGGACCGGTTCGTTGAAGCGCTCCATGATCGTGCGGGCGCCGACGAAAAGAAGGGCGATCATGAGCAGCCCGGAGACAATCGCCACCACTTTGCCGCCGATCGAGCCGCCGGAGCCGCGGTTGCGGCCGTAGCGTTCGGCGGGGCGGGGAGAGGTGGCGGTGCTCACGTAAACGGCTCCTTGCAGGTGGTAAGGACTTTAGCGTTGATGGTACTAAGATGGCGCGGAGGTACAGAACTGACCCCTACGAAAGTTGGATTGATCGAGTGACCGGGTTTCGTCTCATGGCAATTCACGCCCACCCAGACGACGAGTCCTCAAAGGGTGCGGCCACCATGGCCAAATACGCCGCGGAAGGCAACCGCGTCAAGGTCGTCACGTGCACCGACGGCAGGCGCGGCGACATCCTCAATCCGGCTATGGACCGCCCCGGCGTGCTAGACAACATCCTCGACGTGCGCCGCGAGGAGATGGCGCGCGCCGCGGCGGCGCTCGGCGTCGAGCACGTCTGGCTGGGCTACGAGGACTCCGGGCTGCCGGAGGGCGACCCACTGCCGCCGCTGCCGGAAGGCTCGTTCGCGGTGCAGGACCCGGAAGAAGTGGCAGTGGAGATTGTGAAGCAGATCCGCGAATTCCGCCCGCACGTGATCATCACCTACGACGAAAACGGCGGCTACCCGCACCCCGACCACCTGATGGTGCACGCGATCTCCATGATCGCCTGGGAGCGCGCGGGCGACCCGGATTTCGCCCCCGGCGCCGGCGAGCCATGGACGCCGCTGAAGCTGTACTACTCGCACGGCTTCATCTTGCAGCGCATGAAGCTTCTGCAGGAGCGGCTCATCCAGCGCGGCGAGAAGAGCCCGTACGAGCTGATGATCAAACGTTGGGAGGAAAACGAGGGCGACGTCTTCGACCGCGTGACCACCCAGGTGGAGTGCGCCGCCTACTTCCCGCAACGTGCCGAAGCGCTGACGGCCCACGCCACGCAGATCGACCCCGCCGGCGCCTTTTTGGCCAGCCCGGTGGAGGACCAGCAGGACGTCTGGCCCACCGAGGAGTTTGAGCTGGCCGCGACCAGGGTAAAGACCACCCTGCCGGAAACGGACCTGTTTGCCGGCATCGAGGAGGAAAACTAAATGTCTACGTTCACCATCGCCGCGGCCAGCGCCGCGAACTTCGTGCTGGCCCAGAACCCGGGCGAGACCCCGGTCGGCCCGGACTTCGGCAAAGCCTCGCCGATCGGGTTGCTGCTGCTGGTGGTCCTGGCCATCGTGGTGCTGTTCATCGGCTGGTCGTTTCACCGCCGCTTCTCCCGTTTCAAGCGCCGCCAGGCGTTCGCGGAAGCCCGCGGGATTGATCCGTTCGACGAGAAAGCGATCGACGAGGCCATGGAGAAGGCTGGTTTGAAGGACCAGCGGAAGAAAAACGCTTTCTAGCTGGCTAGAATTTATCCCGTGTCTGTCCTTTCGAAGCTGCGATACCCGCTGTACCCGCTGTATGAGGCGCGCCTGAAGCGCGAGCTGCGCGGCAAAAAGCGCCCGAAGCACATTGCCGTGATGGCCGACGGTAACCGGCGCTGGGCGCGCGAGGCGGGCTTCGAGGACATCTCCCACGGCCACCGCGTCGGCGGCGCGAAGATCGGCGAGCTCGTACGCTGGTCCGCGGAGATGGACGTGGACGTGCTCACTATCTACTTGCTGTCCACGGAGAATCTGCAGCGCACCACCGAGGAGGTGGAGCTGCTGTTCGACATCATCTCCGGGGTCATCGAGGATCTCGCCACGGAGGACTACACCTGCCGCGTGCGGTTGGTGGGGCATCTGGATTTGTTGCCGGAGGACGTCGCTAAGCGGATGCGCGAGGGCGCGGCCGCAACCGATACGAAGCACGGCCTCACCGTGAATATCGCGGTCGGCTACGGCGGGCGCCAGGAGATCGTGGACGCGGTGCAATCGCTTATCGACGACAAAGCCCACGCCGGAGTGCCAGCCACGGAAATGGCCGCCGAGATCACCGTGGAGTCCATCGCGGAGCACCTGTACACCTCCGGCCAGCCGGACCCGGATTTGGTCATCCGCACCTCCGGCGAGCAGCGCCTGTCCGGTTTTTTGCTGTGGCAGGCGGCGTACTCGGAGATCTGGTTCACCGATATTTACTGGCCGGCGTTCCGCAAAATCGACTTCTTGCGCGCGCTGCGCGATTACTCGCAGCGCTCCCGCCGCTTTGGCAAGTAGCTACATCTTGCGCATGCGCACGCGTTGGACGGTGTGGTCGTAATCCTTGCGCAGCACCAGCGAGGCGCGCACGCGGGTGGGCAGGATGTTTTCAACCAGGTTGGGCAGGTTGATGGTCTGCCACAGCTCGCGGGCGGCGTAGGCGGCCTCGGCGTCGTCCATGCCGGCGAAGCCTTCGAAGTGGTTTCCGGGCTGCTGGAACGACGTATCTCGGAGTTTGAGGAAGCGCTCGATGTACCAACGCTCGATGTCTTCGGTCTTCGCGTCGACGTAAATGGAGAAATCGAACAGGTCGGAGACCATCAGCGTCGGGCCCGTCTGCAGCACGTTTAACCCCTCGAGGATGAGGATGTCGGGCTGGCGGACTTCCACGAATTCGTCGGGGAGGATGTCGTAGGCCTCGTGCGAGTAGATCGGGGCCTTGACCACCGGCTGGCCGGATTTGACCTCGGTGACAAACCGCATGAGGTTTCTGCGGTTGTAGGACTCCGGGAAGCCCTTGCGTTTCATGATCCCGCGCTCTTCCAGCACCGCCTTCGGGTGCAGGAAGCCGTCGGTGGTGACTAGGTCCACCCGCGGGTGCGAATCCCAGCGCTGCAAAAGCACCTGCAGCACGCGTGCGGTGGTGGACTTGCCCACGGCCACCGAGCCGGCCAGGCCGATGATGAACGGCACGTGCCCCGGGTCGCCGCCGATGAAGGTCTCGGTGGCGTTGGTGAGCTTCTGTCGGGCGCGCACCTGCAGGTGAATCAGGCGCGACAGGGGCAGGTAGATGTCCTCGACCTCCTGCAGGTCGAGGTTTTCGCCGATGCCGGAGAGTTTCTTCAGCTCTTCCTCGGTGAGCACCTGGGGCATCTTGGCGCGGCGCTTGCGCCAGTCCTCGCGGTGGAAGTCGAGGTACGGCGACGAATCGGCTCGTGACATAGCCACCATTGTTGCACCCGCGCAAAAGGGGAATAAATCAGCCTTCTGGGCGTGCCGACTTTCCTATACTTCGAGGAGCCGTAATCATCGCGAAAAGAAAGGACCCGGTCGACGTGTCTGAAGACCTCCGTTACCAGGATCTGGCCACCTACGATCCCGAGGTGCACGCCGCAATTGTGGACGAGCTGGCGCGCCAGCGCGACACCTTGGAGATGATCGCCTCCGAGAATTTCGTGCCCCGCTCAGTGCTGCAGGCGCAGGGTTCGGTGCTGACCAACAAGTACGCCGAGGGTTACCCGGGCCGCCGCTACTACGGTGGCTGTGAGCACGTGGACGTGATCGAGGACTTGGCGCGCGACCGCGCTAAGGAGGTCTTCGGTGCCCAGTACGCAAACGTGCAGCCGCACTCGGGTGCGCAGGCCAACGCCGCGGTGCTCATGGCGCTGGCGGAGCCGGGCGACACCATCTTGGGTCTGGACCTGGCGCACGGCGGCCACCTCACCCACGGCATGAAGATCAACTTTTCCGGCCGTCTCTACAACGTGGAGGCGTACCAGGTGGAGGAGGACACCCACCAGATCGACATGGCCAAGCTGCGCGAGCAGGCCCGCGAGGTCAAGCCGAAGGTGATCATCGCCGGCTGGTCCGCGTACCCGCGCCACGAGGACTTCGCGGAGTTCCGCTCCATCGCCGACGAGGTCGGCGCTTACCTGTGGGTGGACATGGCCCACTTCGCAGGCCTGGTCGCCGCCGGTCTGCACCCGAACCCGGTCCCGCACGCGCATGTGGTGTCCTCCACGGTGCACAAGACTCTCGGCGGCCCGCGCTCCGGTTTCATCCTCACCAACGACCTGGAGCTGCACAAGAAGCTCAACTCCGCGGTTTTCCCGGGCCAGCAGGGCGGCCCGCTGATGCACGTCGTGGCTGCGAAGGCGACCGCGTTCAAGATCGCGGGGAGCGAGGAGTTCAAGGACCGCCAGCAGCGCACCCTCGACGGCGCGAAGGTGCTAGCGGAGCGTCTGCTTGCCGACGACGCACGCGAGGCCGGCGTTTCCGTCGTCTCCGGCGGCACCGAGGTGCACCTCGTGCTGGTGGACCTGCGTAACTCGCCGATGGACGGGCAGCAGGCCGAGGACTTGCTGCACTCGGTGGGCATCACCGTCAACCGCAACGCGGTGCCGTTCGACCCGCGCCCGCCGAAGGTGACCTCCGGCCTGCGCATCGGAACTTCCGCGCTGGCCACCCGCGGCTTCGGCGAGGAGGATTTCCGCGAGGTCTCCGAGATCATCGCGGAGACATTGATCAAGGCCGAGAATGCCGACGTTGATGCGCTGCGCGGCCGCGTTGAGGCCCTGGCGCGCAAGTACCCGCTCTACCCGGACCTCGAGGATTGGAAGATGCTCTAGTCTTCCTCGGCTTCTCCGGCGTCGGCGCTTGCGCCGTCGCCGCCGTCGACTGCGTGCCCGCGCTGCTCTGCAAGAGTGGCGCGGGCTTTTTGCAGCCACTCGGGCTGGTCGTCCAGCAGCGCGCGGATTTCGGCGGTGGTCATCGCTTGGTCCACGCCGGCGTTTTTCAGCGCGGTCACGGAAATCCCCAGCTTGCGGGCCACTTCGGGGCGCGGGTGCGGGCCGGAAAGCCGCAGCTCCTGCAGCCACTGCGGCGGGTTGTCCTGGAGTTCGCGCAGTTCGGCGTGGGTCACGGCGCCGTCCTGAAACTCCTGTGGGGTGGCGGGAAGGTAGATGCCCAGCTTCTTTGCGGCGGTCACCGGCTTCATGGCGGTGCCGGAGGGGGTCTGTTCAGTCATGGCCAAAACGGTAGCATTGGTAGCCATGCTCACCATTGCCTTCGTCACCGGCACTGAGCCGGGGAAGTGGTTCCGCCGATACGAGGAACTCACAAGAAGTCGCCTTGAGACGGTGCCGTCGGATGATCCGTTCGTGCTCGTCGGCAAGCAAGCAACTGCGGCGCTCGTGCGGCTCCCGGACGAGCGCGTCACCGACGAGCACCACGTGGTGCGCCTCTACGAAGAGGCGGCCGGTGTCGCGGTGCCGAAAGATTCCGTCTACGCGGAGGTAGGGGAGGTCACCCGCGAGGATTTGGCAGATGAGATCGTGAACTTTGACGGGCAATCGCCTATCGACGACCTCCGGTCCGCCCTTCAAATCGTCGCCGCAAACGTCGGTGTGGCTTACGCGCCCCTGCCATTGTTGAAGAACCTCGCGCGAAAGCAGATAAAAGCGTTACAACTTGCTGGGGAAGAACCGGCGACCCAGATCGCGCTCGTCTGGCGCAAGGCGGACGATTCGGACGCTGTGCAGGACTTTGTCGGAGTGACGAAGGGTCGCACAGTGCGTTCCTCGCGCGGAAAGGCGCACCCCCGATCGGGTGCAAAGAGGGCTCGACGTTAACGCAAAGTTCATAATGGACGGCGCACTAATTTCAAGAATGAAAGGTATTGATTATGTTCTCCCGTAAAATCGTCGCTTCCGCAGCTGCACTGACCCTTGGCGCAACCGGCCTGGTTGCTTGCTCCGACGACGGCGAGGGTGAGCCGACCTCCACCGAGGTTGTCTCCGAGACCGCCACCGAGACCGAGGTCGCCACCGAGACCGCCGGCGAGGGCGACGCTGACGCTACCGACGGCGCCGCAGCTGGCGATGCTGAGGCTACCGAGGAGATCACCACCGCTGACGGCGCAACCGCAATGGTGCCGGCCGGCGTGAAGGCGGCTATGGATCAGTACGCTGAGCCGGAGTGGGGCGAGCCGATGGCGGTTGAAGAGACCGACGGCGGCTGGATCGTCACCTACGACAACGAGCACTACATCACTTGGAACGAGAACACCGGCGGCGCACCGACCTGGGGCCAGATCGCTAACGAGTGGATCACCGACGTCCGTCTGGACCAGAAGATGGGCTTCCCGCTCGCACCGGAGACCGAGAACGCTGATCAGTCCGGCTGGACCCAGGAGTTCGAGAACGGCACCATCGAGTGGACCCGCGGCGGCACCGAGGATGCGTTCACCGCAATCGTCACCGAGAAGTAAAACTGGGCGTAGCCTCGCCTGATTTCGAGCGCCACCTGGCTGCGGCCGGGTGGCGCTTTTGTGTTGTCTCGCCCACGTTTGCGCGCCGTGGCGCGGATCTGGACAATGGAGCGCATGCAAAAATCGGACTTTGCCATCCGGCCCATCCGACCGGAAGACTATCCGCAGGTACGAGCCATCTACGAGATGGGACTACAAACAGGCAACGCCTCTTGGGAAACCAAGGGGCAGAACTGGGAGCAATTCTCCCGCAAGAAGATCATGGAGACCGTCTTCGTGGCGGTCGATGCGGACGACGACAACAAAGTCCTCGGCTGGGTGGGGGCCGCAAAAGCCTCTACCCGCAGCGTGTTCCATGGCGTTGTTGAAGACTCGATCTACACCCACCCGGACGCACGCGGCCGTGGCGTCGCCGGCGCGTTGCTAGACCACCTGATCCAGACTTGCATCAGCCTGCACAAGTGGTCCATCCACTCCTGGATCTTCCCCGAAAATGAAGGATCCGCGGGCCTGCATAAGTCCCGCGGATTTGAAAAGGTGGGCACGTTCCACAACATGGCGCAGATGGCCTACGGCGAGCGCCAAGGCGAGTGGCGCGACTGCGACATCTGGGAGCTGATTCTGCCGATGTCGCGCAACTCCTAGCTCAGGTCTTCCTTGAGCGCCTCCTCGCGCACGGGCAGAAGCAGCAGGAAGGCGAGGATAGCCAGGGGGACCATCAGTAAGAACACCGGCGTCAAACCGTCGTTGTAGCTGCTCAGCACGGCTTCCCGGAGGGGATCAGGAAGCTGGGCGACTGTGCCGGGGGTGAGGCTATTCGCCCCGCCGTCCTGGAACTTCGCGGCGTACGCTTCGCCCTCCGGCCCCAGCTTCGCCAGCGCCTCCGGCAAGCGCTGCTCCAGGTTGTCGCGCATGTTGTGGATGAACAGCGAGCCCGAAAGCGACGCGCCAATGGACGAGCCGATCTGACGGAAGAAGTTGTTCGTCGACGTCGCTGTGCCGACGTGCTTGAGCGGGAACGAGTTCTGCACGATGAGCACCAGCACCTGCATGACCAGGCCCAGGCCAAAGCCGAAGATGAACATGTAGATGCCCAGCCTGGTCAGCGACGTGGTGACATCCAGGCGCGAGAACAGGAACAGCCCCAGCGTGGTGATGAGCATGCCAACCAGCGGGTAGATCTTGTATCGGCCGGTCTTGGAGATGATGAAGCCGACCGTCATGCCGGTGACGAGCATGCCGATGACCATCGGCAGCATCATCAGGCCCGCCTCGGTGGGGGTGAGCTGGTGGACCATCTGCAGGTAGGTGGGCAGGTACGCCAGCCCGCTGGTCATGGCCAGGCCCAGCACGGTGCCGGCCAGGGTAGTCAGGACCATGTTGCGGTTTTCGAACAGGTCCATCGGGATCAGCGGGTTGGTCACGCGCAGCTCCACGAACACGAACGCCACGGCCGCAACCAGGGCGATCAGCGAGGTGGTGATGATGGTGGGGGAGCTCCACTCGTACTGGGTGCCGCCCCACGTGGTGGTGAGGATCAGCGAGGCGGTGGCCACCACCATCAGCGTGGTTCCGAGGTAGTCGTAGTGCATGCCCTTGGCGGTCCCGCGGCGCAGGCGCAGCACGGCGGCGCACACGCTCATCGCGAGCAGGCCGAGCGGAATGTTCATCCACAGTGCCCAGCGCCAGCCGGGCCCGTCGGTGAACCAGCCGCCGAGCACCGGGCCGAGCACCGAGGACACACCGAAGACGGCGCCCATGACACCCATGTACTTGCCGCGCTCGCGGGCGGGGACGACCTCGGCGATGATGGACTGCGAGTTCACCATCATCCCGCCCGCGCCCAGGCCCTGCACGGCGCGACCGATGATCAAAAGCTCCATGGTGTGGGCGAAGCCGCCGATGGTGGAGCCGACCACGAACAGGCCGATGCCGGTGATGTAGAGCCACTTGCGGCCCAGGATGTCGCCGAGTTTGCCGTTGATCGGCATCGCGATGGTCATGGTGACCAAAAACGCTGAGATGACCCAGCTCATGTGGTCCACGCCGCCGAGCTCGCCCACGATGGTGGGCAGGGCGGTGGCGAAAATCATCTGACCCAGCGAGCTCATCAGCATGGTCAGCAGCAGGGCCGAGAACACCAGCCCCACGTTTGGCGTGCTGGCCTGGGGCGGTTGTTTGTCCGCGCGGGTTTCTACCATTTCATCTCCTTTGCGTAAACGGTCAGATCGTGTGCGTTTGCCAGCAATTGTTTGACGGGGTCGTCCTGATCCGGAGGGTGCCACAGGTAGCGGCTCACCGCGCCCTGGAAGAGGATCACGATGAACTGCGTCTCGTCCTCCAGCGTCCCGGGGAATTTGCGGTCCTCGGGGAAGCGTTCGAAGTGGGCGTAGACGGCGCGGCCGACCTCGGTGAGGAAGCCTCGTTTGCGCGCGGCCTCGGCGTGCATCAGCCCTGGGTTGTTTTCCAGTAACTCGTGGCGGCATTTCGCGGCCGGTCCGTCGAAGCGCCCTGGATCCACCTCGATGGAGCGGATGACAAGTTCGAGCACGTTCTCACTCGGCGTCGTCCGGATTGCGGCGAGCGCATCCTCGCTGAACGTGAACGGGAACGACCCTAGGATCGCCTCGTCCTTGGAGTCGACGTAGTTGAAAAACGTGCGCCTGGAAATGTCTGCGGCGCGGCAGATGTCGTCGACGGTGACGTTGTCGTAGCCCTGCGCGCGGACAAGCTTCGCGGCCTGGTCGCGGATGCGTTGCAGCGTCTCGCGACGCTTCTGCTCCCGGATTCCTTCATTTTGCACGGGGTGCAATATTACACCCAGTGCAATTTAAGGCAAACCGGCCGATAATTCGCCTTCTACCAGGGCAATGTCGCCTTCCAGGTACGTCAGTTTCACAACGCCGGGCGTCTGCTTTTCGACGTCCCAACGGCCCTGCCCGTCATTACACCTCTTCGTCAACGGGATGGATTCTCCGCCCTCGCCGATCAGCGCGGTGCAGCCGGTCAGGGGATAGGTCACCGAGGCGGTGCCGCCGCCGAAGGTCGCCACCGCGGGCCACGCCTTGACCTTCGCGTCATCCTCCAAACTGTTCAGGGTGCCGGTAAACGTGCCCGATATGGTTTCGGTGGGGGCCGACGGATCGTCGACAGGCTGCGGCTGCGCAGTCACCGTGACGGTTTCCGGCACCTCATTGGCGGGCTCGGGTTTTGGGTTGGCGTACCAGTAGGCCGCCGCGAGCGCGACGCCGATGATGGCGACGATGAGCGCGAGCACCCCACCGACGACCCACGGCTTGTTCGGGCCGCCCGCGGTGCGCAGCTCGGAGAAAGAATCAGGCATGAAAAAGCCCCCAGCAGGTTGGTTGATGTGCTGGGGGCTGATTCTAGCTAGGTGCTGTTTGCAGCCTAGTTTCGGTCAGTGTTGGCCATGGACAGCACGTTG
This sequence comes from Corynebacterium sp. ACRPZ, assembly GCF_022346205.1. Taxonomy (NCBI): domain Bacteria; kingdom Bacillati; phylum Actinomycetota; class Actinomycetes; order Mycobacteriales; family Corynebacteriaceae; genus Corynebacterium; species Corynebacterium sp. ACRPZ. The sequence goes on from NZ_JAKRMR010000001.1 coordinate 177,973, forward strand.
AGGCGCTTGTCCAGCTCCTCCTCGGTGAGCTTCTCGCCGTCCACGAAGCCGAGATCGATGGTGGCCTGGCGGATGGTGATGCCCTCCTTGACCGCGTGCTTGGCAATCTTCGCGGCGTTTTCGTAGCCAATCGCGGAGTTCAGCGGGGTCACGATCGACGGGGAGGACTCGGCCAGCGTGCGCATCCGCTCTTCGTTCGGCTCGATGCCGTCGACAAGCTTGGTGGCGAACTGGCGGGCCGTGTTCGCGAGCAGGCGGGAGGACTCGAGCACGTTGCGCGCCATCATCGGGATGAACACGTTGAGCTCGAACTGGCCCTGGGTGCCGCCGAATGCGACAGCCGCGTCGTTGCCGATGACCTGCGCGGAGACCTGCGTTGCGGTCTCGCACAGGACCGGGTTGACCTTGCCCGGCATGATGGAGGAACCCGGCTGCAGGTCCGGCAGGTGGATCTCCGCGAAGCCGGCCAGCGGGCCGGAGCCCATCAGGCGGATGTCGTTGGCGATCTTGTACAGGGACACGGCCACGGTGCGCATCGCGCCGGAGAACTCGACCAAGCCGTCGCGGTTGGCCTGCGCCTCGAAGTGGTTCTTCGCCTCGGAGAGCTGCTCGACGCCGGTGAGCTTCTTCAACTCCTCGGTGACTTTGCCGCCGAACTCTGCCGGGGTGTTGATGCCGGTGCCCACCGCGGTGCCGCCGATGGCGAGCTCGCCCAGGCGCTCCAGGGTGGCCTCGACGCGTGCGACGCCGAGTTCGATCTGGTGGGCGTAGCCGGAGAACTCCTGGCCCAGGGTCACCGGGGTGGCGTCCATGAGGTGGGTGCGGCCGGACTTGACCACCTCGTGCCACTCCTTGGCCTTCTTCTCCAGGGATTCCTGCAGCACCTTCAGCGCCGGGATCAGGTCGCTGGCCGCCGCCTCGGTCGCGGCGACGTGGGTGGCGGTGGGGAAGGTGTCGTTGGAAGACTGGCCCATGTTGACGTGGTCGTTGGGGTGAACCTCAACGCCGTTGGCCTTCGCAATGGAGGCGATGACCTCGTTGGTGTTCATGTTGGACGAAGTGCCGGAGCCGGTCTGGAACACATCGATGGGGAACTGATCGTCGTGCTTGCCGTCGGCGATCTCCTTCGCGGCAGCGATGATGGCGTCCGCCTTCTCAGCGTCGAGGTTGCCCAGATCCTTGTTCACCTGCGCACACGCGGCCTTGAGCAGGCCGAGCGCGCGGATCTGCTGGGACTCCAGGCCGCGGCCGGAGATGGGGAAGTTCTCCACGGCGCGCTGGGTCTGGGCGCGCCAGAGCGCGTCCTTCGGCACCTTGACCTCGCCCATCGTGTCATGTTCGATGCGGTATTCCTGATCAGCCATGATTGTCCTTTACTTCTGTCGCGTGCACGCCGCGCACGGTAGAGTGCGCGCGTGCCTTTCCACTGCACGATTATGCACCAACCGGACATAGCGAGGAGACGAAATGCCCGAACCGCAGGCCATGAAGACCCCCACTTTGAGGGACGCGTTGGTCGCGGCCGCCGCGATGGCGTCCATGGACGTTCTGCTCATCGGGCAGGGGCTGATCTTGGTGCGCGCTGGTGTGTCCCGGACAGTGGCGCTGACGGTGCTGCCAGCTGCCGTGTTGATCGCGCTCGCGGTGCCGACCGTGCTGCTGGTGCGCTACATGCGGCGCCGCGGGCTCGAGCTCGGATTCTCGAGGCTCGGGCACCGAGGCTGGCACCTGTTGTGGCAGGCCCCAGCGGTGGTGATCGGCTCGGCGGCAGCGACCTCGGTTGTCGCGCCGCTTATCGGGCTCGAGCCCGGAGGCGACTCCGCCAGCGAGACCCTCGCCAGAGACTTGGATAGCGCCGCACCGGTGTTGCTGCTGCTGGCGGGCTACCTGCTCATCGGGCCGTTCATCGAGGAGATCGTGTTCCGCCGCGTGCTGATGAACTACTTCGACACGCTCATGCCGGCGGCTGCGAGTGTGGTGGTCACCTCAGCGATTTTCGGGGTGGCCCACATCGCGCCGCCGGCGATGGTGTTCACCTTCTTCTCCGGCATTGGCCTGGCGCTTGTGGCGCGCTTCCATGGCAACATCACGTCCAGCGTCATTGTGCACGTGGTGAATAACCTGCTGGCCAGCGCGGCGGTGATTGGCGCGCTGCTTTAGCCTGCGTTTTAGTTCTCCGGCTCGGCGTAGTCCACCACGGAGTAGTCCTGCAGCTTCGCCAGCTGGTGCTGGGACTCCACGAAGCGCACGGTGCCGGACTTCGAGCGCATCACCAGCGAACGGGTGGTGGCACCCGACTTGCGGTAGGTCACGCCCTGCAGCATGTCGCCGTTGGTGACGCCGGTGGCGGCGAAGTAGCAGTTGTCGGAGGTGACCAGGTCGTTGATGCCCAGCACGCGATCCAGGTCGTGGCCGGCGGCGAGGACCTTTTCGCGCTCCTCGTCGTCCTGCGGGGCGAGCATGCCCTGGATCTCGCCGCCCAGGCACTTCAGGGCGCACGCCGTGACGACGCCCTCCGGGGTGCCACCGATACCCATCGCGATGTCGATGCCGTTGTCGGGCTGCGCCGCGGCGATGGCGCCGGCGACGTCGCCGTCCATGATGAAGCGGACTTTGGCGCCGGCGGCACGGATGTCGCTGACAAGCTGCTTGTGGCGCGGACGATCGAGCACGACCACCGTGATGTCGGCGGGGCGCACGCCCTTCGCCTCCGCGACTGCCTGGATGTTCTCGGCCGTCGACTTCGTGATGTCGATCGCGCCGACCGCCTCCGGGCCTACAGCGATCTTGTTCATGTAGAAGGCGTCCTGCGGGTTGAACATGGAGCCGCGGTCGGCGGCCGCAATGACGGAGATCGCGTTCGGGCGGCCCTCGGCCATCAGGCGGGTGCCGTCGACCGGGTCCACGGCGATGTCCACAGCGGCGCCGTGGCCGGTGCCCACCTGCTCGCCGTTGAACAGCATCGGGGCCTCGTCCTTCTCGCCCTCGCCGATGACGATCACGCCGTCCATCTCCACGGAGTTGATCATCTTGCGCATCGCGTTCACGGCCGCGCCGTCGCCCTCGTTCTTCTGGCCGCGGCCCACCCAGCGGCCGGAGGCGAGTGCGGCGGCCTCGGTGACGCGCACCAGCTCCATCGCGAGGTTACGGTCAGGGAAAAGTTCGGACTGTTCGGTCATGGGGAGGCCTTCCTAAGCATGAATCACAAAAAGACCCCTCTATTGTGGCACTTCTATCCGCGTTAGTGCCCGTTCTTCCCACCTTTAAGGGGGAAGCGGGGGAGCATGCCATACTGATCGGCGTGGCTAGCAACAAAAAACCCCGCATCTTCCAGGACGGACGAGACATCGCGATCAACTCCGTGCTCATCATCGTGCTGATGGTCGTCGCCGTCGGCGCGACCGGGCTGTGCTCGTTTAACCCCGGCACGCCCGAGCAGGGGCCGGTCCAGGAGGTCGACGCGAAGACCTTCCTCGACCTGGAGGCGCGCGGCGTGGACTTCGCTGTGCGCTACCCGGAGATGCCGGAAGGCTGGGTCACCAACTCCGCGCGCCGCACCATGCTGGGCGGCCAGCCGGCGCCGACGGTCGGCTGGGTCACCCCGGACCGCGGCTTCATCCAGCTCACCCAGACCGGCGCAGACGCGGAGGAAGCGGCGGAAGGCGCGGATGCGAAGCCGCGCACTCTGGACCGCACCGAAACCATCGAAGGCCGCAGCGTCGAGGTCTACACCTCGGACGAGAAGGACGTGCGCGACCTGTGGGTCGTCGACGCGGGCGATGCCCGGCTCGTGCTCACCGGCGCTGGCGAGGCGCGCGAGTTCGAGGAGCTGATCTCGACCGCGCTGGCTACTGCTCCGATTCAGGCTGCTGACGGGAACTGATCGCTTCCTCGACGCGTTGGGAGGCGCCGTCGAGGAGCACCTCGCACCGCTTCGCCAGCGCCTCGCCGCGCTCCCAGTATTTCAGTGACTCGTCCAGGCTCATTTGCCCCAGTTCGAGGATCTTGACGGTCTCAATGAGCTCGTCGCGGGCCTGCTCGTAGCTCAAGGTGGCGGGATCCGGCAGCGCGTTGTCGTTGGCCTGGCCAGTGCCGAAAGAGTTCTCAGTCATGTTTTGTGTTCCTAATCTGCTTGCGTGGTGGACATGGAGGCGGCGGTAATGGAGCCGTCGCCGACGCGGATGCGCAGCTGCGATCCGGGCGGGGATTGGTCGATGGAGGTGACAACTTCGGGCTCTGAGCCGTCGCGCGGCAGCACCTGCACCACGGCGTAGCCGCGGGCAAGCGTCGCCGAGGGGCCCAAGGCGGAGACCTGGGCGCGCAAGCCCCGCACGTGCTGCGTTTCGCGCTGCAGCAGGTGGCTCACGTCGCGGCGGATCAGGGCGGTGGCGCGCTCGATCTCTTCGCGGCGGCGGTTGATGGCCATCATCGGGTCAGCGAGCGCGGGGCGCGTGCGCACCGAGGCGAGCCCGTCGCGTTCGCGTTGGACCCATCCGCGCAGGGCGGCGGCCATGCGGGCACGTGCTTCGTCGATAAGCAATCGCTCCTGCGCCACGTCGGGGACCGCGCGCTTGGCCGCATCGGTCGGGGTGGCTGCGCGCACGTCCGCGACGTTGTCCAGCACCGGGTTGTCCGGCTCGTGGCCGATCGCGGAGATCACAGGAGTGCCAAGCTTAGCGACGGCACGCTGCAGCGCCTCCTCCGAAAACGGCAGCAGATCCTCCACAGACCCGCCGCCGCGGGCGACGATGATCACGTCCACCTCGGGGTCCGCATCGAGGGCCCCGAGCGCCTCGATCACCGCAGGTACGGTGGTCGGTCCCTGGACCGGGGTGTTGATGGTTTCGAAGCGCACCTGCGGCCAACGGCCCTGTGCCACGGAGTGCACGTCGCGCTCGGCCGCGGAGCCGCGGCCGGTGATCAAACCGACCTTCCTGGGCAGGTAGGGCAGCGGCTTCTTGCGTGCGGGGTCGAACAGGCCCTCGGAAGCGAGCTGCTTGCGTAGCGCCTCGATGCGCGCCAGCAGTTCGCCCGCGCCGACGTGCCTGATCTCGGTCACGCGCATGGAGAAGGTGCCGCGGCCCGTAAAAAAGGACGGTTTCCCCAGCACGACGACCCGGTCGCCGTCGTTGAGCGGCACCTGCATGCCCGTGAGCAGCGAAGTCTCCGCGGTGAGCTGGACGCTGGCCTGCTCCTGGGTGTCGCGAAGCGTGAGGTAGGAATACCGCCACGTTGGCTTTGTGTTGACCTGGGTGAGCTGGCCCTCGATCCACAGCCAGCCGAGGCGCTCAATCCAGCCCCTCACCGACGTGTTGAGCTTGGACACCGACCACGGCGACTCCGGCGAGCTCTTCGAATCTGCCACCGCATGCTCCTTTCCATTAGACGGATGCCACGTTACCCGGCGAGCCGACACCGCCCGCCTATTGTTTTTGACGTTGATTAGTTAGGGTTGGTTCCATGACAGATCAGGGTAAAAAAGTCCTCCTCGCATCCCCCCGCGGCTACTGCGCTGGTGTCGACCGCGCAGTGGAGACCGTAGAAAAGGCCCTGGAGAAGTACGGCGCGCCCGTCTACGTGCGCAAAGAGATCGTGCACAACAAGTACGTCGTGGAAACGCTGCAGGAACGCGGCGTGATCTTCGTCGACGAGACAGACGAGGTGCCCGAAGGCGCCCACCTGGTGTTCTCCGCCCACGGCGTCTCGCCGGCGGTGCGCGACTCCGCCAAGGACCGCAACCTGCTCACCCTCGACGCTTCCTGCCCGCTGGTGACCAAGGTGCACAACGAGGCCAAGCGCTTCGCCCGCGACGGCTACCACATCCTGCTTGTCGGCCACGAGGGCCACGAGGAGGTCGAGGGCACCGCCGGTGAGGCTCCGGAGATTACGCATCTTGTCGACGGAGTGGACGGCGTGGACCGCCTGCCAGACTTCCCAGACGACCAGAAGCTGGTGTGGCTGTCTCAAACCACGCTCTCGGTGGACGAGACCATGCTCATCGTGGACAAGCTGCACGAGCGATACCCGAACCTGGAAAACCCCCCGAGCGACGACATCTGCTACGCCACCCAAAACCGCCAGGCCGCGGTCAAGGAGATCGCCCCGCGCTGCGAGCTGGTCATCGTGGTCGGCTCCCAGAATTCCTCGAACTCCCGCCGTCTGGTCGAGGTGGCGCTGGAGGCAGGCGCGAAGGAGTCGCACCTGGTGGACTACGCCTCCCAGGTCAAAGACGAGTGGTTCGACGGCGTTTCCACCGTCGGCGTGACCTCGGGCGCGTCTGTGCCGGAGATCCTGGTCAAGGAGCTGGTGGAGGAGCTCGCCCGCCGCGGCTACGCGGACGCGGAGGAAGTCACTACCACCGTGGAGACCATCACGTTCTCCCTGCCGCGCGATCTGCGCCTGCCGCGCCGTGAGACTCCGGCGGTGGCGCAGGGGTAAAGCGCAAGGGGAAAGCGCTAGCTCTTGTAAAGGTCCTCGCCGAGCCGGTCCGCAATCGAGGTGGAGCCGGATCGCGGGGACTTTTTCTGTGCCGGTGTTTGTGCCCGCTTCGCGCTGCGCTCCGAATCGGCGCGGCGCAGAAGCTCGTCCACGGACACCGCCTTGGCGCGCTCGCGGGCGCGGCGACCCTCAGAATTCGTGCGGCGGTTGCTGCGGTTGATTCGGGTGCGTTCGGCGGTCTCGCGGCGCAGCAGCTGCTCGTTGTGGCGCTTGATCAAGCGGATGCGCACAACCGCAATGATGATCGAGCCCAGCGTGACGGCGAACAGCACGGGGAATAGCTCGGTGACCGGGTAGAACACCAGCAGTAGCGCAGCTTTGCCGGAAGCGCCGCCGGCAGCAATCTGGTTGCGTGACATCACCCAGCCGGCGATCACCACGGCCACAACGAACAGGATCGGCGCGCTAGCCACGGTGAGGAACAACCCCCGCGGGTTGACCAGGGTGGCCACCACAATCACGGCGACGGCGTAGAGAGCCAGAAACGGCCAGCCGATCACCCCGGTGGACAGCGAAATCAGCACGCCAGTGAACAGCGCGGCGAAGATGATGCCAATGCCGGACCCCGTGGGCAACCCGTGAAACGTTGCGGACGGGGAGGTTGAGTTCCGGTGAGAGACATGCGACACGCCAGACGATTCTACTCCCCGGTGTCCTCGGCAGCGTGCCGGGCACGCGTTGAAACCGGTTTCAACGCCGGGGCCTCGCCGCGCCGCGACGGCACCTGCGCCTCTTCCAGCTTGCGTGCGGTGACCATCACGCGCGAATCCATCGACGCCAGCGTGGCGTTGTACGCCTCCACCGCCTTATCCAGCGAGGAGCCGACACGGTTGTAATGCTCCGCCATGGTGGCAAGGCGCTGGTGCAGCTGCCTGCCGAGGCGCTGGATTTCCTTCGCGGCGTCGTTGAGCGATTCTTGCCGCCACCCCAGCGCCACGGTGCGCAGCAGCGCGAACAGGGTGGTGGGAGTGGCGATGACCACGTCGCGGGCGAACGCGTAGTCCAGCAGCTCAGGGTCGATGGACAGCGCGGCGTCCAGGAACGGGTCCGCCGGCACGAACAGCACAACGAACTCCGGGGTGGGCTGGAACGCCTCGATGTAGGACTTCGCCGACAAGGTGTCCACGTGCGCGCGCACCAGGTGGGCGTGGCGGCGCATGAACGCCTGGCGCTCCTCCGGGTCCTCGGTGCCCAGCGCATCTAAATACGCCTGGAACGGCACTTTCGCGTCGACGACGATGTTTCGGCCCTGAGTGAGGCGGATGATCATGTCGGGGCGGACGCGTGAGCCGTCGATAAGCATGTGCTCCTGGGTGTCAAAATCGACGTGCTCGAGCATGCCGCCGAGCTCAACTACCCGCTCGAGCTGGATTTCGCCCCAGCGGCCGCGGGTCTGCGGGGAGCGCAGGGCGGTGATGAGCTGGTCGGTGCGGTCGCCCAGGCGTGCCGACGTGCGCCCGATCGCCTGCACCTGGCCCGCAAGCGAGGATGCGGAGACCGCCTGCTGCTTGTCCATCTCGTCGAGCTGTTCGCGCATGTCCTTCAGCGCGCGGGCGACGGGGCGTAGGTCCTGCGGGGGCTGTTGCGGGGTGGAGCGGCGCATCCAGGCGGCGCCGGTGAACACGCCGGCGATGAAGCCCGCGAGCAGGCCGGTGGCGAGGAGCAAGAGCACGGTGGCGGTCGACATAGCTGGCAGTCAACCACACCTGCCAGACACGCTAGCGTTCGGGTTCGCTCATATGTTCGCTTGGGGTGTCTTTGCTGCTGTCGCCCGACTGCCACCCACGCAACCGCTCGAGGCCGCTGTCGCGCAGCTTCCGCAGGCTGGAGGTGCCGAAGCGCTCGGTCTTCTCGTCGGCCTCCTCGTCGGCGACGGGGGCGTTGACCCATTCGCGCTCGCCGCGCCACTCCTGGCGTTTGTGCACGGACTCTGCCTCGACGATCTCCGCGATGACCCGGCCCTCGTCGGTGGTGAATTCGATGTCATCTGCGCCCAGCTCGCCGGCGTTGATGCGCAGTACCTCCAGCAGGTAGCGGTACACCACCGCGACCATCGCCGCAGCCGGCACCGCGAGGAAACCGCCGACAAGGCCGAACAGCGCGCCGCCGACGGTCACCGAGACCAGCACGATCACCGGGTGCAGGTTCATCGCGCGCGACTGCAGCATGGGGGAGAGCACGTTGCCCTCCAGCTGCTGGGTGGCCAGCACGATCGCCAGCACGATCAACGCCTTCGTGAACCCGAGGGTGACCAGCGCGATCAGCACCGCCAACGCGCCTGCCACCACTGCGCCGACGATCGGGATGAAGCCCGCCACAAACGTGATCAGCGCGAGCGTGAACGCCATCGGCACGCCCACAATGGCGATGCCGGTGCCGATGACGATCGCGTCCACCAGCGAGCACACCGCCTGCGCGCGGATGAACCCGGACAGGGTGTTCCAAGCGCGGGTGAGCAGCTCCGTCAGGTACAGGCCGGTGCGGCCGCCGGTGGCGGAGCGCAGCCACGGCAGGAAGCGGTGCCCGTCCTTGAGGAAGAAGAAGGTGAGCACGACCAGCACCATCAGCGTCACCGACAGCCCGGCCGCGGTGTTGATGCCGGAGAACACCCCGCCGGCGATCGCGCCCGCCTGGTTCTGGATCCACTGGGTGATCTCGTCGACGCCCTCGTTGAGGTTCTCCGGATCCAGGTTCAGCGGCGGGCCCTGCGCCCACAGCTGCAGGCGCTGGATGCCCTCGAGGGCCTGGATGTACAGCAGGCGGGACTGCCCCACGATGTCCGGGGCGATGAGCATGCCGATAAACGCCAGCACCCCGAAGAACAGCAGCATCGTCAAAAGGGCTGCCAGGCCGGCGGGGACCTTGTGTCGTCGTAAAGCAGCTGCGACGGGGGCGAGCACGGTGCACACGATGAGCGCGAGCACGACCGGCAAAATGCCCGCCCAAAACGCGCCGATGAGCTGGCCCACCGCGTACAAAAACACGGCGATGACCAGGATGCGCAGCGTGAACTTCGCCGCGGAAGCGATCCAGTCGTTGAACACAACGTTGCGGTCCACGCGGTCGTCGCGCACGGGGGTCTGGATCGGTTCACTCACGCGCACCATTGTGCCCCATTGCATTTTGCTTTGCGACGGCACACCTCACGGCCCCCTCCGAACCTCGCACAAGCCTCCGCTAGGATGTTGCGACGTGAGCCTTACTCTTGGAATTGTCGGTCTGCCCAACGTTGGCAAGTCCACCCTGTTTAACGCCCTGACGCGCAACGAGGTGCTTGCCGCGAACTACCCGTTCGCCACCATCGAGCCCAACGTCGGCCTGGTGGAGCTGCCGGATCCGCGCCTGGACCGGCTGGCGGAGATCTTCGACTCGGAGCGCGTGCTGCCCGCCACCGTGTCCTTCGTGGACATCGCCGGCATTGTCAAGGGCGCCTCCGAAGGCGAAGGCATGGGCAACGCGTTTCTGGCCAACATCCGCGAGGCGGACGCGATCTGCCAGGTCGTGCGCGCGTTTTCCAACGACAACGTCATCCACGTCGACGGCAAGGTTGACCCGTCTTCGGACATCGAGGTCATCAACACCGAGCTGATCCTCGCCGACCTGCAGACCATTGAAAAAGCCCTGCCGCGCCTGGAGAAGGACGGCCGCAAGGACAAAGACGTCGCCGCCCAGGCCGAGGAAGCCAAGAAGGCGCAGGCCGTGCTCGAAGACGGCCGCACCCTCTTCGCCGCCTCCAAGGGTGGGGAAGTGGACCTGGCGCTGCTGCACCACCTGCACCTGATGACCGCGAAGCCGTTCCTCTACGTGTTCAACTCCGACGAGGACGTGCTCACCGACGACGCGCGCAAGCAGGAGCTGCGCGACCTGGTCGCCCCCGCCGAGGCCGTCTTCCTGGACGCCCAGACCGAGACCGAGCTTTTGGAGCTTGACGACGAAGACGCCGCCGAGCTCCTCGCCGCCGTCGGCCAAGACGAACCGGGCCTGCAGACCCTGGCGAAGGCCGGCTTCGACACCCTCGGCCTGCAGACCTACCTCACCGCCGGCCCGAAGGAGGCCCGCGCGTGGACGATCCGCAAGGGCGACACCGCCCCGAAGGCCGCCGGCGTGATCCACTCCGACTTTGAAAAGGGCTTCATCAAGGCCGAGATCGTCGGCTTCGACGACCTGGACGCGGCCGGCTCCATGGCCGATGCCCGCGCCGCCGGCAAGGTCCGCCAGGAAGGTAAGGACTACGTTATGGCTGACGGCGACGTGGTGGAGTTTCGTTTCAATGTAACCTAAATACGCTATGAATAGCGTATGACTACACGCGCTGCTATTTACCTCCGTATCTCGTTAGATGCTGCCATGGACGGCCTCGCCATCGACCGGCAGCGTCAGGACTGCGAAGCCCTCGCCGAGCAACGCGGCTGGGACGTCGTGCATACCTACGTCGATCAATCGATCTCTGCATCAAAGAAGGACGTGGACCGTCCCGACTACGACGCGATGGTGGCGTCCTTTGAGCGCGGCGAGATCGACGGATTCTGGAACGCTAAGGCGCGTTCTTATTTCACCGTGAATCGGTGCCATACTTCGACTGTGACCGTCAACGGCAGAACGCAACGAAGCATCAACACCCGCGGCGGCCAGAAGTCGATCGCCGAGCTTTCGGCAACGAATTTGCCGGGCACTAAGGACAGCTACTACTACAACTTCTGCTAGAACTCATGCGCATTCGACCCCTAGTACTTGGGCTTTTGAGCCTACTTCTTGCTGCAGTCATCGCGACTACTGGGTGGCTGCTGACAGCCCTGGTTGACTCCACCAAGCCCTTGTCCTTAGGGGTCGAATCAACCTTTAGTCTTGACTACGTCGAGCCTAAGACTTCACTCGCGGAGGAACTTGAGTCAGACTACGCACCGACGGTAATCCGTAACTCACTGGTTTCATTGGCCGAGCAGAACGGCTACTCCATCTACCGGCTGACTGGCACCGATGACGCAAGCGGGACTTCCCACGAGGTTTTCATCCCGCTGGAGCAAGATTATCCAGCACCGGAACGCATTCCCCGGCTCAACCGGCCGGATGCCTTGAGCCAAGCGTCCAGTGAGCTTGGGTCGCTGGATTACCACGGTGACTACGTCTTGGTTCCCAAAGCAACGGGTGGCAATGCGAACCACTTCTACGAATCGGCCAGGAATGACGGGCTCAGGCTAAGCGAAAAGACGCAGTTCCTTCACCTCATCCAATCGGTCGTATTCCGCCTGCCCGCGTTGGTGGCGATCCTGTTTCTATTTGTCGTTTCCCTTTTTGCCCTGGTATTTGTTCTTCGGGTTTCCGGTCTTAGATTGGCAGCGCTGCGCACAATAAATGGCGGGCACCGCAGTCAAAAAGGCAATTGGCGGCAATGGGCCTTTGTCATCCTCCCACACCTAGTTCTCATTGGCCTTGCGAGTACATTCCTCGCCCGCCAAGGAAGCTATTCTTTTGCCTTCCTGTTCCTCAGGTTCTACGCCGCCGGGATAGGCTTGGCCCTGGCCACCACCGGTTTGGCCGTAGCCGTCACCGCCCCATTGTTGCGCCGCGCAGTAGCGCTGCTGGGGCAGCGTGCCCCCGCAGAGAAGGCGGCGGGAAAAGCGCTGAAAGTAATTTCGGTCTTTACCTGCGTGACCTTTGTAGCAGCGGGTCTTAGCTCAGCGGCTGCGCTCCGCTCCTACCAGCAGGAATCCGAGGCCCAGCAGACCTGGAAATCTCTCGCGGAGTTTGGAGCCTTGCATTTTTCAGCCAACTTCGACGGCCCTGCTGGCCGCGCGGAAGGAGGCGAGCTCTTGCCGCCCAGTGTGCAGCAGAACTTCCGCGACTTCGCGCTCAGCTGGGAACGGGAGCACGGGGCTGTCCTCAGCCATACTTTGCCGAAAGAAGGTACCGGTGTGCCGGACTCCTGCCCCGTGGCACTTGCTAACCGCCAATGGCACGATCTGCAGGATTATCAGTTCCGTCCCGGAGACGACAACCACTCGGTCGACTATTCCGCAGCCCAAGAGCATTTCGCAGCTTCCGTGGATCTGTGGGCTCAGGAATCCGGCGACCTGCTCCTTAAGTCTGCGCAAATTGGTCCGGTCAGTGCCGATCATGCGGTCGGATTCATTAGTGGAACAATGTCGGGGGAACTGGTTCCCGGCGATTGTTTTTACGTGCTTGAAACGGACGATCTATCCGGCTTCGACGCAGACTTCCTAAGCTCCACAGCTTCGAGTGAAAATTTGCTCTTCGCGGATTTCTCGGAACTGGGTCCAGAACTTACCGCTGCCGGCCTCGAAGGCTACGTGTACCCGGTACGCGCGGCCGATCGCGGTCTGGCCGAACTAGTAGCCAGCACGGCGCTGTTCTGGCTGAATATCCTGAGCGTCCTCGGAGCTTTGCTCGCCACGCTTGCGGCCTTGATAGTCCAGGCGCGCATCCAGCTCCGAGTTCACCGTCGCCTCCTGGTACTCCTCCACAGCGCTGGGCAATCACCGGACAAAACGATGTGGCGACTATTCAAAAGCCAACTGGTCAGCCTGACAGTTGTCGTCATATTGTCCGTCCTGGCTCCGCTACTGTTTCCCAACCCGTTCCTCTACACCTTCACCGCGCTAAGCTGCCTTGTCTTAATCGTCTACCTCGGTTTTGCCCGTCTCAGTATTTCTCAGCACATGTCCGCCTCCCCTAGGAGTCACAATGTCATTGGCTAGCCCCAATCAGTCCCCCACTCTGCCGCCGGAGATTTCCACCTCTCATCTCTGTCTCGCCGCGGAGTCGACTTTTTCTGTGGGGCGCAGCACGCGGATGGTGAAGAAGTCCCTCGTGGAAAATGCAACGTTTTCCCTACCCGGGCCAGGCTTTGTCGCCATCTGTGGAGCCAGCGGTTCCGGAAAGACTTTGCTGCTCAACACCTTGGCCGGGCTCCTGCCGCCGGCGGACGGCCTCCTCCGGATAGACGGTGAGAATGCCTCCGCGTGGAGGATGAAGCGGAGGCGGAGATTCTGGCGAGAACGCGCAGCGATAATCCACCAAGACCACGGAATCATTCCCGAACTAAGCTGCGAAGATAACCTCACCCTCGGACTATCCAGGAAGCAATACTCCAAAGAAGAATTGCTGCACTCCCTCGGCGAAGTCGGTCTTGATGTCCCCTTCGACGGGCCGGCAGCTATTCTCAGCGGAGGCGAGCAGCAGCGGCTGGCGATCGCCCGAGCCCTGCTCCGCGGCGCGGCTTATGTGTTCGCTGACGAGCCGACCGCCTCCCTCGACCCCACTAACCGCGACCAAGTTATCGCGCTCCTGCGGCGAGCTGCGGACGGGGGCGCACTCGTTCTGGCCGCCACGCACGATGCCGCAGTTATTGCTGCCGCTGACAGCACCTTGCGCATCAATGATCGCCAGGTCACAGTCTCCGGCTCTGCGCGGGATTAAATCGCGATGCCCGCGGCCTTGGCCACCTTCCGGTACCCGGCCGCATGGTCCGCGACGCTGGCGTGGGCGTTGAGTCCGCTGGGGTTGTCGAGCACGGGCCTGACCCCCGGAAAGTAGACACGTCGGGGGTTAGCTATGCTGCTTGGGCCAGCGTAGCTGATGTGAGTGCTTCGAAGTCATTGGGGGCTAGAAAGTTGCACCAGGAGTGCCGTCTGCGGGTGTTGTAGCGCATGCACCACCGGAAGACTTCTTGGCGACTGATGTCGAAGTGGTCGGGTTTTAAGTTCAATGTTAGCTAAGGGCCTTATTAAAAGCGTTTGGCAACACGCGCTCCTATTTACCTTCGTATCTCGCGAGACGCTGACGTGGATGGCCTCACCATCGACCGGCAGCGTCAGGACTGTGAAGCCATTGCAAAGCAGCGTGGCTTGGACGTTGGACATAGGACATAACTAAGTCGATCAGTCCATTTCCGCGTCAAAGAAGAATGTGGCTCGCCCCGACTACGACGCCATGGTGGCATCCTTTGAACGCGGCGAAATCGACGCGATCATCTGCTGGGACCTCGAACTACCCGCCCCACGTCGGTGGGTAGTCCGATCAGTCGGACAAAACTACTCCCGCACCACAGCGTAATAAGGGGTGCACCTTAAAAACATCCGGAGGTGGGGGTAACTCCCCCTCGTTGCCCAGAGACAAAATACGCCAGTGGCGTCTGTACGACGAGCCGAAGGTAGGACAAATTCCAATCCAGAGAGGTCTTGCACTGTTGCGGTGCGGTTGTCTTCTTTCTCACCGTATTGGACCCTGCGAAATTAATTGGATACGATAGGCCCATGTTGATTTCAGGTTCCGTTTTCATGCGGCCGCTCACCAGCCGCTAAGGCGGTTTTCTCCCTCCCGCAGGTTAGAAACCGCTCCGGTCCTTTAGCCGGGCGGCCATTTGCCATGCCCGGCTCCGTTTCAACTCCACGGAGCACACCTGATGTCTACATACGGATACGGCCGTCACGAACATGGCCAAAATTTTCTCACAGACCACAAGATCATCAACTCCATCGTCGATCTTGTAAAACAAACCTCCGGCCCCATCATTGAGATCGGGCCAGGAAGCGGTGCCCTCACCCACCCGATATCCCACTTGGGGAGGGCAATAACGGCAGTTGAGGTAGACGCAAAACTAGCTGCCAAACTCACAAAAAAGACCGCCTCGGCGTCGGTCGAAGTGGTCCATGATGATTTCCTCAACTTCCCGTTACCCGCCACTCCCTGCGTCATTGTGGGAAACATTCCCTTTCACCTCACCACTGCCATTCTTCGAAAGTTGTTGCATGCGCCGGCATGGACTGACGCTGTACTCCTCATGCAGTGGGAAGTCGCTCGCCGCCGGGCCGGGGTAGGTGCAAGCACGATGATGACAGCTCAGTGGTCCCCATGGTTCACGTTTCACCTTGGTTCCCGAGTACCAAGGTTTGCTTTCCGGCCACAGCCAAACGTTGACGGGGGGATCTTAGTGATCCGCCGGGTGGGTGACCCGAAGATCCCGATAGAGCAACGCAAAGCCTTTCAGGCGATGGTGCACACCGTTTTCACCGCCCGGGGACGCGGGATAGGGGAAATTCTCCGAAGGGCAGGGTTGTTTTCATCACGTTCAGAGACACAATCATGGTTGCGCTCGCGAGGAATCGACCCCGCAACCCTACCTCCCAGATTGCACACCAGCGACTGGATCGATCTCTTCCAGGTGACTGGTTCCTCTTCACCGCGCCATCGGCCCATTTCACAATCGGGAAGTAGTCAACGCCCTCCTCAACGGAAAAATCGAGGCCGGCGGCGGTAATCCCCCCCACCACCAAAACCGAAATCCACCAGTAGTAGTGAACGACCCATGTTCGTCTACCGTGAGCCGCGTTATGGCAGTGACGTGTTCTCGTCGGGCACAGTCATAGTTCCCGGCGTTGCCAGCGACAGGGTTCTACACCCAGCAGCGGGACCGATCAAAATCACCCGCACGGGGAACGACCCTGCTGGTGGTTTCGATTTTGATGAAAGCGAGGAGACATAGCCCCTCGCCAACTCCCCGTAGCTGGCGAACAGTAGCTCCTGGCGCTGGCGCTCGTTGGTGAGTTTGCGTGCCACATCGAAAGCCTTATCGACTTCCCGGTCCAAGTTGTTGTGAGCCTTGAGCAGAATTGGGTCCATCGATAACGGGTTGTAGTGCTCCGCGAGTGACCGCTGGGGGTGCCGCTCGCGTGCCCGCAGCACCAACTGTCCAGCGTCGATGATTCGCTGCTGCGCCTTCTCATCTAGTTCACACAGAGCTGGTCCGCAGTTGTAGCTCCCGATGTACTCCGAAAAACGGAAAAAATAAATAGTGGGGATACATCAACCTTCCACTTTCCATTCTTCCGGCTCAGAGTATTGAGGGGTCTGGGACCGGGTCCGTAAACCCTTTATGTTTTTCGCGCACAGCGGTTTTTAGCGACGCACCCTATAGGTTTTCCGCAGAACTTATATGTGTTTCTGTGCACCCCATATGTTGTCTGTTTTAGCGGTATTTCGTTGTTAATTCCGCACGCGCGCATCAAATGGTTATTTATCGACGACACTCCGTCGAATTTAAGTTCAACGTGAAGCTAGGCCTCGGGGCCGCCCACGCAGAACTCGTTGCCTTCCGGATCCTGCATCACGGTCCATACGCGTCCTGGCGCCTCGTGGGTGTCTAGTGTAGTAGCGCCCAAGCCTTTGAGGCGCTCCACTAAGGTTTCGCGTTTCGCCCCGCCAACGTCGATGTGCATGCGGTTTTTGCCGCGCGTCGGTTCCTCAACGCGCTGAAATCCCAGCGCCGGGGTGGAATCAACCATCACGAAATCGCCGTAATCCGCGGCGATTTTGCAGCCGGTTGCGGCCGACCAGAACTCGGCGAGCCTAGATGGATCGTGGCAGTCGAAGGTAATTTGCCGGATAGTGAGGTTCGGGTCGCTCATGAGCATCATTATGGGGGCGGGGCTTAGAAAGCGCAGCTTGGTGGCCGGGCGGGGACTCAGCCTTCCGGCGTAGTGGAGCGTTTTGAATCGCGAGGGTCACTCCCGCGAGAGCGTAAGAACTCGATGTCGTAGCCTTTTTCGGCTTCGGCGACCCAAGCATCAACTTGATCTTCACTGATCGGCTTCACGTTTATTGTCTTCACGGAAGTCACCGTAATGCGGGGCTTGCGACGGTGTGGTTGCGTAAAGTGGCTGTGCATTTGCATTCGGGTGAGCACAAACTTAACGTTGCGCGTTATTGACGCTTCGCGTTATGGGGGATAGGGTGAGACATGATCCAGTCGTTCGCTGACAAGGACACTGAGCGTCTGTGGAATCGAGAGCGGGTTCGCTCGATCGATTCCCGCATTCACTCAGTAGCGCTGCGCAAGCTTCGCCAGCTTGGGTACGCGCAGACGCTTGATGAGTTACGGATTCCCCCGGGGAACCGGCTCGAGGCGTTGAAAGGTGACCGGCGGGGTCAGTTCAGCATTCGAATCAACGACCAGTGGCGGATCTGTTTTCGGTGGTCCGCCGCGGGGCCAGAGGAGGTTGAGATCGTTGACTACCACTGACAAGCTCCCTCCGGTTCATCCGGGTGAGATCCTTATGGAGGACTTTCTCAAGGAAATGGAGATCACCCAGCACAAGCTCGCGGTCTCCATCGGCGTTCCGCCCCGCCGCATCAACGAAATTGTTCACGGCAAGCGCGCTATTACTGCTGACACTGCCCTTCGTTTGGCGAAGTTTTTCGGGATGAGCCCCCAGTTCTGGCTCGGGTTACAGGCTCAGTACGACTTGGATGTGGCAGAAGACAAAATCCTGGCGGAAATCGAACGGATTCAGCCGTTCCAGGCTGCCTCGGCGTAGCAGGTCAGCGACTCTAAATGCGTCGAGCCATGTCGGGGTAGTAGACGACAACCCCATCTTCGTCGACTTCGAGCTCTACATCGACTCCTCGTGTTCCGCTTGCGTAGCGAACTTTGTGTGAGTCGATTGAACTGTAGTACTGATCCGAGGCGATCACCTGGAGGGAAGGCATATCAATCCAGGCCATGATGAGCGGAGTCTTGGAGACATCTTCTTCGAGCAACCCGAGGCGCCGGATGGGCATCGTGTTTGTCAATGGGCATAGTCCGAGATCACAGTTCAGTGCAGTTTCAAGATCAGCTGGTTGCACAATGCCAGGGGATGGGAGACCGTTCGGCTGGGTACCCGATTCTTTAGTAGTCGATGTCCACTCGCCATCTTTGGTCCGTGTGAGCTCAAGGTGGCGCTCCCAACCGTCGCCCACGACGTTGACCTCCACGTTTTGGGTTACCCAGTTCTCTACAGTACTCAGTTCCCAGGTGGCTTCGTACCCTTCCCCGACCTGGGTACCGCTAGCCGTCAAGCCAGTTCGGTGAAGCTGCACTCGGGCCTCGTTCTGGATTGAGGGGTTGTCTACGTGGTGCCATGTGTAAGTCTGTTCCATGCGCCGAAGCCTACTGGCCCAGGGCGCTTGTGGTCGATGGCGACAGCTCTAGGGAATCTGAGGACGCTTCCTCGTGGACTTCAACTCCGAGCGACGCATCTTCGCTTCTCGACGGCGCCGCACCGAGCCCCTGGTCGGCTTCGTCTTGCGCCGCGGGGGAGGCGGCGGGGCGAGCGCCTCGCGCAACAGGGCAGCCAAACGCTCGCGCGCCTCGGCGCGGTTGCGGACCTGCGAGCGTTGGTTCGATGCGGCCACGGTGAGGACGGTGCCGTCCAGGCGGTGCCCGAGGTTGGTGAGGGCGCGGCGGCGTTGGGCGTCGGTAAGCGATGCGCACGCGGCGACATCGAGGGAGAGCTGCACCTTGCTGTCGGTGGTGTTGACGCCCTGTCCGCCCGGGCCCGACGATTTAGCGAACCGCTCCGTCAGGTCGGCGGCGGCGATGACCACGCCGCCGGGGATCCCCGGTCCGGGAGCGATGGTCAGGTCCTTCATGCCGCCCACCCTACATTTTCGCTGGAACTGAGAAGCTATCAGCAGGAGCCGACCCCGATGAGCACTATCGGGACTTCCACCATGCTAAGGCCAAAGTTGTGGCTAACTGCCCGACTGTCGTTAAAGTCTCGGGGTGTTCGTTGATCTCTGCAAGTTTTGCCTGACTCAACGATTTAATTGAGGCCCAGCGACCAACCGGCTGTACGGTCGAGGAATCTGCGGAGTACTGCCCCAACGCACGAAGGAAGTATTCGATTTGAGCGATTGTCGCGTTAGCATCTCTGATGATTTCGTTGTTTCTTGGTGCGTGCAACACCGAGGATGAGTTGGAGAATGAGACGGAGCTCCGAATCGCCTCTTGAATCTCGCGAAGCTGCTCGGAGACTTTTGTAAGCCGATTTTCTCGGGCATTGAGCAAGTGGGTTGTAAAGCTGACTGCAACTTCCGGCTCGTGATCGACTACGCGGACTACGGAAAGTCGGTCGTAGGTGTCAAGTAACTGAAGCGCGTGCGCGAGGATGGCGAGCCTATCGGCTGCTGCCTCTCTCAAAGATTGAATTAAATTCTGTAGTTTCTTGGCGTTACCTTCCGCTTTACTTAGTTGATTAACTGCATCGTTCATTTCGCGAATCGACTGCTCAAAAATCCCCTCCAATTCGCCACCAATAGAGGCTATGCCATCCCAGCCCGTTTGACTGAGGCGTTTATTCGCAACGAAAAAACTTTCCTCTTTGCAGAGACGACGTTGGTATCCGTCGAGTCGACTTAACGATTCGTTCCGTTGCTGGTTGAGCAGCCTGTCCAGTTTCTCGGTGTGATCACGGAGGTACCCCTTGATTTCAGTCAATGAGTGTTCAATCGCAGCCTGGGCGACGATCCCAGCCGCGTTAGAGAGCACGGCGGGTGCACGGCTTCCAGCCTCGAATGCAAGGTTCTTCACGAACTGACTGGAGTTTCGTAGCTCGCCGATGTCGCTTCTGCGAATTGTTCCGGAAATAGGGTTACGCACGCCGTGTTTTTGTAGAAAGTCATAGGACTCTTGAGTGAGCTTGAGGTATCTTCCCGACTCCAAATTGAGCTGGGACCCACCTTGAAAGAGAACGGCGGCGCGGTGCACCGTTTCTGGAGATATAGGACGCGATTGTCCTTCGGTCAGACCAGCTTCGTGTAGAGCATCCGCCGTCGAATTCAATGAATTCTCGTTCTCAAAGAACACGATGCCACCATTATGAAGGATGAAAGGCAGTTCTTGACCGTGCGTGTCCATGAGTCGATTCTAAGGCCGTGGTGATGCCCGGGCGGAGCCTGTCGCAAAGCAGATGTGCAAATGACCGGGTAGCGCAACGAAGGGAAGCTTCTCGACGCCCACGCCTCCGCTTACACTGGCGCGCATGAAGACATCGCTTTACGTTTCTTTCCCCGGCAACGCCCGTGAGGCGCTTGAGCTTTACCACGAGGTGTTCGGCGGCAAGCTCGACATCATTACCTACGGCGAGCAGCTCGACCGCGGTGCGCAGTTCCCGTTCGACCCGCCTCGCGACGCCGTCGCGCACGGCACCCTGACCGGACCGTTCACGTTCGGCGGCGGCGACGACCTGCAGAACAACTCCAGCACGCTGGACCGTGGGGTCTTCGGCTTCACCGCTGAGGTGGAGTCGCCGGAGGAGGGCGAGCAGCTCATCGAGAAGCTCACCCGCGGCGGCGGCAAGGTCACCATGCCGTTCGCACAGGCGCCGTGGGGCGCGCACTTCGGTGTCGTCGAGGACAAGTTCGGGCTCGCCTGGAACATCACTACTGGCGACGGAAGGTAGGGCCGCGGGGTGGGGCGGAGCGCCGTCGTGAAGCAAGTGCGCTACCGTCCCGGCAAAACCACGGTGGGGTACTTGCGCACGTAGCCCACCGCGATGATGACAAGCGCCGCGATCGCACCGATGACAGTTTCCGCGGTACGGGCGAGCAGCATCGGCGCGACGGGGGCGGCGTCGACGACCTGAATCATGAGCAGCGCCGTCGGGGTGATAAACGTCGCCGCGATGGTGTAGTTGCGGGTCACGTACATCTCGGTGAGGTACTGCAAAATTACAATCCACACGACGATCTGCCAGCCCTGCATCGGGTGTGACAGCAGGAAACCGGCGGCCGCGATGCCGGTCAGGGTGCCCAGCACGCGCTCGATCGCCCGGTAGTACTGCACCTTGAACCGGGAGTTCACCAGCGGCGCAACCGCGGCGACCATCGCCCAGTAGGAATGCGATAGCGGGTCGAAGATCGTCACGGAAATCAGGCCCAGCACGCCGGCGAGCAGCGGGGCGAAAAAGAAGCGGCGCGCCTCGACGCGCAGGCGCCGCCAGGGAACACGGCCCGCGTCGGGGGCGCGGGAGGGGTGCTCGGTTTCCTTCGCGTCGCCGCCCGGGCCCTCGCCGATGAGGTGGGACAGCTGCCCCAGCGCAACGCACAACAACGCTGCGCTACCGGCGATGGCGAAGGCGAGCGCCGGGTGGACCGGGTTGTTGAGGGAGCCGACCGCGGCGACAGAAAACACCACGAACACGGAACCGGTCGGCTTCATGTCGTTCGCCAGCGCCACCGTCGCCCACGCCGAGGACACCAGGGCGGTGGCGGCGATGAGCAGCCAGGGACTCAAATCCAACCACGCAATCGTCGCGCCGAGAGTAACCGACAGCGTTAAGGCGGAACCCGCGAGGATGTGATGCTTCAGCCGCACCTGGCGTGTGGCGTGGCGCCCGTAGACCCCGGTGAACGCGCCGAAATTCGCGTAGATAGCAAGGTCCAGCCGGCCGAGCGCAAGCAGGGTAAACATCGCGGCCGCAACGCCGAGCGCGACGCGGAACGCCGGGATGTGGTCGCGCCGCGCAGGGCCCATCTCAAACAGCGGGCTGAAGTGGTGCAACCGTGGACCTCCCAAACGCGTTCGTGAATTTTTCCGGCGGAGAGTCTAGCGCGGTGGGCGCGGCGACGCGGACTCGTGCCTCTGCACATATCAACCGCGAGGCATACCATGGCCCAGTTAGCCCACACGCAACAAAGACAAGGAGCATGCCGCAGTGTCCCGCACCGGGAATTTCTTTTTCGCCGCCCGCAATCAACCGAACTACGCGTGGTGGAGGCCCCTCGGCGAAATCCTCGCGGTGGCCGTCCTCGCTGTGCTGTTTACGGGAGTGCTCGACCTGTCGTTGGAAGCTGCGGGCGTGGACACCTCCAGCGGCGCGGCCGACAAGTACTTCGGCTACGGGTCGGTGATTGTGGAGATCCTCGCGGTGCTTGTCGCCGTCCGCTTCATCGGGCGCCGGCCGGCCGCGTCGGTGTTCACCGGGCAGCCGGGCACGAAGCCGTGGGTGCCCTTTGCGGCTTTCGCGGTGGCCCTGGTGGTTATCTCTGTGGTCATGTCGCTGGTGGGCGTGTACGGATACGGCGCGTCGTGGGGTCAGGTGGTCGGCAACATCGGCGCCGACTTCCCGGTTGAGCTGGTCGCGCTGCTGTTCGCAGCGCTCGCCGAGGAGATGGCGTTTCGCGGTGTGTTCCTGCAGGTGTTCACCGCGTGGACCGGGAACCCGGTGATCGGCGCGCTGCTCGCTGCGGTCCCGTTCGTCCTCGTGCACCCGCAGGCGTACGGCTCGCCGGTCGGTATCGCGCACTACGTCGCCGACGCGCTGCTGTTTACCCTGCTGGTGTGGGTGTTCAACGGGATCTGGGTAGCGGTGGCCGTGCACCTGGCCTGGAACACGTTCGGCACGGTGCAGGACCTTGGATTGCCCACGTCGGCCGCGGCCACCGCAGCGAGCTTCGTCGCCATGGCGGCCGCGACTGCACTGGTCATTGCACTCTTCCGGCGAAAGGCGTCGGCGCAGCCCGCAGCGTAGCTGCCTTCGCTACCATCTCGTCTTGTGTTGGAAGTGCTACGCATATTCACCCGCCTCGGCCTGACATCCTTCGGCGGGCCGACGGCGCATTTGGGGTACTTCCGGGACGAGTTCGTTGATAAGCGAAGGTGGCTCAGCGACGACGAATACGCCGACCTCGTCGCCCTGTGCCAGTTCATGCCGGGCCCCGCATCGAGCCAGGTCGGCATGGCAATCGGCCTCAAGCGCGCGGGCTACGGTGGCATGCTCGCGGCGTTTTTGGGCTTCACGCTGCCGAGCGTCATCCTCATGGTCGCGTTCGCGCTCGGGGTGGCGCGCCTCGGCGACATCTCGGACGCCGGCTGGCTCGCGGGACTGAAGGCGGCGGCGGTCGCGGTCGTCGCGCAGGCGGTGATGGGGATGGCCAAAAGCATCGTCACGGACCGGTTACGCGCGGCCGTCGCGCTCGCCGCCTTCCTCATCGTCCTGCTCGTCCCACACCCGGCGGCCCAGGTCGGCGCGATCGTTGCGGGCATGCTCGTGGCCAGCTTCGCACTTTCGCCTATCGACGCCCCTCCGGCCCCCAACCGCACCTCCACCGCCAGCCGCACCGTTGGGCTTGTCAGCTTAGGAGTGTTCGCGGCGCTGCTCGCGCTGCTTCCGCTGGCTGGGCGCATGGGCACGAGCTGGGGGATGTTCGACAGCTTCTACCGCTCCGGCGCCCTCGTCTTCGGCGGCGGACACGTGGTGCTGCCGCTGTTGGAGCAGGCCACGGTGCCCACCGGGCTGGTGGACCACGACACCTTCCTCGCCGGCTACGGCGCCGCCCAGGCGGTGCCCGGCCCGCTGTTCACCTTCGCGTCCTTTCTCGGCGCCTCGGCCGAGGGCGTGCACTGGCTGTGGGGCGCAACCCTGGCCACGGTGGCGATCTTCCTGCCGGCGGCGCTGTTGGTCGTCGGGATCATGCCGTTTTGGGACCGGCTGCGCGCCAACCCGCGCGCGGCCAACGCCCTGGCCGGCGCGAACGCGGCCGTGGTGGGCATCCTCGCCGCGGCGCTGTACACCCCGGTGTTCACGTCCGGCATCCACGGACCGGCGACGATGGCTGTGGCGGCCGCGGCGTTCGTGACGCTGCGCAACTTCAAGGCTCCGGCCTGGGCGGTGGTCATCGGCGCCGCGGCGGTTGGGTGGGCGGTGTTGTGATTCGGATGGCGACGGTGGGGGAGGCGGAGCTCGTCGCAAAGCTGTTGCACGATTTCAACACCGAGTTCGACACCCCGGTGCCCGACAACTTAGAACGCAGGTTCGCGCAGCTCATCGCCCGCGACGACGTGATCGTGGTGCTGGCGGGCGAGGTCGGGTTCGCGTATTTAACGCTGCGGCCAAGCCCGTACTACGACGGCCCGGTGGCGATGCTGGAGGAGCTCTACGTCGCCCCGGCGCACCGCGGCCGCGGGCTGGGCACGCAGATGATGGCGCGGGTGCTGTCTGAGCTCGAAGCGCGAGGGGCGGGCGAGATGCAGATCAACGTCGACGAGGTCGACGCGGGCGCTCGCCGGTTCTACGAGCGGCACGGCTTCACCAACATCGAGGCTGGATCAAGGATGCTGCTGTATATCCGGGAGCTGTAGCGTAAAGGCATGCACGCGACCGATCTGCTCGACGTCATCTACACCGCCGGTGTCGTCTTCGACGGGCTGTCCACCAGCCGTCCTGCCACCGACCGCTACCTGCGCTCGGGCGATACGGACGGGGTGCGTGGCCGCGGTGATCTGGCGTTGCTGCAGGACCTGGAGGCGGCGGCGGAGTTCGTCATCGCCACCGCCGGCGAGCCAATTACCGCGGCCTATCTTGGGCGCATCAATGCGCAGCTCACCCGCAGCGCCGCGCTCAACCCTGGAAAGCTGCGCCGGGCGGAACAGGGCATCGGCGTGCACACCGCCCACGGCCGGCACGAACCCGCGGCGCACACGGCTGAAGAGCTCGACGCGCTCATGCAACAGCAGCTCAAGCTTGACGACTCCCTCCGGTCCGCCGCACACCTCTTCGTCGAAGTCGCTCGAGCCCAGCCTTTCGAAGACGGCAACAAACGCACCGCGATCTTCGCCGCGAACAGTTACTTAATCGGCCAGGGAGCAGGTGCGCTGATGGCGGTGCCGCACGACGACGCGGACCCGTCGGTGAGCCGCGAGTTTCACGATCTACTCGCTCGGGCCTACGTCTTCGGCGAGACAGGACCGGTTGTGGAAGCCCTGGTCCGGCACAACTCGCGCCAATAGGGAATACTTAACCCCCATGACGAGTAAGAACCAAGCAGAAGTTACCCAAACCGTGATCCTCCCGCAGTCGCGGGACGCGCTGTTTATCACCCTCGGCTTCAAGGAAGGCGGCGAAGCGGCGGCGCTGGAGGTGCTGTCCAGCCTGTCCAGCCTGACCAACGCCGTGGGCTTCCGCTACCCCAAAGCGCACCTGACCGCGGTGGCCGGCATCGGTGCGAAGATGTGGGACCGCCTCTTCGCGCTGGACAAGCCGGAGCACCTGCACGAGTTTGTGGAGCTTCAGGGTGCGAAGCACCACGCGCCGTCCACCCCGGGCGATCTGTTCTTCCACATCCGCTCCGACGAGTTCGACGTCGCCTTCGAGCTGGGCCGCCGCATCAACGCGATCGTGGAGGACCACATCGACTACCACGACGAGGTCCACGCGTTCCAGTACCAGGACTTCCGCGACCCGCTCGGCTTCGTCGACGGCACCGAGAGCCCCCGCGGCCAGGAGGGCGTCGAGGTGGCGATCATCCGCGACGGCATCTGGAAGGGCGGCAGCTACATCGTCGAGCAGAAGTACGTGCACAACCTGAAGGATTGGAACGACCTGCCGGTGGAGGAGCAGGAGCAGGTCATCGGCCGCACGAAGCACTCCGACATCGAACTGGATGAGAAGGCGCCGAACAGCCACGTCGCCGTCAACCAGGTCGAGGATGAGGACGGCAACGGCCTCGAGATTGTGCGCAACAACCTCTCCTTCGGCGACGCGTTGGGCAAGCAGGGCACCTTCTTCATGAGCTACGCCCGCGACCCGCGCGTTACCGAGGTGATGCTGCGGCGGATGTTCATCGGCGAGCCGGAGGGAAACTACGACCGCATCCTGGACTTCTCCGAGGCGCTGACCGGCTGCAACTTCTTCGCCCCGCCGCGCGTGTTCCTGGACCACTGCGCCGACTACGCGCACCCGCACCTGCGCGGTGAGGGTGGCGAGGAGCCGAACCAGCCGGCGATCAACCTGCCGCAGGGCAAGGCCGTCTTCCCGGACCGCGCGGACGTGCCCACCTCCCACAACGCCGAGGACGTCGAGGCGGCGAAGGCGCGCTTCGAGGGCGCGTTACGTAGGGAGCAGTAGCTTTACGACGAGCCCGCCCCCAGCCCGCGGCGCCAACTCAACTGAACCGCCGTGGGCCTTTGCTATCGCCTTGACCAGGGCCAGACCCAGCCCGTGGCCGGAGCCCGAGGTGCGGCGGGCGCGGGTGAACGGTTCGGTCCAGGTGTCCACCTCCGCCGGGTCGAGCGGTTCACCGTCCGACTCGACGGTGATTTCGGCGAAGGCGCCGGCCGGCCGGAGCGCGATTGCCCCGTCGGCGCCGTGGATGGCGGCGTTGCGCGCGAGGTTGTCCACGGCCTGGCGGATCAGGCTGGGGGAGGCCTCGACGGTCAGCGGTGTCGCGTCCACGGGCATGCCGTGGGCGGCGCCGACCTCCCGGCACACGGTGGCCAGATCCACGGCCGCGCGGTCGCGGACCTGCACGTTAGCCAGCTGCAGCAGCGAGGACACGGTCGCGGCGTTGCGGGCGTTGACCTCGCGGATCCGGCCGAGCGCCGGGCGCAGGTCGGCGTCGTCGCCGGAAAGCGCGACGTCGGCGACGGTCTGGATGGTCGCGATTGGGGTCTTCAGCTCGTGAGAAGCGTTGGCGGCGAAGCGGCGCTGGCGCTCGACGGCGTCGGCGAGCTCGTCCAGCATGGCGTTGAGCGCTTCGGCCAGTTCGCCGACCTCGTCGCGGGGGCCGTCGTAGTCGATGCGGGCGGAAAGGTCGCCGCGGGTGACGGTGCGCGCGTCGTCGGCGATCGAGCGCAACGGGGTGATCACGAGCCCCGCCACGAACCAGCCCACCACGCCCGCGAGCGCGGTGAGCAGCGCGAGCGCCCCGAGCGAGGCCAAGAGGATGCGGCGCAGGATCTCGTCGGTCACGGGCACGGCGCCGTCGATGACCACGCCGTCGTCGGTGCCCGGAAACGATGCCATCACCGGCACCGGGGTGAGCTTCAAGTAGGCGTAGACCAGACCGATCAGCGCGAGGCCGACACCGAGGACGGTGGCCACGAACATCACCGTGATGCGGGCGCGCAGGCTCAGCCTCATCGCTCAGCCTCCGCCACGTAGTACCCGGCGCCGGTGACGGTGTGCACGATGCGCGGCTCGCCCAGCTTCTTGCGCAGGTGCGACACGGTCACGCGCGGGGAGTTGGTGAAGGGGTCGGCGTTTTCGTCCCAGGCCTCCGCCAGCAGGTCCTCGGCGGAAATCACCCCGCCGTCGGCCTCCATGAGCACCTTCAGCACCGCGAACTCCTTCGGGCTCAGGCTCACCGGCACCTCGCCGCGGGTCACCTCGCGGCGGAACGTGTCCAGGCGCACGTCCCCGCAGCGGTACACCTCGCCGCGGGCTGGCGCGTTGCGCTTGGCCAGGGCTTTCACCCGCGCGACCAGCTCGGGTAGCTCGAACGGCTTGGCCAAGTAGTCGTCGGCGCCGAGGTCGAAGCCTTCCAGGCGGTCGTCCAAGGTCCCGCTGGCCGTCAGCATGATCACCCGCGTGGCGGGCTCGGACTCCACGATGCGGCGGCACACCACGTCGCCGTGCACCCCGGGCAGGTCCCGGTCCAGCACGACGACGTCGGGCGGCAGTTCGTCGATAAGCTTCAGCGCCTCGAACCCGTCGTAGCTGAGGCGAGTTTGCATCCCGGCGCGCGACAGGCCGGTGGCGATGGCGTCGGCGAGGAAGGTCTCGTCGTCCACGATAAGCACCCGAATTGTCATGGTTGCGATCGTATGCGCCGCGATGTTGCGGAGACATAAACATCCGGGTTAACGCGGGCGCAACACCGGGGTTTCTAGCTTGAACCCCATGCAGACCAGAATCGTTGGAATCGACGCGGCCCGGGCGGTGGCGCTCATCGCGATGATCGTCGCGCACCTGACCGTGCACGACGGGCTCAAAGCCCAGGTGCTCTTCGGCTTCCCCGCGGGGCTCTTCGCGTTCCTCGCCGGGGTGTCCATGGGGCTCATGCGCGCCCGGCCGGCGCAGTTCGTGGTGCGCGGGGCGTGCCTCGTGGTGCTGCACTTCGCGCTGGTGCCGTTTTCCGGGACCATCGAGGTGGTCCTGGGCACGATCGGGGTCTGCATGATCGTGCTTGCGTGGGCGCCGAGGCTGGATTCGGCGTGGCTTGTGTGGCTCGCCTGTGCGGGAGCTTTGGGATCGGCGGCGCTTGCGCCGTCGGCCTCGCCGTACCCGCCGCTGATGTGGGCAGTGCTCATGGTCGCCGGGATCCTGTTCGCGCGCCACATGCCGCTGCGCGCCGGGGCGGTTGTCGGGTGCTTGCTGTTCGCGGCCGATGTTGCGTTGCGGTGGTGGGTGCCGTTGCCCCCGCTTCTCGACGCTACCGGCCACACCGGCGGGCTTACCGATGTGGTGGGGACCGCCGGGGCGTCGATAGGCATGTGCTCCCTGTGCTGCCTGGCGGGCCGCTGGTTGGGGTGGCTCGCGCCGCTGGGGCGGATGACGCTGACCCTGTACTGCCTGCACGTGCCGAGCGCGCAGTGGGCCGGGGTGTGGGTGAGCCTCGCCGGCGCCGCAGTGATCGCGTACGGCTGGCTCGCCGTGTTCCGGCGCGGGCCGATGGAAAGTATTGTTCGCCGCCTCGTGGCGGTGGTTGGAAAGGAAAATAGTGAAAAAGTTGGCGTTTAGTGTTGCAGTTGGTCTCGCCCTGGCGGCGCAGCCCGCGTGGGCGATGGAATCCGAGCAGTTCGCCGGCGACGCGGCTGAGGCGCAGCCGGTGGTCTCGGTGCGCGTGGACGACTCCGACCCCGACGACGGCGTGTGCACCGGCACCGCCATCGACCCGCACTGGGTGATCACCGCCCGCCACTGCGTCGAGGCGGCCGCCAAGGCGGGCGGCTCGGTGCGCACCGGGCAGGGCGAGAACCAGAAGGTGTTCCAGGTGGACCGCCACGAGGTCGCGCCACGCGGCGACATCGCGCTGCTGCACACCACCGAGGACATGGGGCTTTCCTCCTACGCCTCGGTGGCCGAGGAGGTGCCGAGCGGGGATGTGAACATCTACGGCTGGTCCTCCGACGGCTCGGGAGGCTCGACCAAGCTGCCCGCCGCGGAGGCCACGGTGCGTGGGGAATCGCCGCTTGCGCTCTTCGACGCCCCGACCGCCCTCGACGTCGCATTGAAGAACGGGGCGCGGATCCAGCCGGGCGACTCCGGCGGCGCCATCTTCGCCGACGGCAAGGTCGCCGGCGTCATGTCGGCCGGCCTGTTCGAGGATCCGGAAAACCCCACCGAGGAGGAGTTGAACTCGAACGCCGCGGTGGCGGTGGCGCCGGTGGCGGAGCAGGCCGAGTGGATCCGCGGCGTGGTCGGTGGTGATGCTTCGGATTCGGCCGCGAGCGGATCCTCTGAGCCCTCCGCCTCCCTGCGCTACGTGGTCCTCGGCCTGGGCGCGCTGGCGCTGGTGGCGGGTGGTTTGTTCATGGCCACCCGCCGCAAGGGGGCTAACGCTTAGCGACGGGCCCCAGCACCCGGTCCACCGCGAACGGGAACAGCAGCGCAACCAGGTTGGCTAAGCCGAAGGCGCCCGCGATAGCGACGGGGATGATCCAGCCGAGGTCGCCGGAGCTCGAGCCGCCGGTGTTCGGCTCGTTCGGCTCTGCGGGCTGCTCGGGCTTGTTCGGCTCTGTGGGCTTGTTCGGCTTGGCCTGGTCCGTGGGGGCCGCAACCTCGACCGGGACGGTGACCTCGGTGCCGGCATCGGTGGTGATGCGCAGCTCCTGGGTGCCCGACATGCCCGCCGGGACCGTGAGCTTCACGGTGGCGGTGCCGTACTCGTTGGGGGTCATGTCGCCGTTGTTGGGGGAGATGGTGGCGGAACCGGAGGCGTCGCCAAGCGATGCGGTGGCGGTGGTGGCGCGCTCGCCCTTGTCGAAGAGGAGGGAGCTGAGCTCGATGGTTGCCTCCTTGCCCGCGGTGAGCGGGGCGGGGAGGTGGACGCCTACGTTTGACTGGCCGGTGCGCTGCTTCTGGCCGGAGCTGAGCGCCTCCACCAGCGCGTTGAGGTCCACGTAGCCCAAGTTCGCGGGCTCGGAACCCTTGGTGAAGGCCTTGAAGTTGTCGCCGCCGGCGAGCAGGAAGGTCGAGCCGGCCACCACGTAGGTCTTCTCCGGGTCGATCGGGGCGCCGTCGACGGTGACGGAGGTGATCTTGGAACCGACCGGCGCGGCCGGGTCGTAGGTGTAGGAGACGTTGTCGGAAATGCCCAGCGGGAACATGGGGCGGTCCGGGTCGTCGCGCCACTGCTCCTCCAGCGCCTGTACCACGTCGGAGCCCTTCAGCTCGACGTAGGTGTTCTCGCCGCCGAACGGCTGGACGGAAAACGCCTGCTCGTAGGTGACGTCGCCGGCCTCGAGCTCGGCGCGGACGCCGCCCGCGTTCATCACGCCGATGTCGGCGGTGACCGACGAGTTCTGGGTCACGCCCTGGCGGGTCGCTTCCGCGATGTAGTTGTTGAGCTGGGACTCCTTGTCGCCCGCCTTGTACAGGTCCTCGTCCGTGTGCCCGATGACCTTCTTGCCCTCGGTGCCGGCCTTCGCCAGCGCGTCCTTGACCACGGCGTCGATTTCGGGCTGCGGGGTGTCGCAGGCGCGGATCGTGTCGGCGTCGAGAAGCTCGGCGTTTCTCACGGTCAGCTTCTTGGTGGCGCGGTCGAAGCTCAGGTCCACGTTGGCAAGGTTGGCGCCGTAGGAGCCGGCCTGGATCAAAAGCGGCTTCTCGCCGGTGGGCTCGATCGACTGGTGCGAGTGGCCGAGGAACGCCACGTCGACGGCGTCCGAGAACTCGTCGGCCTTGATGCCGCCCTCGTGCACGAGTGCGATGACCACGTCGGCCTCGCCGCTATCTTTTAGCTGCTCGGCGAGCTTGTTCGTGGTCGCGACCGGGTCGTTCCAGGCGATGCCCTCGATGGACTTCGGGTTGACCAGGTTCGGCATGTCGTCGGTGATGGTGCCCACGAAGGCCACCTTCGCGCCGTCGAGGTCCTTGATCACGTAGTCCTTCGTGTTCTTCACGGTCTCGGCGTTGGCGGCGAGGTAGTCGAAGTCCGCGGTCTCGGTGACGCGGTCGGAGAACTCGGCGGCGCCCTCGTCGAGCTCGTGGTTGCCCAGCGCGGAGACCTGCAGGTTCATCAGGTTGAGGATCTCCAGAGTGGGGGCGTCGTCCAGCAGCTTCGATGCGAAGGGGGAGGCGCCGATGTTGTCGCCGGCCGAAGTGAAGATGTGGGTCTTGCCCGCGGCAGCCTCGTCCACGGCGCACTTGAGGTGGGCGGCGCCCGGGACGAACTTCGTCTCTTCCCAGTAGCCGTGGAAGTCGGTGACGTTGGAGATGGTGAATTCGGAGGTCTCGGCCGCCATCGCTGCCGGGGCGAAGGTGGCGGCGAGGGCGGCGGCGGTGGTCGCGGAGATCAGCTGGATGCGGAAGCGGGCGGACACGAGGGGCCTTTCTTTTTGGAGCGGGTTGTGTGTGAGAGCAACCTTAGAAAGACCGTTTTGCGGTGAGGTTTCGCTCAGGTGAACTCTGGGTAGCGAACGAGGAGGTCGTCGCCGATGACGGCGCCTTCGTTCAAGGTTGCCTCACTTATCGACGCACCTTCGGCCTTCAACCCCATCACATGCCCCACCTCGTCCCCGTGGGCAATGAGGTGGTCGGCGATGATGCGGCGGTGGCAGCGCCACCACACTGCCTCTGAGCACATCACCGTGGTAGGGGTTTCGGCGGCCTGGTCGCGGAGTTCGGCGAGGGCGTCTGCGAATTCGTCGCCGAGGGCGTGGTCGGCGTAGTTGTGGAAGCTGCGGTTGCGCCAGTTGTCGTTGACCTCGAAGGGGACGGTGTGCGAGACGTTGCGGCGGCCGGTGAGGCCTTCGCTGCGGCTGTAGGCGATGCCGCGGGTGGGCAGGTGCGCGGCGAGGTGGTCGTCGTTGAACCACGGGTACTTGCGTGAGCCGGGGAGTTTGCGCACGTCAACGACGGACTCCACCCCGGCGGCAGAAAGCATCGCGGTGAAGTCGTCGAAGTCCAGGTTGGAGTGGCCCACGGTGTAAATGCGCATACGGATAACGCTACGCGCGGGGGAGTCACACCCGCATCGGGGTCCAGGTGTCTTTCATCGGCGGGTGGCCGGGCGGGTAAAAAGCCGGGTCGCGACCTGTATGTTTGGCGCATTCGCACCGGCCCTTCGCCGCATAGATCCTGCTCACCGCCGAATGTTTCGCCGGGACCGATTGGTTGAATTTCATCGGGTCACCGGGTCGCCGTCGGAACCCTGACCTGCCCGTTTGCGGGTCGAAATCCATGTACCCCTTGTTAAAGGAGCCATCTCTGTGGTCGTTGTTACACCTGTGGTGTTCGCGGCACAGCCCGGTGAGGTTTTCAATGTCGGTGTTTCCACCTTTGATCCACGCGAGGATGTGGTGGGCCTCGCATTCCGACATAGCCGCGGTGCAGCCGAGCCAGGAGCAGACCCCTTGCACCGCGAACATGGCGATGCGCTGGGCCACCGATGCCAGCCGGCTGGTGCGCCCCATCCACAGTGGCACGGAGCTGACCCCGTCGACCTGCAGCAGGAAGTCGGTTGTGCCGTCCATGCCGAGGCGTACGAGGTCGAAGCAGTCTACTTCGATGCCGGTGTTGGTGTCGAAGAGCATGGCGGCGTCGCCGTCCGCGAGGTCGTCCAACGTCAGGGCAAGCACCACGGAGGCGGCGCCGTCGTTCGACTTCTGGCACTGCTCCTCGTACTGCTCAAAGATGGCGAAGAACTGATCGAATCGGCGTTGCTCCGGTGTGCGCGAATCCGCCTCGCCCTGCAGTTCCTCCGGCAGGTTCGAGTTCGGTGCCAGCCCCTTGTCCATCTGAGCCTTCATTAGCGCCGCGTGGCCGGCGGTGGCGTTGATGTGGATGTCCACCATGCCGTCTGCCTTGCGACGGCCAAAGGTGGCACTCCTCTTTTCAAACCCGGCGTTCGGGTTGGAGTGGGGCGCGTGCTTCCGGTTCGCCGCGTTCACCGCCTTGCGCACGAACAGGCGCAGGTCCTCGGGGCTGCGGTGCAGTGCCTCCTCCATGGCCTCAGAATGAATGCGGGTTCGCTCGCAGGCCGCGGCCTTGAGCAGCTTGTCCAGCTCGCGGCGGATAATGTCCTGCTTTTCCGCGCTGACCTTCGACGAGTTCTCGCGCGCTTTCTTCTGACGGGCGCGTTCCTCCTCGGCGGCAGCCTCCGCGGCGGCCTGGGCTTCGGCCTCGGTATCCTCCCCGGTCATGTCGAACAGGTCCTCCACGTCCTCGGGCGGGGGAGGGGTGGGCTCCGGTGGCGCGCCGTACAGTAGCCGGCCGCGCTCGAGGCGGTTGTAGGCCTCGCCTTTGGACAGGTCCAGGCACTGCTGCAGGTAGGCGTTCGGGTAGTTGGCTCCGACGACACGTCCGGCATCGTCCCGGTCGGCGATGAAGGCGAAGGCTGCGTCGATAGATGCCTTCTTTTTAAACTGTTCCTCCAAGCGCTCCATGTCGTGCCGGACGTCCTCAAATGCGAGAGCGGAGGGGTCCTCGAACAGCGTGCTAAGCGTGCGCAGTGCTGAAGCAATCTCGTCGACGCACCGGGTGATCTCGCTGGTCATGGCTCCTCCTTCCTGCCGGGAGTGCGGTTGTTTGAAAGTGATGAACTCAATCTAACAACGCTGCCGACACGGCCATTCGAAAATAGAACAACCGTTCGAAAGGGGGATTAATTTAGCACTTCAATGCCCACTTCGGCGTTGTCGTTGAGCATGAGCTGGCTGCCGAAGGGCAGGCTCATGTCGGATGAGTACGAGAAGTGGCTAGGTGGAACCCGCAGCCGCACCCGCTTTCCTACGTATTCGTCCCAGCCGTTGGTGTGATCTGAGGTTCCGAAATCCCAGTGCTGCACAGACCCGAGGCGGGCGAAGGGACTTTCCTGCGCCACCTGGCTTCCGGCCTTAGTCGCCGTGATGTTGGCAGGGGAGTCGAAGACCAGCACGTAGTACACGTTGTCCGGGTCTTCGTTGGCCGGAGCAGGGCGGCCCTTCCGGGCCTGTTCGGTCGACCACGCCTCCACGTTGCCGGTGACGAGCAGGTCACCGTTCGAGTCGACGACTACCGGCGCGTCTTCCGCAGGGCTATCGGCAGGTGCATCTTCTTCGGCTGGTGCTTCGGGCGCGGCCTCAGATGCCTCGACTGGTGCCGAATCCTCGCCAGACTCCACAACCGCGCCCGAATCCGGATCCACCCACTGCGTGGACGTGACCACCACGGTCTCGGGCTCGCCACCCCCAGCGCAACCCGAAACCACACCGACAGAACCGACTACAACAAGCGCGAGCGCGCGACGAAAACGCATGCGCCCACTCTAACCGGCGCGCACAGGAAACTCGCGGCTATTTCCCGAGCTCTTTGCGGCGCTCGGCGGCGAGTTTCAGCCGCTCGGCGCGATCAGCACGCTCCTTCTCCAGCAGTTCCTCGAGGACCTTGTCTTCCTCGTCGGAGATGTCGAAGATGGCGTACCAAGCGACCGCGAGTATGCCCATCACCGGCCACACCACCCAGGCGTAGTCCAGGTCGAGCCCGATCTGGAGCACGAAGTACACCGCCAGGCCGCCGATCAACGTGGTGTAGATCGCAGTGTCCAGCTTCCGCTTCGCGGCGAGTTTTTCCTCCAGTTCAACCTGAGACGGCTCGCGTTTTTCTAATGTGGCGGGCTCGGCCGGGAGGTCGTCGAAAAGCACCGTAAGCTCCCCGCGCGTGCGCGCAACCGCCGCCTGACCTGTGCGTTCCTCGAACTCGCCGACATCGAGGTAGCCGTCCGCGAACAGCGTGCCCAGCCGGTCCAGCGCGTCCGAACGCTCGGCGTCGCCCACGCGGATTTCGTCCATCATCGCTCCCAACTTGCGCTTGCCCCTGCGGCAAGCTGTTCAATCGCAGTCATGACAGATGGTATCGAGTACACGATCGGCGAGGCCGCCGAGGCTCTCGGGGTTTCCACCAAGGCGTTGCGCCACTGGGAGGCGCTCGGCCTCATCGCACCCGCGCGCACGTGGTTCGACCACCGCGTTTACAGCGAGGCGGACCTCGAGCGCGGCGCGGCCATTGCCCTCTACCGCGGAGTCGGCGTGCCGCTTGCGCAGATCGCGCAGCTTCTCGACGCCTCCGGAGCCGCCCTCACCCGCGCCCTCAAGCACCACCAAGAAGCACTCGCTTCTCGACGGCGCACGCTCGACGCCCAACTCACATCTGTCCAGCACCTCATTGACAACGCAACGAAAGGATCCATCGACATGGACGCAATGAAGAAATACCTCGGCGAAGATATGCCTGCCTACCAGAAGGAGGCTGAGCAGCGCTGGGGTGATACCCCGGAGTGGGCGCAGTCCCAGGAAAAGCTCGCTCAAATGGGCGAAGGTGACTTCAAACGCCTCCAGGAAGAACAGGACACGCTCGCCACGGACTTGGTCAACGCCCGCGACGCCGGTGTCGAGCCCGGCTCGCAGGAAGCCGAAGCCCTGGTGGAGCGCCACCGCGCAAGCATCGCCCAGTGGTACGAGGCGACCCCGGCTCGCCAACTCATCCTCGCGCGCATGTACGTGGATGACCCCCGCTTCCACGAAGCCTACAACGGCGCGCAGGACTACCTGCTGGAGCTGGTCACCGCCCACGCGGCGGCCGAAGGCGTGGACGTGGACAACCCGCAGTGGGGCTAACCACGCCCCACTTGTCCTCCCTACACGGGGCAGACCACGGGCACGCCGGCGTCGTCTAGGACGCGGGCGCGGAAGCCGTACACGTCTTCGAGCAGGTCGGGAGTGAGCACCGCATGGGGTGTGTCTTGGCCGACGAGGCGGCCGGCCTTGAGCACGAGCAGCTCGTCGCAGTAGCGGGCGGCGAGGTTCAGGTCGTGGATGGCCACCAGCGCCACCCGGTCGGTCCCGCGGACCTCGTCGCAGATGAGCTGGAGCAGTTCGACTTGGTGGCGTAGGTCGAGGGCGGACGTGGGTTCGTCGAGAAGCATGACGCTCGGCTCGCGCACCAGCATCTGCGCGACAGCGACGAGCTGGCGCTGACCACCCGACATGTCCGAGACCAGCCGGTCGGACAGATGCGTGATACCCAAACGGTGCATGACGTCGGCGGTGCGCTCCAGCGGGTCCCACCCGTCGACGCCGCGGCGGCGGGCGGAGACCATGACCGATTCGAACGCGGTCAGCGTGGCGCTGCTCAACAGGTCCTGCGGCACGTAGCCGATCGCCTCCACGCGGTCCCTGCCGGTGAGCTCCGTGCCGTCCTTACTGATGGTCACCGACCCCGCCGTCGGCTTTTTAATCCCGGCGATGGCTTTGACCAGCGTCGACTTGCCGGCGGCATTGGGGCCGATCAGGCCGACGACCGTCCCGCCCTCGAGCGGGTCGAACGACAACGAGTGCACGATGGTGGACCGTCCGTAGGAAACGGAGAGGTTCTGCGCGCTAACGGTCATGGTCTACGCCCCCTTCCGGCGGGCACGGGTGAAGATGAGGAACACGAAAAACGGCACGCCGACCAGCGAGGTGATGATGCCGATCGGGATGGCCAGGCCGGGGATGATAGACAGCGACACGGCATAGGCCAAGCTCAGCAGCATCGCGCCCGCGGCGGCCGCGGCGGGGAGGAAAAACTTTTGGTCCTCGCCCACGAGCATTCGCGCCACGTGGGGCCCGACGAGCCCGATGAACCCGATGATGCCGGTGAACGCCACAGACGCGGCCGCCAAAAACGATGCGACGAGCAGGGTGGCAAGGCGCAGGCGTTTGACGTCGATGCCGAGGGCTGCGGCGCGGTCGTCGCCAAGCCGCAGCGCGGTCAGGCGCCACGCGTTGGCCACGCAGAACGGGATCGCCGCAGCGAGGACAACAGCGAGGATGATGTTCGCTGTCCAGTTTGCGCGCTGCATCGACCCCATAGTCCAGAAGACGATCTGCTGTAGCGCCTCAACGTTAGCGCCGTACTGCAGCAGCGACAGCAAAGCCTGAAAGAAGAAGGACAGCGCGATGCCGAGCAGGATCATCGACTCGGCCGTGGCGCCGCGCCACACGGAAGCGCCCGCAACAATCGCCACGGCGATCAGCGCCGCCAGCGCAGCCGTGGCGGCGAGGTTGAACTGCGGGTTGGCCACCAGCGACCAGCCCATCACGATGGACAGCGCGGCGCCGAACGCCGCTGCGGCCGAGATACCGAGGGTGAACGGCTCCGCCAGCGGGTTGTCCAAAATTGTCTGCATCTGGCCGCCCGCCAGCCCCAGCGCGGCACCGCACAGTACCGCCATCACCGCGGCTGGCAGGCGCAGCGTGCGAATCACCACCAGGGTCTGCTCGTCCACCCGCTCCGGGTGGAACACCGCGTTAAATACGTCGGCCACGGCGATGTCGATTGGGCCGACCACAACGGCGAACAGGAAGCTCACCACTACCGCGACCAGCAGGCCGGCAATGGCGAAGGACTTCTTCCGCCCGCGTTTGAGGTAGCTGTCAATCGCGGTCCGGCGGGCGTCCTCGGCCACGGCGGGTTTCGCGGGCACGTGCGTGGTCATGCCCTACATCGCCTCCGGGTGTGTGGGGTCGACGAAGAACACGCCGCTGTACTCGAACGGCAGCCACTCCTTGTGGAAGTCCTTGAAGTCCTGCGCCGGGTCCAGGTCCGCGAACTCCTCCGGGTGCAGCCACTTCGCAAACGCCTCGAGGGCGAACACGTTGAAGGGGTTGTCGTAGAACTGGTGGTAGATGGCGAAGTAGTTGCCTTCCTTTGGTGCGTCGAGAAGCTCCATGCCCGGCTGCTGCAGCGGGCCCTCGCACGTTTCGAGCACAAGGTCGGGGTTGGACTGGTAGCCCAGCTCGACGTGGCGGAAAGTGCCCGGCTTGTTCGGGTCGCGCGCCCACTCGCCGCCGGTGACGATGAGCTTGTCGGGATTGAGCTCGACCAGCTTCTCCGGGGTGAGTGTCTTCGTCTCCGGGCCGAGCACCTCGGGGCCCAAGTTGTGCCCGCCGGCGGCGGTGATCAGCGTGCCCAGGTGCACATCCCCGGCGACGGCGCAGCAGTCGCTGAACCCCGCGGCCGTCCACAGCAGCACATCCGGCTTGTCAGCGATCTTCGCCGCCCGGTCAGTGATCTCCTTGACCTTGGCCTGGTAGAACTCGTTGTACTTTTGCGCACGCTCGCTCTGTCCGAGCAGGTCGCCCAGCAGCTGGATGGACACCGTGGTGTTTTCCAGCGGTTTCTGACGGAAATCGATGAACGCGTAGGTGATGCCGGCCGCGTCCAAATCGGAGATGAAGCCGCTTTCTTCCACGGACTTCTTCTGATCCAGCGTCATGATCACCACGTCCGGCTTCTGCGCCAGCAAGTTCTCCACGGTGACGTCGCCCTTCTGGATCATGCCGATCTCCGGCATGTCCTTGGCCTCCGGCTGCATCTCGAAGAGCTTCTCGCGGAACGCCCCGGCCGCCTTTTCCAAGTCCTGGCCATAGGCGACAACATTGTCCAGCGGATTGTCCTGCAGCAGGGCAGTGGCGTACGCCGCGCGGCCCTCCGCCAGCACGATGCGCTCCGGCAGTTCGTCGAACTGGAGCGTGCGGCCGGCGGCGTCGGTGACGGTCACTGCGCCCTCAGCGGATCGGGTCTGAGTTGAGGCAGCGGCGCCGCTCGCCCCTGTGCTGACTTCGGTGTCGGCTTCGTTGCCGGCAGTGGGGGCCGTCTCGGCGCCCGTGCAGGCGACCAGTCCGCAGACGGTGGCGAGTGAGACGGCGAGGGTGCCGATCCGGTGTGAACGTTTCATCACGTTTCCCTTCGTTAGGTGACGTTAGCCTAAGCTAAGTTGTAGGAACCATGGCGACACTAAGGTAAGCCTAAGCTGAGTGTCAACTGTTGCGGGGGGAGGCGGGGGCGCGGATTTAAGCGCTCTTGCCCTTCTTTGCGGATTCTTTCCCAGACTTCTTCCCGGACCCAGACTTCCCGCCACTGGAAGACCGCTTGTCCAACGACGCCTTCAGCGCGGCCATCAGGTCCACCACATTGTCATCGTCGTCACCCGAGCCATCCGAGTCACCCGAGCCCTCCGCGCCATCAGCGCCGAACGTGGCCTCGGTGTCCAGGGTCTCGCCCTCCTCGAACTTCGCGTCGATGAGTTTGCGCAGCTCCGCCTGGTAGTCGTCCTCGAACTCCTCGGGCGTGAAGTCGGAGGCGTAGGACTCCACCAGCTGCTTGGACAGCTTCAGCTCCTTTTCACCGATTTTCGCCCGGGATTTCGTGCCTTTGAACTCGTCGTCGAAGTCGAGCTCGCGCACTTCGTCGGCCCACATCAGCCCCTGCAGCACGATCACCTTGTTCACCACCCGAAGCACGCCCAACCTGGTCTTTTGTCGCAGGGCGAAGCGCACCACGGCGATCAGATCCGAATCCAGCAAGGTTTGCCGCAGTAACAAATATGACTTCGGTGTCTTGCCCTCGGGCGCCAGGTAGTAGGACTTCTCAAGCATCAACGGGTCGATCTGGTCCGCGGGCACGAACTGCACGACTTCGATCTCGTCGTTGTCGGCTTCGGGCAGGGAGTCGAAGTCTTCGTCGGTGATCACGACGGTGTCGCCGTCTTCTTCAAATGCTTTGTCGATGTGCTTGTACTCCACCTTTTCGCCGCAGACCTCGCAGCGCCGCTCGTAGCGGATGCGCCCGCCGTCTTTGTCGTGGACTTGGTGGAATGACAAATCGTGGTCCTCGGTCGCCCCGTACGCCTTGACGGGGACGTTGACAAGGCCGAATGTGACGGAACCGGTCCAAACTGCGCGCATGCGCCTCACTCTACGCACGCCTCTACAGTGGGGCCATGGGCAATGACCAAAAGGTGCGCGTCGGCGGCCGCGAGCTCACCGTGAGCAACTTGGACAAGGTGCTCTACCCGGCCACCGGCACCACCAAGGCCGATGTCATGCGCTACTACCAGGCAGTCGCCGAGGTGCTCATCCCTCAAGCCAACAGGCGGCCGGTGACCAGGAAGAGGTGGCCCGAAGGCGTCGATAAGCAAAGCTTCTTCCGCAAAGACCTCGAGGATTCGGCGCCCGAGTGGGTGCCAACCCGCACCATCCAACACACCACAAGTGTCAACGCCTATCCGCTTCTCGACGGCTCCGCCACCCTCGCGTGGCTTTCCCAAGTCGCGGCACTAGAGCTGCACACCCCGCAGTGGCGCTTCGGCGCGGACGGCAAACCCGAAAACCCCGACCGGCTGGTGCTGGACCTAGACCCGGGCCCCGGCGTCGAATTACACGACACCGCAAAAATCGCGCTGGAGTGCCGCGAGATCCTCGAAGACATGGGGCTGACCTGTGTGCCGGTGACCTCCGGGTCCAAAGGCATCCACCTCTACGCCAGCCTGGACGGCCAAAGCGACGCCGATGCGGTGACCAAGGTGGCCAAGACCCTTGCGCAGCACCTGCAGCGCGCGCACCCGGACCGCGTCACTGCCGCCATGGCGAAGGCCGAGCGCAAAGGAAAAGTGTTCATTGACTGGAGCCAGAACAACGGAAAGAAGACCACCATCAGCCCGTACTCGCTGCGCGGGCGCGAGCGTCCCACGGTGGCGGCGCCGCGCACCTGGGAGGAGATCGCGGACCCGGTGCTGTGGCAGCTGGAGTTTGAGGAGGTCATCGCGCGCGTCGAAGACGGGCTCGACCCCATTGCGGCCCTCGGCGCGCCGGGGGAGGACCGGCTGGCCACGTACCGCTCCATGCGCGACAAAGCAAAAACCGGCGAACCGGTGCCCGACGCCGCCCCAGCCCCGCGCGACGGCGAGCCGATCTTCGTCATCGGCGAGCACGACGCCTCCCACCTGCACTGGGACTTCCGCCTGGAGCACGACGGGGTGCTCGTCTCCTGGGCCGTGCCGAAGGGCCCGCCGCTTAAAACCGATATCAACCGCCTCGCCGTGCAGACCGAGGACCACCCGATCGAATACGCCGAGTTCGAAGGTGAAATCCCGAAAGGCCAGTACGGCGCGGGCACGGTGAAAATCTGGGACATCGGCACCTGCGAGATAGAAAAGTGGCGCGAAGACGAGATCATCGCCATCCTCCACGGCCGCGACGGCGGCGGCTTGGGCGGCATCCCGCGCCGCTTCGCACTCATCCGCACCGACGAGAAGAATTGGCTGCTCAAGCTCACCCGCGGCCAACCCAGCGCCGCCGCCGAAACAACGCCGCTGGCACCGATGCTGCCCACCGTGGCCACCCGCGGCGACATCACCCTCGAACAACACGACGGCACCGAGTTCGCCTACGAGATGAAGTGGGACGGCTACCGCATCCTCGCGGACGTCGGCGACACGGTCCGCCTGCGCAGCCGCAGCGGCAAGGACTACACGTACCTGTTCCCGCACACGGACGAGCTTGCGCATTTGCTTGTCGACGGCGGCTGCCTCGACGGCGAACTCATCGCCCTCGACGCCAACGGAAAGCCGGACTTCTCCGCCCTGCACCGCGCCGACCAGCACGGCGCAGAGGCGCAGCTTCGCTACATGGTCTTCGACCTGCTGCGCCTGGGTAGTCGGGACCTGACCGGCACACCCTGGCACGCCCGCCGCGAGCTGCTCGAGCGTCTCGACGAAACCGAGCACGTGGTCATCCCACCCGCAACCACCGGCTCCTTCGACACCGCATGGCGCGCCGCCGAGGAACTCGGGCTGGAGGGCGTGGTGGCCAAGCGCACCGACGCCGAATACGCGCCGGGAGAGCGCTCCCGCGCGTGGCTAAAAGTCAAGCGCGCCCTGCACCAGGAAGTGGTGGTCGTGGGCGTGCGCACCGGCAAGCGCGGCATCGCATCGCTGCTGGTCGCGGTGCCCGACGAGGACGGTGAGCTGCGCTACGCGGGGCGTGTGGGCACCGGTTTTTCCAACTCCCAGCTCGCCGACATCGGCCGCAAGCTGCGCCGCGTCGAGCGCAAGACCCCGCCCATTGACATCCCCGCTTCCGACGCGAGCGACGCCTGGTGGGTGACCCCGAAGTTCGTCGCCGAGGTGCAGCTCGCCGGCGCCACCGTAGACAAAAAAGTGCGCCAGGCATCATGGAGAGGTTGGCGCGAGGACAAGGACCCCAGCCAGGTCCGCTGGGAAGTATAAGGAGCAATCGGTGTCGCCCGAGAACATACTGCTGCGCCTGCCCGAGACCGAAGAGCAGGCCGTGCGTGCGATCTACGCCGAGCTCGCCGAGCGCGGCTTCCCGCAGCAGCACCAGCGTCCGCACATCTCCGTCACCTTCGCGCCCGCCATGCACCGCCGCGCCATCGCCGCGGCGAGCGACCTTCTGCCGCCCGTGTTGCCTGCAGCTTTACGACGTTCCGGGCTCGCCATCTTCGGCACCAAGTCCAAACAGACCGTGGCCTGGCTGCTCGAGGCGCCGGAAGAGCTCGAGCGCGCAGCCCGCACCGTCAGCGCCGCGAACCCGGAGGGCCGCGGCGAGCGCTGGATCCCGCACCTGACCATGGGGCTGCGCCTGCCCAAACGCATCGTGCCGGACTATATCGCCGCGCTACAGGAGGTCACCTCGCCGCACTTCAAGGAGCTCACCGCGCAGCGGGCCGCGTTCTACCAGCCCAGTTTGGGCGCTGAGTTCGAGTTCTAGAGGGTTAGTCGTGCAGGGGCGAAGCACCATCGAGAGGCAATTGGTCTCCAGCGAGCGGCGCATCGGACGCGGCAACGACGACGTTGCCGTAGCCGCGGCCCGTAAACGTCGCGGCGGTGTTGGCAAAGACCTCTTGCAGCCCGGCGACAGTGGCACGGGCGCGGGGCAGGCCGGCCACATCGCCGACGTTGACCACGAATAACCCGCCCGGTGATAGCGCGCGGTACGCCGCCCGGTAGAACTCCACCGTGGTCAGCGGTCGGGGAGTGTCGGGACCGGCGAAGACGTCGCGCACGATCACGTCCACCGATCCAGGTGCGAGCGCGTGGGTGAACGCACGCGCTTCTGCGACAGCGATCTCTACCGGCGGGTCGAACGCGTCTCGCACCAGACGGGCCAACCCACGGTCCAGCTCGACGGCGATGTTGCGGCTGTCCCACCGGTGCTGCACGTAGCTCGGTAGCGCGCAGCCGGCCGCGCCCAGGTGCACCGCGGTAAACGGACGCGGCAGGTCAGCGGCCTCGATGAAGTCCGCGATCCACCGCATGTAGTCGTACTCCAGCACCTCTGGCGCGCCGGGCACGACGTACGACGAAGGCACCCGGTTGACCTCCAACACGTGCGCGCCGTCACGGTCCGGGTCCGCGAGGATGCTGGCCGTGCCGGTGTCGATGGGGTAGGTGCCCTCGATGCGCTTCTTCCGAGCTCGGGGCTTGCGGGTGCGCTCTGCCATGGGACCATACATACCTGTTGTGTGGCTGGTATCGCATGTGATTTTGATGATTGCGGGGCGTTTCGTTGATACGCTTGCTCCATGATTTA
The DNA here is from genome assembly GCF_022346205.1 of Corynebacterium sp. ACRPZ. Taxonomy (NCBI): domain Bacteria; kingdom Bacillati; phylum Actinomycetota; class Actinomycetes; order Mycobacteriales; family Corynebacteriaceae; genus Corynebacterium; species Corynebacterium sp. ACRPZ. The sequence goes on from NZ_JAKRMR010000001.1 coordinate 221,603, forward strand.
CCTGTCGCAGGACTATGTCGCGGGGTTGGAGAAGACGCAGACCTCGCGGATCGAGGTCGACTTCGCCTCGCTGCCTCGCGACCCCAACGTGTTGTTCGCCGAGTGGTTCGAGTACGCCGTGGACGCAGGGCTTCGCGACGTCTCCGCCGTCTCCCTCGCCACCGTGGACGAGCGCGGGCTTCCCGAGGTGCGCATCGTCGATCTACTCCACCTGAATTCCGACGGGTTCCACTTCGGCACTGGGAAGCGAACCGCCACCGTGAAGCAGCTGGAGGTGTCCGGGGGCGCGGCGCTGAACTTCTGGTGGCAGCCGCTGCGCCGCTCCGTGCGCGTGAAGGGCACCGCGCATAGGAAGTTCGACGGCGAGAGGCTCAACATGTGGTGTATCGAGCCGGAGCACTTCGAGTTCTTCCAGCTCTGGGGCAACCGGGAGCACGCCGACAAGTTGATCTACCGCCGCGATGAGTTGGGGGATTGGGAACGCATCCCGCTGCCCGGCGGCGTGTAGTTAGTCGTTCCAGGATTTCGTCCGCGCGAAGAAGCAGGCGGCGACAGCGCCGGCCGCGATGACGGCGCATGGCAGCCAGATTGAGTTGCCCATCGCCAGCGCGAACGGCTCATGCAGCGCCTCTGGGAGCGGGCCTGTGGCTTGACCGGTGGCGGCGAAATCACCCGCGCCCGCCCCATTGCCAAGCTTTGCGGCGAGCTGCGACGACATCATGGCCGCGATCGCCGCCGAGCCGATCACCGCGCCGATCTGGCGGGTGGTGTTGTACACGCTCGAGCCGGCGCCGGCCAGGCGCGGGTCCAGGTTGCGGGTGGCGATCATGGAAAGCGGGCCCCATATCAACGAGTTGGCCACGCCGTAGACCACGGCGACCGCGTACATCCAGCGGGGATCCACCGCCGGGGTGGTGATCAGCGCGGAGATACCCATGGACACCGCCGCCAGGGACAGGCCGGTGATCGCGAAGGGCTTCGGGTCGTGCGTGTTGGTGAGTTTGCCAATCCAGGGCGACAGCAGTCCGGAGACCACACCCGACGGCAGCACCAGCAGCGCCGCCTGGGTGGGGGTGAAGCCCTGCACCGTCTGCACGTAGATCATCCACGGAATGATGTAGGTGGAAACAGCGAATCCGACAGTGGAGATGGTGGCACCGGCCAGGGAGAAGTTACGGTCGTTGAACAGTGCCAACGGCACCAGCGCGCTGCCGCCCTGCCGCGACTGCCAGCGGAAAAACAGCGCCATCGTCGCCGCGCCTGCGAGCACCAGCGCCCACACGCGCCAGTCCCAGTTGAAGTTCTCCGCCTCCTGGATGCCGAAGACAAGGCAGAACATGCTCACCGTGCTCAATGCAACACCTACCCAGTCGAAGTGCCGGTTCGTCTTCTCCAGCCGCGGGACGTAGATCCACGCCAACACCAGGCCGAGCAGACCGATAGGCACGTTGACGAAGAAGATCCAGGGCCAACCGGAGGCGTCGACAAGCACACCGCCCAACAGCGGGCCCGTCACAGTGGCGAGGCCCGCAGTGGCGCCCCACACGCCCATCGCGCCGCCGCGCTCTTTCGGAGAGAACGTGCGTATCATCATCGACATGGTTTGCGGCGTGACCATCGCACCACCAAGGCCCTGGAACGCGCGGGCGGCGATCAGCGCAGCCGAGGTGGACGCCAGCCCGCACGCCAGCGACGACGCCGTGAACAGCGCCAGTCCGGCCAAGTAGATGGTTCGGGGGCCGAAACGGTCGCCGAGGCGGCCAGTGATCAACAGCGGCACCGCGTACGCCAAAAGGTACGCGGAGTTGACCCAGATGACCTCATTATAGGAGGCGTCGAGGCCCTCCGAAATTGCGGGGATCGCCACCGAAACAATGGTGGAATCCACCAGGATCATGAAAAACCCGAGCATCATCGACCACAGGGCCGGCCACGGTGAACGAGTTGAGGTTTGACGCACCGGGGAGATGATACCGGGCCTAAAACGGCAGCATCTGCTGGATCGGCTCCGGCAGCATGTCCCTGTACATCGGCAGCGTCACCGCACCGATGGCACCGACGGCCGCCAGCACGCCCAGAATGATGCCGACGGTGCGCAGGGTGCCCAGCGCGTCGCTGTCCTCCGAGGACAAGAACAGCTCGGGCTTGTCGTTGACCAGGTTGTCCTCAGCCTCCATGTCGGTGGTTGACTCCGACCCCTGCTTGACCACCGTGACCTCGGGCTCCTCGCGCACCTCGTCCGCATCGATGCCGTACACCTTGTCCAGCCCCTTCACGTTGAATTGGGTGGCGGTGTAGCGGCTGTTGTCGGTGGTGTTCCACTGAGAGACGACAATGTCCATGTCGTCCAGGTGCGAGCCCGGCACGATGTAGCCGCCGTAGGGCTGCGACCAGTTCAGCGGGGTCTGCTCGTTGTCCCAGGACCCGTTCCGTGCGATCTTGGCCACCCGGACATCGTCCCAGTCGCGTTCCAACGTCTCGGAGATGCGCACCTCGACGCTCAGCGTGGACTCGTTGAACATGACCAGAACCCAGTGGCCGTCGATGTAGCGCAGGCACATCTCGCCGGCCTTCACGTTGTCCTCCAGGATCGGTTCGGCGCGATCGGTCCAATCGTCGATTGAGGCGCTGTAGCCCTCCCAGTTGCCCGGGTTGTCAATGTTTTCCGGCTTGAAGCGGAACAGATACACCGCCGAATCGCGGCCGAACTTGGTGGTGGTGGCGTAGATGTAGCCGTCCGGGCCCTTGTCCCAGCTAATCAGCTGCGTCACGCCACCCATGTGGTTGCCGCGGACGGAGCTGATTTCTTTCCAGGTTTTTCCGCCGTCGTCGGACTTCCACACGTTGGAGGAGACCACGGTGCCGAAGGGGGCATGGAAGGTGCCGTGCAGGTACAGCGTTCCGTCGATGTTGATCACGTCGGACGGAATCAGGGTGTTCTCGTTGACGCGGTGGTACGAGATCATGTCGCTGACCTCGGAGGTGTTGTCGATGGGGCGCAGGATCTTGATAAAGCCGTCCTCGTCCATGGTGGCCACCACACCGACCGGGCTCATCCAGCCTTGGCCGAAATTCCCGCGGAAGGAGTCGCCGAAGATCATGGCGAACTCGCCGTTGCCCATCGGCGCCATGGCACCCAAGTCGCCGGTGCGGAACCCGGTGTGGGCGGAGTATTTACCCAGCACGTCGTCCATGATTTGGATGGTGGTGCCGTTGGGCAGCTTCAGCGGCTTCGACGCGGTCTTCGTCGGCGGCTCCACGGGCACCCACGGCTTCTTCTCGCGTTTCTTCTTCGCGGGGGTGCCGGTGGAAGAAGACAGGCTGGACAGGCTCGAATCCGCATGCGCCGGGGGCGCGGTAACGGCCGTCAGTGCGAGGGCGCTAGCCACACCGGCGCTGAGAAGGATCTTCGGGGTTGTCTGGGTGCGCATGAGGCTCGCCTTTTCTACAGATGTTGGTTAGACATTTCAGAACCAGAGAGCACTCTAGCACCGGATACGCCCTCGAGTTGGCGTTTGAAAAAGCCCGGAAACGAACCTTTCCGTTTCCGGGCCTTTAGACCGCGCCGTCATTTACACAGCGTCGGTTTCCTGCGGGTCGTTATCCGCGTCCGCCTTGGTTTCGTGGCGGGTGCCGGGGGCGTGCTCCGGCGGGGCGTAGATGGAGTACAGCTTCGCCGGCGCGTCGGATTCGTTGACAAAGTTGTGCCACTTGCCGGCCGGCACGAATGCGGCCCAGTCGGCCTGGATCACTTCGTCGATTTCGAGATCGTCCTCGGACGGGCCGATCTGTGCGCGCAGTTCGCCTTCCTCGAGGCGGAGGAACTGGTCATGGTCGTCGTGGATCTCGGCGCCGATTTCGCCGCCGACCGGGATGGTCATCACGGTCAGCTGCAGGTTCTTGCCGGTCCACAGCGTGTCGCGGAACGCCTCGTTGTCCAGCGTCGCCTTCTCAATGTCCACCACAAACGGGTTCGGGCCCTTGTCGGCCATCATGCCTCCTCGGTTGTTGGAAGTATTCCACCCACGAGCCTAGGGGCTTTCGCTTATCGACGGTGGCGTCCGCCCCGCCGACGTTTCCTATTTTTCCTCCTGAGCTGGACTTTTTCCACCTCGGTGAGGTAGCCGTCCCGGGTGTTTTGCGCCGCCACTGCGGTCGGTTCCGGTCGTTTCGGTGCCTCGGTTTCGCCAGGCTCGTCCACGCGGCCGAACATCTCCGTCGGCGCGGCAATGTCCTCGGGGCGCGCCCCGCCGCCGAGGGAGACGTAGCGGGCGGTGTGCTTCGGCTTGACCGCATCGGCCGGGTCGGTAGCGAAGTCGCGCTCCACGGTGACGGCCCAGCCGCCTCCGGGAAATTCGATGAGCTGCCACGGTTCCGGACGGCGCTGCGGCGCGGCACTTAAGGCGGGGATGTTCTCCGTGCCCTCGTCCGGGGCGGCGGCGTCGAGGGCCGCCATGCCGCCCAGGACAACCGCGCGCGCCCACAGCCCGCCGTTGGGGAAGCCCGCCAGCCACTCCAGCACGGCCTCACCGTCGGGCCCGGCAATAGCGCCGAGGACGCGGCCGTCGAGGGTGGCCAGCGCGGTGCCGTCGATAGGCAAAAGCCCCACGAACCACTGGCCGGGGGAGCGGGCCGCAAGCTCATCGGCTGAGAACTCGCCGACGGAAGTGTCGATGACCAGCATGTCTCCCGGCAGCAGCACCGCGGCTTCCTCAGGCGCGTTGTTGCGGGGCACCACGAGCTGCGGCTCCGGCAGTACCACGTGCACGTCGAAACGCCCTGTGTCCTTGTTCAGGCTGACCGCGGCCACCGTCGCAGGCTGCAGAAACGACGAGTGCACGCGCTCCACCTCGTCGAAGTGGGCGCGCCACTCGGGCGCGACCTCGCCGAGCACGGGACCAGGCAGCTCGCCGCCGCTGCGACGGCGCACCCGCCACGAGCGGTTCAGCGGGTTCGCCTCCAACACAACGTCGACGTACGTGGTGCCCTTGTGGCCCGCGAAATCGGAGAAGAGGGCGGCCTGCGAGACGTGGTCCACCGGGACTTCCACGCCGGCACCCCACGTGGACGGGGCGAGAGAGTACTGCTTGGCTGCCATGGAGGAAATTGTAGGCAGGCGCTAGTGCAGTTTCTTCACCAGCTGCACCACGCCCAGCACAATGAAACCGACGACAAGGCCCGCCACCAGGGAAACGCCGGTCTCCACCAGCCAGCCCAGCGCGCCGCCGCCGACGGCCTCCTGGCCCATGGCGATGACGTCGTGCTGCCAGTGCCAGCCGAAGACCTCGTCGAAGCCACGGATGAGCAGGTGGCCGCCCACCCACAGCATTGCCACGGTGCCGATGATGCCGATGGCGTTGAGCACGTACGGCATGCCCTTGACCAGCGCACGGCCGGTCTTCGGGGCGTTGCCGCGCTTGATCATGCCGTGGCCGATGTCGTCGATCTTGACCAAAAGCGCCACGGCACCGTAGACGGCGATGGTGATGAAGATCGCCACCGCGATCAGCACGGCGGCTTCCATCCACACCGACTGGTCCTTGACCTCATCGAGGGAGATGAACATGATCTCCGTGGACAAGATCAGGTCCGTGCGGATAGCGCTGTTGACCAGCGCGTCTTCGTCCTGGTCGGACTTGTTGGCCGCTTTCTCGGCTTCCTCGTCGTCGTTGGAGGACAGCTTGTGCGCGATCTTTTCCGCACCCTCGAACGCGAGGTAGGTGCCACCGAGCATGAGAATCGGGGTCAGCGCCCACGGCGCGAACGCGTTGAGCAGCAGCGCGACCGGCAAAATGAAGACCAGCTTGTTGCGCAGCGACCCCTTGGTGATGCGCCAGATCATCGGCAGCTCGCGCGCCGGTGTGACCCCTTCGACGTACTGCGGGGCGACCGCAGCATCGTCGATGACCACGCCGGCGGCCTTGGAAGATGTCTTTGCGGTCATGCCCGCGACGTCATCGATGCTCGCGGCGGCTTGGCGCGCGATCAAGGCGACGTCGTCGAGCAGGGCGAGTAGGCCACCGGCCATGTGGGGGTTCTCCTTGGGGAGTCGGGGGCATAGACCAGACCAGCATACGGAGCGATTGCCCGATGAGGTAGCATCATCGGGCGAAACTGCTCTACACACGGGTGCTGTCGCAGAACGATGCGGTGGCTGAGATACCGAAACGATTCGGTGAACCGTTGCACCTGATCCGGGTAATGCCGGCGATAGGAAGGAAGATTCGCACATGACTGCGCCTGCAAACTCTGCCGCGCCGAAGAACTACTCCTGGCGCGTGGTGGACATTGTCACCGCCGCCGTCCTCGGCGTGGCCTGCGGCCTGCTGTTCTGGGTATGGAACAGCATCGGCTATGCCGGCTTCAAGGCCCTGGACACCCTGACCCCGGGCCTGGGTGGTTTGGCCGTGGGCATCTGGCTCATCGGCGGCGTGCTCGGCGGCTTGATCATCCGCAAGCCGGGCGCCGCACTGTTCGTCGAAGTTGTCGCCGCCTCCGTCTCTGCGGTGCTGGGCAGCCAGTGGGGCCCGGAGACGCTGTACTCCGGCCTCGCGCAGGGCCTGGGTGCGGAGCTGGTCTTCCTCATCTTCGCCTACCGCCGCTTCAACCTGTCCGTGGCGGCGCTGGCCGGCATCGGCGCAGGTATCGGCGCGTTCATCCTGGAGCTGTTCACCGAGCCCAACCTGGCCATGAGCCTGCAGTTCAACCTGATTTACCTGACCTGCCTGATCATCTCCGGCGCGGTCCTCGCTGGTGTGGTGGCCTACTACCTGGTCAAGGCGCTGGCGCAGACCGGCGCGCTGGACCGCTTCGGCGCCGGCCGCGAGCGCTTCGACACAGCCGCGTAAATGTCGCTGGCCATCTCGGCGAGGGGGCTTTCCTACCAGCACGCCACGCGCCCGCAGCCCGCGTTTACCAACGTCGATCTCGACGTCGCGCGCGGGGAGCGTGTGCTCATTACCGGCGATTCGGGCTCGGGAAAGTCCACACTGCTTGCGGTGATAGCCAAGCTTATCGACGACTCCGAGGACGGCAGCCGCGCCGGCACATTACACGTGGACGGGACTGTCGGCATGGTGCTGCAGGACCCGGAGGCGCAGACGATCCTGTCGCGGGTGGGCGACGACGTCGCCTTTGGCGCCGAGAACCTCGGCGTACCCCGCGAGGAAATCTGGCCGCGTGTGGAGCGCGCCCTCGACGCCGTGGGCCTCGACATCCCCCTGGACCATCGCACCGCGCACTTATCCGGCGGGCAGAAGCAGCGCCTGGCTTTGGCGGGCGTGATCGCGATGGGGGCGGACATCCTCATCCTGGACGAGCCCACCGCCAACCTGGACCCGCGCGGGCGCGACGAGGTCATCGCTGCGGTGGACCGTGTCTGCCAGCGCACCGGCGCCACATTGATCGTGGTGGAGCACCGGCCGAAGCACTGGGCGCACGTGGTTCAGACCTACTACCGCCTAGACCAGACGGGTCTTTCCCGCATCGGCGCGGACGAGCTGCCGGACGCCCCGGTCCTGCCGCCGGCGAAGAAGGTGCCACGGGGAGTACCTGCGGCCGTCGCAACGCATGAGGTGCTCACGCGTTTCGGCCCGCCGCGCACCATGCACGCGCCGGAGGGGTATTCCACCGTGATTACCGGCGAGAACGGCTCCGGCAAGACCACGCTGGTGCAGGTGTTGGCGGGCCTGACCCCGCCGGAAAAGGGCGAGGTCGAGTACTCGGAGACTATCCGGCAGGGACTGACCTCCCCGTCTATCAAGTGGTCTTCGAAGGATCTGGCCAGTCGCATCGGGTATGTGTTTCAAGAGCCGGAGCACCAGTTCGTCACCGCCACCGTGCGCGAGGAGATGGCGCTGTCCGGCGCGCCCCAGGAGCGTATCGACGACCTACTGCACCGCCTGCGCCTCGAGCATCTGGTGAACGCGAACCCGTTCACCCTCTCCGGCGGCGAGAAGCGGCGCCTGTCGGTGGCCACCGCGCTGGTCAACGCCCCGCAGCTGCTCATCCTGGACGAGCCCACGTTCGGCCAGGACGACCGCACATTTGTCGAACTCGTCGGCCTGATCCGCGAGCTGACGGAGCAGGGCGTGACCGTCATGTCCATCACCCACGACGAGGCGTTCATCGCCTCGCTGGGCGACCACGTCGTAGAGATCGTCGCCGGAGGCGACCGATGAACCTGCTGCGCGACATCAACCCCGTCACCCGCATCCTCGGCCTGGTGCTTCTGACCACGCCGCTGATGTTCACCATCGACTGGGTCTCCGCCACCTTCGTGCTCGCGTTCACGCTGCTCATGGTGCCCGTGTGCGGGCTGGGCTACGGCCGCTTCTTCAAACGTGCGCTGCCGATCCTGCTCATCGCGCCGCTGGCGGGCATCCCCATGGCGCTCTACGGCCAGGCGGGCGGGGACACCTACCTCGAGTGGGGACTTGTGCACGTCACCGAGCTGTCGGTCTCGCTGGCGTGGGCGGTGATCTTGCGCGTGCTCGCGATCGCGCTGCCGGTGGTGCTGCTGTCCGCGGACGTGGACCCCACCGACCTCGGCGACGGGCTCGCGCAGGTGCTGCACCTGCCCGAACGCTTCGTCATCGGCACCGTCGCAGCGCTTCGCATGCTCACCTTGCTTCGCGACGACCTCGACGCCATGCGCCGCTCCCGCCGCGCCCGCGGAATCGCTGACCAGGGGAAAATCAAGTACTGGTTCTCGCTGTCGTTCGGCCTGCTGGTGATGTCGCTGCGCCGCGCCGGCAAGCTCGCCACCGCCATGGAAGCGCGCGGCTTCGGCGGGCCGAACAAGCGCTCCTGGGCGCGCGAATCCAAGCTGCACTCCCGCGACTGGGTAGTCATGGCCGTCTGCCTCGCCGTCGCGCTCGCCGCGCTCGCGCTCGCGTGGGCGACCGGCTACCTGCGCCCGGTGTGGGCGGTGCGATGACGTACACCCTGCTTATCGACGGTCCCTCGGGCTCCGGCAAAACCACCCTCGCCAACCAAATCGGAGCCGCCCTCGGCATCCGGGTGGTGCACTTGGACGATTTCTACCCCGGCTGGGGCGGGCTCGCCGAGGGCGCCCGGATGGTCGCCGACGACGTCCTCGACCCGGCGACGCCCGGGTACTGGCGCTGGGACTGGGAGCAGAATACACGTGCGGAATGGGTGCCGTTGGTGCCCGGCGCGGATCTCGTGGTGGAGGGGGTGGGGGCGGTGACGGAGGCGTCGATAAGCAAGGCGAAAGCGCGCGGGGACGTAGACACGCTGCGAGTTGTCGCGGACACCGAGATGCGAAAAGCCCGGGCCCTGAAGCGGGACCCGGGCTACGCGCCCTGGTGGGACATGTGGGCCGAGCAGGAAAGGCTCCTGCCCGCAATCCCCGTGGACGTGGAGGTTAGGAGGGTGTGACCTCATCCGGCTTGTACACCGTGCGCTCGCGTGCACGCTCCGCGTCGGGATCGGGGATCGGAATCGCCGACAGCAACGCCTTGGTGTAAGGGTGCTGCGGGTTGTCGAAGACGTCGTCGGTGTCGCCGAACTCCACAAAGTCGCCCTTGTACATCACCGCCACGCGGTCCGATAGGTGACGCACCACCGATAGGTCGTGGGCGACAAACAGGTAGGACAGGCCCAGCTTGCGTTTGAGCGAATCCAGCAGGTTGATCACGCCGGCTTGGATGGACACGTCGAGGGCGGAGACCGGCTCGTCCAACACGATCACCGACGGGTTGGTCGCCAACGCGCGGGCCAGGCCGATGCGCTGGCGCTGACCGCCGGAGAAGTGGCCGGGGAAGCGGTCGATCTGCTGCGCGTCCAGGCCCACCGTGCGCATCAGTTCGGAGATGCGGGCGTCCTTGTCGCCCTCGTAGCCAAGGGCGTCCAGCGGCTCCTGGATGATCTCTTTCACCGTCATGCGCGGGTTGAGCGAGCTCATCGGGTCCTGGAAGACCATCTGGATGTTTTTGCGTGCCTCGCGGCGCTGCGCGGAGTTCATCTTCACCGCGTCCTGGCCGCAGATGACAATGCGGGATTCCGCCTCCGGCTCGAGGTTCATGATCTCCAGCAGCGTGGTGGTCTTGCCCGAGCCCGACTCGCCCACGATGGCCATGCACTCGCCGGCGCGCACGTCGAAGGAGATGTTCTTCACGGCCTCCACGGTGCCGATGCGGCGCTTGACCAACGCGCCTTTTGTCAGCGGGAAGGCGCGGTAGAGGTTCTCTACCTCGAGCGTGATTTCGCGGTCCTCGCGAGGTATGCCCGCGTACTTGTTCTCCGGCAGTTTCGGAGCGGGGAAGAGCGGCTTGCCGTCGATTTTGCCCTCCACGATCTCATCGCGGCGGATGCAGGCGACCAGGTGCTCATCGTCGTCGCCCTTGTCCGGGACCAACGCAGGCTCCTTGGCCAGGCACTCGTCGACTGCGATGGGGCAGCGGGGGGCGAACTGGCAGCGGTCCGCGACGTCGATAAGCATTGGCGGGTTGCCGTCGATGTACGTCAGCGGCTCGGTGGACGGCTGGTCCACGCGCGGGGTGGAGCCCAACAGGCCCACGGAGTACGGCATTTTCGGGTTGCCAAACAGCTCGTGCACCTCGGCGCGCTCCACCGGGCGGCCGCCGTACATCACTAGCACGTCGTCCGCGGTGCCGGCGACGACACCCATGTCGTGGGTGATCATGATGCAGGCGGCGCCGGTTTCGCGCTGCGCCTTCTTGATCACCTCGAGGATCTGCGCCTGGATGGTCACGTCGAGCGCGGTGGTGGGCTCGTCGGCGATGAGCACCTTCGGGTTGTTCGCGATCGCAATCGCGATGACGACGCGCTGGCGCATGCCGCCGGAAAACTCGTGAGGGAAGGAGCGCAAGCGCTTCTTCGGCTCCGGGATGCCCACCAGATCCAGCAGCTCCGCGGCGCGGTCCATCGCCTTGGACTTGGGGATGCTGTTGTGCGCCTGGATGGCCTCCACCAGCTGGGTGCCGATGTCGTAGACCGGGGTCAGCGCGGACAGCGGGTCCTGGAAGATCATGCCGATGCCGTTGCCGCGGATCTTGGACATCGCGCTATCGGATTTGCCCAGCAGCTCGTCGCCGGCGAACTTCACGGAGCCGGTGACGTTGGCGTACTCGGGGAGTAGCCCCATCACCGCGAGTGAGGTAACGGACTTGCCGGAGCCGGACTCGCCCACGATGCCGAGGGTGCGGCCGGGGTAGAGGTCGAAGTCCACGCCGCGCACCGCCCGGACCACGCCCGCCTCCGAGGGGAAGGAGACGTGGAGGTCGCGCACGGACAGCACCGGGTCGCCAGTAGGCGCCGGGGCCGCGCCGCCGAAGCCTGCGCCGCCGGGGTTGTGGATGCTGGTTGTCATGCTGCGGAACCTCCGGAGTTCGAGTTCGGGTCAAGCGCGTCACGCAGGCCGTCTGCGATAAACGCCATGGACACGGTGAGCAGGGTCAGGATCAGCGCCGGGAAGTAGAACTGCCACGGGGCGGTGATCAGCGTCGACGTGCCCGTTTGCAGCAGCGTGCCCAGGGACACGTCGGGAAGCTTCACGCCCAGGCCGAGGAAGGACAGCGCGGTCTCCGACATGATGGTGGAGACGATGCCCAGCATCAGCTGGATGATCAGCAGCGAGGCGACGTTCGGGATGATGTGGCGCATGATCGTCTTCGGGCGGGAGACACCCATGAACTTCGCGGCGCGCACGTAGTCGTTTTCGCGGATGGACAGCGACAGCGACCAGATCACACGCGCCGAGTACATCCAGCCGAAAGCGATGAGAACGACGGTGAGCACCTTCCAGTCGCCGCCGGAGCCGGAGACCAGCAGGGCGATGATGAGGAAGGTCGGCACTGCCAGAAGGAAGTGGATGACGGCCAGGACAACCTTTTCCACGCTGCCGCCGTAGAGCGCCGCGCCCGCGCCGATGAGCGCGGAGATGATGGTGGTGGCGATCGACGCCGGCACCGCGATCGTCAGCGAGCGGCCCAGGCCGTGGACGACTTGGGCGAAGAGGTCGTTGCCGGAATCCGTCGTGCCGAACCAGTGCTCTGACGACGGCGGCACGGACAGGTTCAAAAAGTCCGGGTCCTGGTAGTTCCACGGGGTGAGGAACTTGCCGAAGACAGCGAGCAAGACCAGCAGGAAGAAAATGATTAGGCCGAGGACCGCAGCCTTGTTGCGCATGAAGCGGCGGAAGTAGATTTTCGACTTCCGCGTCGCGCGCATCGTCCGCTGGTCGTCGATGCTGTTGCCCTGCTTCGGGATGGGTGGGGGAGTGTCGCGCTCCTCGCTTCGCACACCATCAGCCTGGCGGCCGGTCTCGGAGATGGCGGTGAGGTCGTTCAGCGGCATGTTCGCGTGCATGCCCAGGCTGGTGGAGCTGTGCGCGCGGGGGTCTTTCAGTTTGCGGGATACGCCGCGGGAGGTGTTCGGTGCCATTTCGGTGCTCCTTAGCTCACGCGCACGCGCGGGTCGAGGGCGACGACGATGAGGTCCGCCAGGATGGCGGAGACGGCCGTCATGGCGGCGCCGAACGCGGCCACGACGACGACCCCGTGGACGTCGTTACGCGCAATGGTTTGGATGAAGTACTGGCCCATGCCCTGCCAGGCGAAGATGCGCTCCGTCATCACGGCGCCGGTGAAGATGCCGGGCACGGAGAACGCCACGGAGGTGGCCACCGGGATCAGCGAGGTGCGCAATGCGTGACGACGCACCGCCTTCGCCTTGGTCAACCCCTTCGCGCGAGCGGTGCGCACGTAGTCCGCGTTCAGGTTATCCAGAAGTAGTGTGCGCTGCATGAAGTGGTAGCCGGCGTACGAGATGATCAACAGTGACAGGGTGGGAAGCACCAGGTGTTGGGCGTAGTCCACCATCTTCGCGCCGAAGCCTTCAACACCGGGGGAGGAGGCGCCGGTGACGTAGAAGATGCGCTTGCCGGTCCACTCGTTGACCTTGAGGCCGAACCACACCACGGCGATCGACGCCACAACCACGTGGATGTTCATGGTGATGATCGAGATGCCCTGCCACATGCGGTCCGCCCGCTTGTACTGGCGCGATGCGGTGTATACGCCGAGCGCGACACCGATGATGATGGACAGCAGGGTCGCGAACAGCGTCAGCTGGGCGGAGACCCAGATGCGGTAAGAGACCTGCTCGTTGACCGAGTCGCCGAGCGGGGATTTGCCCCAGTCCCAGCGTGTGAGGATGCCGGTGAGCCAGGTCCACCAGCGCTCAAGGAGCGGGGTGTTGGGGCTCAGGTTCAACGGCTCGAGCAGAGCGTCGATCTGGTCTTCGGGCAAAGGTGGGCGGCGGCCGAAGTAGTTGGCTCGCGGGTCGAGGAAAAAGCTGGCGAGGAAGTAGGTCAGGTTGGTGGCCAAGAAAACGATCAGGCCCCAACTCAGCGTCTTCCTGAGCAGGTATCGAAACATGTGCGCTCTCAGTTCCGGTGTCAGCGGGTGTGCAGGAGGTTATTCGGCGATGCAAGTGCGGAAGCCCGCCCAGCGCTCACGCTGGGCGGGCTCACACTCATCGCGGGTGTTTCACCAGGTTGAAGGTGGGGGGAGTTACTTCGCCCAACCCACGTTCTCGATCGGCAGGACCGCAAAGGAGTTGGCGCCGTAGTTGGCCAGGCCCTTCTTCACGGCCACGATCTCGGGGCCGTTGGCGTACGGCATGATGCCGTACTGCTGCAGGGCTTCCTTCTCCAGCTCGTTGGCGCGCTTGATCTGCTCGTCCGCGTCCGCGATCTGCTGCAGTTCCTCGATCTTCTTGTCCATCTCCGGGGTGCCGGTGGCGGACTTGTTCAGCTCGGAGTCGGAGGCGTAGATCTGGCCGAAGTACGCCACGCCGAACGGGTCGGAAGAGTTGAAGCCGGACATGAACAGGTCGAAGTCGCGCTCAGCGGTGACCTTGGAGAAGTCGGATCTCGGGCGCTCCTCCACCTGGACGTCGATGCCGATGTTGCGCAGCATCGCCTGGATGGCGGAGGTGGTGGCCTGCACCATCGGGGAGTCGCCGAGGGTGACGTAGCGGATGGACAGCGGGTTCGCCTCGTCGTAGCCGGCCTCCTTCAGCAGCTCCTTGGCCTTCTCCGGGTCGTACTGGACTACTTCGCCGAAGTTGTCCTCGTAGCCGTCCTGGGTCTGGAAGAGGTTGAACGAGCCCGGCAGGTCCTCCTCGTAACCCAGGCCCTGGAAGCGGATGGCGGCGAGCTGCTCGCGGTCCACACCGCGCATGATCGCCTCGCGCACCTTGATGTCCTCCAGGCCCGGGGCGGTGGAGTTGATGGTCATGAGGAAGGTGGACGGGCGCAGCGCGGTGCGGATCTCCACCGCGTCGCCCATTTCCTTCGCGGTGGCCAAGCGGTCGCGGGTGCCAACGCCGGTGGCGTCGAGCTCACCTGCACGGAACGCGTTCAGGGACGCCTGATCCTCCATCTGGCGGTAGCTGATCTTGTCCAGCTTCGGCTTCTCGCCCCACCAATTCTCGTTGGGCACGAAGGACGCGGTGCCGCCTTCAAAGTCGACGTTTTCCACCTTGAACGGACCTGCGCCCCACTCGGGGTGGACCTGCTTGAGGTAGGCGTTCATGAAGGTGTCAGCGTCCTTGACCTGCGGCGGAACCAAGGAGCCGAAGAGGCCTTCCCACCACGGGTATGCCTGCTTGAAGGTGACTACGGCCTGCTTGTCGTCCTCGCCGCGCTCCACGGACTCGATCAGCTCGTAGCCGTCGGTGGAGTTAACTTGGACGTCCGGGTTGGTACCGTTGTTGAACTTCCAGGTGTTCTCGTAGGCAGTCCAGTCGATCGGGGTGCCGTCGTTGTAGTTGGCTTCCGGGTTGATGGTGTAGGTGACCACGGTCTTGCCGTCGACGGTCTCATCCTTGACGTCGGTGAGGTACGCCGGGTTCGGGTGATAGGTGCCGTCACCGTCGAAAAGCGAAAACACCGGGTTGTACTTCGTCCACAGCGAAAGGGTGTACAGGTTCATGTTCGCGTGGAACATATTCTGCTGCTCGGCGATCTCGGTGATCGCGAGCGTGAGTTCGCCGCCGTCCTGGATCTGGTCGCGCTCGAGCGGGTTGTAGTCGCCCGCGGCGTTGACTTCGAGCTTCTCGCCGTTGTCGCCGGACTTGTCAGCCTGGGTGTTTGCGGTGTCCTGGCCGCCACCTGCGGCAGTTCCCTCGGAGTTTCCGTCCGAGGAGCAGGAGGCGAGGACGAGGGAGATGGAGGAGAGGCCGGCGAGAGCCGCGACGCGGAGGCGTTTGCTCATGGTCAGTTCCTTTCGTAGGTCGTCCGTTCGCAGTGTGCTTTGCGACGGTTGCCCAAGGCGGGCAATGGTGCCGGTAGATTCCGGCGGCCCCTGCACACGACACCGTTTTGGTAAACACGACGTGAATCAGGTTGAACACAACGTACCGCACGTGTCACCTAGTTCACATTGCTTTGGGAAAGTATTTTGCGTTTTATGCCCAGCGATTTTTCAGCGAATTTGAATGGTCCTGTAAAGGCGCACGTCAATCGCGGTGTTTGGTTGGCCTCGGTATAGCTGCCCAGCTATAGAAAAACTGAATGATATTTGAGCAACGTAAAAACCCCACCCGCCGGAGCGGCGGATGGGGTTAACGGAAGATGAATTAACCGGCCGGTGTCAGTTCCACGTTGTCGGCCCACGTCAGTTCGATGCCCTGGGCGCGCAGCCATTCCATGGCGTCGTCGCCGTGGCGGGTGATGCCCTCGACGGCGGCCAGTGTGACGTCGATAGCCTTCTCCGCGTCCTCGGCGGTGATAAAGCCCGCGGAGGTGGCGGCGGCGAGCTCGTCGATGTCGAGAACAACGATGGGGTTGCCGGTCAGCGACACGAGGTCGACGTAGAGGTCGCGGGTGTTCCACACCTCACCGTCGACGTCGATGTCGGCGACGTCGAAATAGAAGTCCTGCTCCCGCTCGGCGCCCTCGCGGAAGTGGAAGATGTTGGCGCGCAGCCCCAGTTCCGGCAGTAGCCAGCTCTCCAGGTAGCCGAACTCCGGGTGATCCGCGCCGCGGCCCATGTAGAGGCCAAAGTCGGTGACGCGGAACGTGTCCACCTCGCGCAAGAAGCCCTTTGGGTCGGTGTTGATGTTCGCTGCGGTGTCGAACGTCTCCTGTTTCACGGGGTGCAGATCGGCGGCCATGGGTTACCTCACGTCAATAGATGCGGCGGTCGGTGCAAAGGGGCAGACCTTGTCGACGGTGCGCACACTCCCGTCAACGACTGCCAGAACCCGCCCAGAGCCCGTGTCCGCGGTCGCGGACAGGGTGGCCGGTCCTGTCGGGTTAATCCCGTTGTTGCCCAACGGCGTTACGCCGGTTCGGAAATTGGCCAGGTTGATCCAGTACGCCTTCATGCCGCCCTGCTCCTTCGCGGCCGCTGGGGTGCCCAGCGCGGTGAAGACGAAGGTGGTCTGGCCGGCCTTCGCGCCTGGGGCGGGGGACTCGGCTGGCCCGGGCACCGCGATCGCGGAGGCGGTGGAGTGCAGCCCCTCGCCGATGCAGTTGCCGGAGACGGTGGGCCAGTAGAACTGGGTGAACCTTGGGGCGTTCGCGGGCAGTGGCGGGCCGCCGATCTCGTCGCCACCCGCGTAGAACTGTACCGCGGTGCGCAGCGCGTTGCCCACCTTTTGCGGGACGTGGGGCTGGTCCGCGAACGCGTTGACGCGCGCGACGGTCTCGGGCGTCGGCCGCCCCAGCGGGTCGAGGAACGGGGACTGCGCAGAAGCAGTTTGCGTGAGGGCGCCTCCGGTCACCAACAAACCGGCAGCGCACACCGCCGCAACGACGGTCCTGGAGCGTGAGAGGTAGTTGTGCACTTGCGCCACATTAGTCACATCCGTAACAACGTCAAGCGGAACTGGGATATTACTGTGGGAACCGTGCGCGCGCATCGCCCCGGTTTGCTGGCGGGATAATGCGATTCCGTGCAGGCGGGAGTATCGTTTAGGCGTTATTTCCGCCAACGCAAAGGACCTATCTCTGTGTCGCACCCTGAATTTCGCAACGTAGCCATCGTCGCCCACGTCGACCACGGTAAAACCACCCTGGTTAACGCCATGCTGGAGCAGTCCGGCGTGTTCGGCGACCACGGCGAACACGGCGACCGCGTGATGGACTCCGGCGAGCTCGAGTCCGAGCGCGGCATCACCATCCTGGCCAAGAACACCGCCATCCGCCGCGCCGGCAAGGGCAAGGACGGAGCGGACCTGGTCATCAACGTCATTGACACCCCGGGCCACGCCGACTTCGGCGGCGAGGTCGAGCGCGGCCTGTCCATGGTCGATGGCGTTGTTTTGCTTATCGACGCATCCGAAGGCCCGCTGCCGCAGACCCGCTTCGTGCTCGGCAAGGCCCTCGAAGCGAAGAAGCCGGTCATCATCTGCGTGAACAAGACCGACCGCCCGGACGCCCGCATCGACGAGGTCGTCGAAGAAGCCCAGGACCTGCTCCTCGAGCTCGGCGCCGGCCTGGAAGACCCGGAAGCCGCAGAAGCCGCAGAGAACCTGCTCGAGCTGCCGGTGCTCTACACCTCCGGCCGCGCAGGCCGCGCCTCCCTGGAAAACCCGGGCAACGGCAACCTGCCGGACAACGAGGACCTGCAGCCGCTGTTCGACGTCATCTACGACGTGCTGCCGGAGCCGTCCGCCGAGATCGACGCGCCGTTCCAGGCGCAGGTGACTAACCTGGACTCGTCCTCCTTCCTGGGCCGCATCGGCCTGATCCGCGTGTTCAAGGGTTCCGTGAAGAAGGGCCAGACCGTCGCCTGGGTCCACTACGATTCCGAGGGCAATCAGCAGGTCAAAAACGTCAAGATCGCGGAGCTTCTGGTCACCGAGGGTCTGGAGCGCGTCCCGGCCACCGGCGACGTGGTCGCGGGCGACATCGCCGCCGTCTCCGGCGTCGAGGACATCATGATCGGCGATACCCTCTGCGATCCGGAAAACGTCGAGCCGCTGCCGCGCATTGCCATCGACGACCCGGCGATCTCCATGACCATCGGCGTGAACACCTCCCCGATGGCCGGCCGCAACGGCGGTGACAAGCTCACCGCCCGCTTGGTCAAGGCCCGCTTGGACCAGGAGCTGATCGGTAACGTCTCCATCAAGGTGCTGCCCACCGAACGCCCTGACGCATGGGAGGTGCAGGGCCGCGGCGAGATGGCCCTGACCGTGCTCATCGAGACCATGCGCCGCGAAGGCTTCGAGCTGACCGTGGGCAAGCCGCAGGTGGTGACCAAGGAGGTCGACGGCAAGACCTACGAGCCGTACGACCACATGATTATCGACGTGCCCGCCGAGCACCAGGGCGCCGTCACCCAGCTGATGGCCAGCCGTAAGGGGCAGATGACCTCTATGGGCAACGCTGGCTCCGGCGACTGGGTGCGCATGGAGTTCGACGTGCCGTCGCGAGGCCTGATCGGCTTCCGCACCACCTTCCTCACCGAGACTCGCGGCGCCGGCATCGCCAACTCGTACTCCATCGAGCACCGCCCGTGGGCCGGCGAGATCAAGGGCCGCCCGACCGGCTCCCTGGTCGCCGACCGTTCCGGCCAGGTCACCGCCTACGCCCTGCAACAGCTGGCAGACCGCGGCGACTTCTTCGTCGAACCCGGTGCGGAAACCTACGAGGGCATGGTCGTCGGCGCGAACTCCCGCGACGAAGACATGGACATCAACATCACCAAGGAAAAGAAGCTGACCAACATGCGCTCCGCCACCGCGGACGCCACGGTCACGCTGCAGAAGGCCCGCACCCTCTCCCTGGATGAGGCCATCGAGTTCTGCGACGACGACGAGTGCGTCGAGGTCGCACCCGAGGCGATGCGCGTGCGCAAGATCATCCTCAACGCCACCGAACGCGGCCGCGCCCGCTCCCGTGCGAAGCAGAAGAACAGCTAGCCTGTTCTTCCATGCACCCAAGTAGAACGCGCCGCCCAGCCACCCGTGCTGCGGCGGCGTTTTCCGTGCTCTGCCTTGTGGCGTCGTGCGCGGCCAACCCCGGCCCGCCGCCGCTGGTGGAACCGGAGGACCGCCCGGATGCCGTCTCGGAGCACGACGCCGATAGCGGCGACGCAGACAGCGCTAACGGCGCAGACAACGCCGAGGAGCAGGGCACCGACCACGAACCCGCCAATGGACGTCCGCAGGTCCAGATCGGCGTCGACCCGGTACGCGCGGGGTTCAACCCGCACCTGGTCGGCGACGAGTCCGCCGTGGTGCGCGGCATCGCAGACCTTGTCCTGCCCAGCGCGTTCCAAGCAGACGGCGCAAAGGACCCGAACCTGCTCGTCGGGGCGTCGGTGCTGCCGACGTCCCCGGACGCGTTCACGGTCCGGTACGTCATCGCGCCGAACGCCCAGTGGTCCGACGGCACCCCGATCACCGGCGCGGACTTCGCCTACCTGTGGCGCGGAATGACAACAACCGCCGGCGTGGTGGACCCGGCAGCGTACCGCGCGGTGACCAACGTGCGCGTCAGCGGCCCCGGCGGCAAGGTCGTGGACGTGGATTTCGCGCAGCCGGTGGCGAATTGGGAGGTGCTGTTCCGGCACCTTTTGCCGTCGCACTTACTTGCCGCGGATGCCGCCGATTTCGCTTACGCGCTGCGCAACACCGTCCCCGCCTCCGCGGGCCGTTACCTGGTGCGCAGCGTGGACCGCGCGCACGGCACCGTCACGCTGAACCGCAACGACAGGTTCTGGGGGCCGGACCCGGCGCCGATTGACATTCTTACTCTCGCCGCAGCGCGCGACACCACCCAGGTGGCGGATCAGCTGCGCAGCGGCCAGCTCGCCTTCGTGGACATGGTGCCGCAGGACACCACCGAGGATGTTCTCGGGCTCATCCCGGGGGCGGACACCCGCACGTTTGCGGGCACCCGCACCCTCGGCGTGACGCTTTCGGCGACCAGCGGGCTTTCGCCGCAGGCGCGCGCCGAGGTGCGGTCGCTTATCGACGTCCCCCTGCTCGCCCACATCGCCGCCCGCCGTAGCACCAACGTTCACGCCGCGGCACCTACCGAACCGGGTTCACTGGCGCTGCTGCACGCGCTGGCCGCGGACGGCAAGGTGCTGCGCGTGGCCGCCGACGCCGCGGACCCGGCGGCCACCGCGGCCGCGCGGTCGCTGGTGGATTTGCTGGACGCCGCCGGCGTGCCCGCACGCATCGTGGCCAATGAGTTGCCCGCCATCGCCGCGCGCAGCTTGCCTGCGGGTGAGGTGGACGTTGTGGTGCATTGGCGCAACGACGGCGACTCCGCAGACACCCTGGCCAGCCGCATCGCGTGTCCTGCGGAGACCGGCCGCGCCGGAAACCTCGCCGGCTTTTGTTCGGTGGCCGGCGACGAGTTGGCCCGCGCAATCCTCGCGGGCGAGATTCCGCCCGCCGCCGCAGCTGAGCGCGCCGCGGCGATCGAGCACCGCGAAGCGCTCTGGGTGCCCCTGCTGCACGAAACACGCCTGGCCGCCACCGCTGGCGGGGTGCGCGCGGCCGGCACGCAGCCGGGGCAGTGGCCGGGCGGGTTGTCGTCGGCAGGCAAGTGGAAGCTAGCCGATACAGTGAAGCGGCGATCAAAAATTCAGGAGGTTCCATGACCGTTCGAGACCTTTCCGGCTACCGCGTTGTCGCCGTGCACGCCCACCCGGACGACGAAGCAATCACCACCGCCGGCGCCCTTGCAGACCTTTCCGCCCGCGGCGCGGACGTGCTGATAGTCACCTGCACCCTCGGCGAGGAAGGCGAGGTCATCGGCGAGCCGTACCAGCACCTCGTGGTCGATGAGGCGGACCAGCTCGGGGGTTTTCGCATCCAGGAGCTGCGGCGCTCCCTGGACGCGATCGGCGCGCGCGGGCAGTTCCTCGGCGGTGCCGGCCGCTTCCGTGACTCCGGCATGGCGGGCTCGCCGGCGAGTAAAAATCCGCGGGCGTTTGTGAATTCGGGCGACGCGGCCGTCGAGAAGCTTGCTGCCATCTTCGAAGCGGAAAAGCCGCACCTTGTGCTCACCTACGGCCCCGACGGCGGCTACGGCCACCCGGACCACATCCGCGCCCACGAGATCACCCACGCCGCCGCCGAGCGCGTGGATGTCCCGCGGATCATGTGGGCGGTGCGGCTTGCCGAGGAGACCGCGGCGCTCATGCCCGCCGAGGCCCCCGAGGGCTGGCGCCTGCCCGAAGACGGCGAGCTCGACGGCGTGGAATCCTCCGACGTCCGCGTCGAGCTCGACGACGCCGCCTACAGCGCCAAGGTGGAGGCGATGCGCGCGCACGCCACGCAGCTGTGGATCGCGGACGGGCGCACCACCGACGTCAACCCGCACGCCGCGCTCGCGACGGGCCCCGTTGTGTACTACGCGCTGTCCAACCTGATCATCCAGCCGATCCAGCGCGTCGAGCACTACCAGCTGGGCGCGGGGCTTCCGCTTCACGACGGCACTTCGCTGCTCGCCGGGATCGAGCGATGACCCAACCTGTAGTGCGCGACGACTTCTCCAGGGGCGAAGCCGTCGCCGGTTTAGTGTGGCTCAGCGTCGGCGCACTGGTCTCGCTCGCGCTAGAGGTGGTCTACCTCAACTGGATCTGGGCGGTTGTGGCGCTGCTGTTTAACGCGGTGCTGACGAAGACGGCGCGGCTGTGGTCCGAAACCTGGGCGCTCGCGCCGCTGGGGGTGTGGGGATGCGCGTTTTTCCTTTCACTGGCCGTACTCCCGCCAACCGGCTGGTCGTTGGTGCTCTTTGTTGCCGGCATAGTGGGTGGCGTTTGGCCCATGGTTCGACGGAAGTGACATACTGTTTGCCATGACTTACGTGATTGCTCAACCGTGCGTCGATATCATGGACCGCAGCTGCGTTGAAGAGTGCCCCGTCGACTGCATCTACGAGGGAAAGCGCATGCTCTACATCCACCCCGACGAGTGCGTCGACTGCGGCGCCTGCGAACCGGCATGCCCGGTCGAGGCCATCTTCTACGAGGACGACACCCCCGACGAGTGGAGCGAGTACTACGACGCCAACGTCGGCTTCTTCGACGAGCTCGGCTCCCCGGGCGGCGCCGCCAAGACCGGCCCGCAGGACTTCGACCACCCGTTCGTGGCCGCCCTGCCGCCGCAGAACCAGGACTAGGCCCTTGGCTCGCACTCCACTCGGATCGCGGCTGCCAGATTTCCCCTGGGACACCATCGCGGACGTGCGTGAGCGCGCCGCTGCGCACGAAGGCGGGCTCATCGACCTTTCCGTCGGCGGCCCCGTCGACCCGGTCGCGCCGTCGATCCAACTCGCGCTGACCGAAGCCGCCGCGGCCCCCGGCTACCCGCAGACCGCCGGCACGCCCGAGCTGCGTGCCACGATCGTCTCCGCGCTCGCGCGCCGCTTCGGCATCGCCGGGCTGAACGAGCGCTCCGTGCTGCCCGTCATCGGTCTGAAAGAGGCCGTGGCGTGGCTACCCACGCTTTTGGGCCTGCGCGGCGCGAAGGTGGTCATCCCGAAGGTCGCGTACCCCACCTACGAGGTCGGCGCACTGATGGCCGAATGCGAAGTCGTGCGTTGCGACGACCCCGCGGCCGCCCCGCGCGACGCCTCGCTAGTCTTCGTCAACTCCCCGTCGAACCCGACCGGGGCAGTGGCGTCCGCAGAGCAGATGCGCGCCTGGGTGGAGTTCTCCCGTGACACCGGCGCGATCATCGCCTCCGACGAGTGCTACCTCTACCTCGGCTGGTCCGCCGAGCCGGTGTCCATCCTGCACCCGTCCGTCACCGGCGGCGACAACACCGGGCTCCTCGCCCTGCATTCGCTGTCGAAGACGTCCAACCTGGCGTCCTATCGCGCCGGCACCATCTCCGGCGACGAGGAGCTGGTGCAGGAGCTGCTTCTCGTGCGCAAGCACTCCGGCCTCATCGTGCCGGGCCCCATCCAGGCCGCCATGGTCGCGGCCCTCGGCGACGACTTGCACGAGGAAATGCAACGCTCCACTTATGCCATGCGCCGCGTCGAGCTCATGAAGGCGCTGCCGGAAGCTGGCTTTACTATCGACGACTCGGATGCCGGGTTGTACCTTTGGTGCCGTCGAGAAGCAATGAGCTCCCGCGAAATCCTGGAATGGCTCGCGGACCGCGGCATCCTGGCAGCCCCCGGCCACTTCTACGGGCCCGCCGGCGCGAACCACGTGCGCATCTCGCTGACCGCCACCGACGATCGCATCAGCGAAGCCGCCAAGCGCCTGATTTCTTAGCGTCGACCTCCCGCGACTACACTCACGTAAGTTTTGCGTACTTTTTCGAGGAGGTTGACCGTGACGCATGAGCACACCGCCGCCCCAGCCGGCGGGAGCACAGCGGTGCGATTCGTCGCCGGACTGCGCCAGTTTTTGCGCTTCGGCATCGTCGGCGGCTCCGGAGTGCTGGTCAACTTTGTCGTGTTCTACTTGGCCAACAAAGCTCTGGAAAACGGCCTTGACCTCCACGCCAACGACGTGTTGATGCAACTCGGCTCCACCCGCTGGAACGTGCGCTGGTACCACGTGATGTCCACGCTCGCGTTCGTGCTGGCGAACACCTGGAACTACCAGCTCAACCGCTCCTGGACCTTCCGCGGCGTGCACGCGCGCTCCTGGCTGCGCGGTTTCTTCCCGTTTTTGGCCACCGGCGCGCTCGCGTTCGCGGTGTCGCTGACCTGCATGACGCTTCTGATGAACCCCACGACGCGGATTGGCCTGCCGGACCACATCTTCGACGACTCCTCCGGGCTGCGCACCAAGTCCTACTGGGCGCAAGCCATTTCGACGTTCATTGCCATGCCGGTGAACTTCATCATCAACAAATTCTGGACCTTCGGAAAGTCAAAATCTTCCGTCTAGCTGGGGATTGTGAAATTCTCAGGAAAAGTTATCCACATTTTGGCACGGGTCTAGTGTCGGGTCTTGCGCGGTCGTAGCTTGTGTGCCATGACACCATTCCAAGAGTTCCTAGACACACAACCGACCATCCGCGTGCTTGAAGGCTTTGACAAGCGCGCCGCCATCGCCGCCGGCGTAATACCGAACCTGGCCAGCAAGTGGGAATCCATCCACAAGCTCTATTTCGGCGCCACCCGGTGGACCAAACACCAACGCTTAGGCCGCAAAGCCGCCGAAGCCTTCCCGCTGAGTCAGCTGGTCTACATCGAAGACCGAGTAAAGAAGATCCCCAACGAAGCCGAGCGGTGGCGCGTGCGCCGCAAGCTGCTGGAAAAGTTCAGCACCCACCACGAGCTGAAAGCCAAAGCCGACCGGCTGATTCTCAAGCCGGCGCGGACCAAACCTAAGCTGCAGGTCACTTTTGGACGGTCGGTGCACGGCCGACGAACGATCCACATCACTGCCGACGAGCACGACGCCGCCGACATCGAGCACTACCTGCGCGAAGACCTCGACCCGACAAAGCCGCCGGGGCCGCAGATGCTGCGAAGATTCTTAGATCTCGTCCGGGGCTGCGGCGGAGGCATACCCTTCGCCGTCCGACGCCCGATTGTGGTGGTGGGGCTGGACCAGCACGTGCAGATCCTCTCTGGCGACGGCGACGAGGTGATACTCGGTCTCACCGACGGCACCACCATCACCGGCGCCGAATACCTGGCAATGGAACCCGAGTTAGCAGAGGTCGCGCTGTTCCACCCGAACGAGGGGCCGGTAAACCTCTACCACACGCAGCGCTACGCCAACGACAAGCAGCGCGACCTCGCCCGCATGACGCTCACGGTGTGCCCGTGGCCGGGCTGCCGACACGGCTCCGATGCCTGCGAGATCCACCACATGCAGTCGTGGGCAGAAGGCGGCGAGACGAACATGCGGAACCTCGTCCCGGTGTGCCGCTACCACAACCAAATCAACCATGACATCGCCTCGCACGCGAACAGGCGCGGCAGCGTCAAACGCGTCAAAGGGATCCCGAGGTGGGTCTCGCCGAACGGGATCCCGGCGTCGAACCGGCACCACCCCTACGGGGCGATGGAGGTGCTGTTCGGCTCCGCCTCGTCTGGGGCGGGGAGGACGTAGCGGGCCAGCGCGTCCTCGTGGCCGCGCAGGCGCACCGGGTCGGGGAGAAGCCCGTCGAAGGTGTAGCCGGCTTTCTCAGCCGTGCGGCGCGAGGCAGCGTTGTCCACGGCGATGTGCAGTTCTAGCCGCCGCAGACCTTGGGTGAACGCGTGGGCGGCGACAAGTCGCAGCGCGCGGGCGGTGAGCCCCTGTCCGCGGGCCCACGGCGCGGTGTTGTATCCCAGTACACCGCCGGGGCGCAGCTCGATGTTGCCGCAGTAGCGGCCGTCGACCACGTAGGCCCATCTGTGGACGCCCTCGGGTGGATCCAGCAGGAAATCGTCGGCGTGCTCGCCGGTATAGGGATTTGGGATGGTGGTCCAACGCACCATGTCCGGGTCGTTGCAGGACGCGACGAGATCGTCGCGGATCCCCGGCAACGAGGGTACCTCGCGCCAGGGGAGCAGGGTCAGCTCCGCGTCACCGAGCGGGGGAATGTATCCCTTAGTTGGCATGCAGGGCTTCGTTGAGCTCGATGCCCTTGGCGGGAACCGCCTCGACGGAGCCGGAAACGGAGTTGCGGCGGAACTGCAGGCCGTTCGCGCCGGAGAGCTCCAGTGCCTTGATCTCGGCACCGGGCTCCTTGCCCAGCGCCTCGGCGACCGGGGCGGTGAGCACGACCTTGGTGCCGGCGGTGACGTAGAGGCCGGCTTCGACGATGCAGTCGTCGCCGAGCGAGATACCTACGCCGGCGTTGGCGCCGAGGAGGCAGCGCTCGCCGAGCGAGATGACTTCCTTGCCGCCGCCGGACAGGGTGCCCATGATGGAGGCGCCACCGCCGATGTCGGTGCCGTCGCCGACGACAACGCCCGCCGAGATACGGCCTTCAACCATGGAGGCGCCGAGGGTGCCGGCGTTGAAGTTCACAAATCCTTCGTGCATGACGGTGGTGCCTTCGGCGAGGTGGGCGCCGAGACGGATGCGGTCGGCGTCGCCGATGCGCACGCCGGACGGCACGACGTAGTCGACCATGCGCGGGAACTTGTCCACGGAGAACACCACGACCGGGCCCTTGGCAGCGAGGCGGCCGCGGGTCATCTGGAAGTCGGAGACGGCGCAGGGGCCGTAGTTGGTCCACACCACGTTGGAAAGCAGGCCGAACACGCCGTCCATGTTCGCGCCATGGGGGCGGATCAGACGGTGCGACAGCAGGTGCAGACGCAGGTAGACGTCATAGGCGTCCACGGCCGGCTCGGCCAGATCCTTGATTGCCGTTTCCACGGCCACACGCGCCACACCGCGCGCCTCGTCGGGGCCGACGAGGTCCTCGAAGCGGGCGTCGGGCTCTGCCAACCGACGCGTCCCGGTTTCCTCAACCGGCTCATCTACTAACGGGGCGGGGTACCAGACGTCAAGCACGGTGCCGTCATGGGTGATGGTGGCGACGCCGCGCGCGATAGCGGAAGTTGGGGAATTCATGCCAGTCACCTTACGGCACCCCGGTCACGGGTGAGGAAGGACATGGCGATCAGGATCAACGACAGGATGGTGACGCTGATGACCTGGGAGCGCGAAGTGTCGTCGAAAAGCATGAGCACCGTCAGCCCCAGCAGCGCCGCCAGGGTTACCCACGGCACCCACGACGCGCCGCGCACACGCACCACGGAAGCGCTGATGCGCGGGTGGAGCTTGATAAAGCTCAGGGTGATCATGATCCAGGTGACGATGAGGCAGCCGCCGGTGGCGGACATGATGAAGTCGATCATCCCCGGCGGGTTCCACCACTGCAGACCCACGGCCACGAACGCGAAGAACACGGAGATGAGCACGGAGTTGCGCGGCACGCCGGCGGCGTTGGTGCGCGCCATCCACGCTGGCGCGTCGCCCTCGAGCGCCTGCTGGTAGCCCAGGCGTGAGGTGCCGTAGATCTGCGCGTTGAACGCGGACAAAAGGGCGAGCACGATCACGACCTCCATGAACCCGGCTGCGCCCGGGATGTTGGCCATTTCCAACACGGCGGTGAACGGTGAGTCGGCGGCGGAGTCCGCGCCGTCGATCGCCGTGTACGGCAGCAGCAGGATGATCACGGTCACGGAGCCGATGTAGAACAGCGCGATGCGCCAGATAATGGAATTGACGGCGCGCTTGACGTTGTCGGAGGGGTTTTCGGACTCGGCCGCGGCGATGGTGACCACCTCGATGCCGCCGAACGCGAACGCCACCGCGAGCAGGCCTGCGGCGATGCCTGCGACGCCGTTGGGGGCGAAGCCGGACTCGCGCACGTTGCCGAAGCCGACGAACCCGCTCGCGGGCAGGACGCCGGCCCACAGCAGCACGCCGATGACCAAAAAGCCCAGGATCACGGCGATTTTGATCATGGCGAACCAGTACTCGAACTCGCCGAAGCCTTTGACCTGTGCGAGGTTCACGGCGGTGAGCACGACCACGACGATGAGGCCGGGCACCCATTGCGGCACGCCGAACCAGCCCGCCATCATGGCGGAGGCGCCGGTGAGTTCGGCGCCGCACGCCATGATCAGCAGGAAGTAGTAGATCCAGCCGAGCAGAAACCCGGCCCAGTGGCCGAACGCCATGCGCCCGTAGGTGGCAAAGGAGCCGGAGGAGGGGTGCGCGGCGGCCATTTCGCCGAGCATGCGCATCACGGCGATGACGATTAGCCCGGCGATCGCGTAGGCGATGAGGATCGCGGGCCCGGCGGCGCGGATGCCCACGCCGACGCCGAGGAACAGCCCGGCGCCCACGGCGGTGCCGAGCCCCATGAGAGTGAGGTGCCGCGATTTCAGGCCGGAGCCGAGATCGCTGTTGCTTGTCGACGTCCCTCCGGCCATCACGCGACCGCCTTCTTTTGCACGTTCTGGTGGATCACGCCGGCGATGGCGATGACGCCGACGACGACGGTGACGGCGAGCATCTGGAAGCGCCCGTCCGCGTCGGCCAGCATCAGCGCGATGACGCCCGCGGCGAGCGCGATCATGACCCACGGCAGGACAGCCGGTGCCCACATGCGCACCTCGGTGATTTCGCCGGTGGCCACCAGCTTCGGGTGGAGCCGTACGAACGACAGGGCGACGACGATCCACAGCACGATCAGGCAGCCGCCGACCGCGTTGAGCAAAAATGCCAGCAGGCCCGGCGGGTTCCAGTACTGCAGCGCCACGGCGGCGAAGCCGAAGGCGACGGAGACCACCACGGCGCGCATGGGCACGCCGCGGGTGTCGGTGCGGGCGAAGGAGGCGGGGGCGTCGCCGCGCACGGCGAGGTTCTGCAGAAAGCGCGAGGAGCCGTAGATCTGGGTGTTGCAGGCGGACAGCAGCGCCACGACGATGACGGCCTCCATGATGCCCACCGCGCCCGGGATGTTGGCCAGCTCGAGCACAGCGGTGAAGGGGGAGTCGGCGGCGGAGTCGGCCCCGCCGATCTGGTCGAACGGCAAAAGCAGCACGATCAGCAGCACGGAGCCGATGTAGAACACGGAGATGCGCCAGATGATGGAGCGGATGGCGGAGTGCACGCCCGCCTGCGGGTCCTCGGATTCAGCTGCGGCGACGGTGACCAGCTCAATGCCGCCGAACGCGAACGCCACGGCTAGCAGCGCGGTGGCCACACCGGACAAGCCATTGGGCATGAAGCCGACTTCGTTGACGTTTTTCAGCCCAACGAATCCGCTGGCGGGCAGTAGCCCGAGCCACAGTGCGACGCCGATGATCAAAAAGGCGACGATGACCGCGACCTTGATCAGGGCGAACCAGAATTCGAACTCGCCGAAGTTCTTCACGGCGGAGAAGTTGATCACGGTAAACGCCACGATGGCCACCAGCGCCGGGATCCACGGCGAGATGCCGAACCACGCGGCGACGATGGCGGAGGCGCCGGTGATTTCCACGGCCATGATCATGATCATCATGAACCAGTACAGCCAGCCGATGGTGAATCCGGCCCACGGCCCGAACGCCTGGGCGGCGTAGGTGGAGAAGGTGCCGGAGGACGGCCTGGCGGCGACCATCTCGGCGAGCATCTGCATGAAGCAGACGGTGATGAATCCGGCGATGACGTACGCGATCAACACGGCGGGCCCGGCGGCTGCGATGCCCACGCCGGTGCCCAGAAACAGGCCGGCGCCGATGGCGGAGCCGAGGCCCATCATGGTCAGGTGGCGTGTCTTCAGCCCGCGGGCGAGCGCGGTGGAATCCGCGACGGGGGAAACTGGTGTCGACATGTCGAACACCTTAAACGCAAGCTATTGCGTCAAGGGCAATATATTCCGCAACTTTTCGCTAATCGACGCCTAAAGTGCGCCGCCGCACCACCGGCGAGGTGGAAAACGGTTCGCGTTCGATGCGAAGATCCGCGCGCCCGGCGATGGTCCGCGCGGGCACCTGGGTGCCGGTTTCCACGTCGAAGACCATGGTTTCCGGTTCGAGCATGACGTTGACGCCGATTTCGCACCGGTCGCCCAAATCCACCCCGATCACGCCGGCAGACGGGTGCAGCCGACAGTCCCGCCCGACCCGCATCGGTGCACGCTCAAACTCGCTGACCCGTGATGCCATCAGCGCCGACGACAACGACAGATCGGTCCCGCCGCCGACCACCGCGAACGACGAAAGCCGCCCCTCAATCCGCGCAGGTCCCAGCGAGCCGGCGTTGTAGGAGACGTAGCCTTCGCGCATCACCGAAGTCCCCTCGGCCAGGTACGCCCCGAGCCGTACGCGCTCGGCTTCGGCGATGGTCACCCCGGACGGCACGACGTAGTCCACCATGCGCGGCAGCCGATCGATGCCGTAGACGTGGATCAGCCCACGCGCCCGCAGGTTGGTGCGCACGGTTTCGAAGTTGTCCGCCAGGCACGGGCCTTTGTTGGTCCACACCACCGGCTGCAGCAGCTCCAACGCGCCGGCCATGTTGATCGACAGCGGCTCCACCATGCGGTGCGAAAGCAGATGCAGGCGCAAAAACACGTCGTGGGCATCAATGGGCGGTGCGTCCAGGTCCGCGATGACGGTGCGCACCGGCACGAGTTCCACCAACCGGTCGTGGTCTGCGCCAATAAGTTTCAGAAACTTCGGGCTGAGTTCGTGGGCGGAGACGCGGTGGGTGCCGGAGGTGCCGTCGATAGGCAGTAGCTCCGGCGACGGGAACCAAGTGTCCAGCACGGTGCCGTTCATGGCGATGTTGGCGATTCCGACGGCGCGCGCTCCTTGAGACATGCCTGCGAGTCTAAACGTAGGATCGCCGTGTGACTTCCTTAGATCTCTTCGCCGACCCAATTGCACTTTCCGCGGCGCTCGTGGACATCGAGTCGCCCTCGCACCACGAGGAGGCGATCGCGGACGCCGTCGAAGGCGCGCTTCGCGGCCTCGAGCACGCGGAGGTTGCGCGCTTCGGCAACACGGTGGTGGCGCGCACGAACTTCGGGCTGGGTTCAAGGGTGGTCCTCGCCGGGCACATCGACACCGTCCCGCTCGCGGACAACACGCCGCATCGGCTCACAAGCTCGCCGGAGGGTCAGACGGTTTTGCACGGCTGCGGCTCCGTCGACATGAAATCCGGCATGGCCTGCTACCTGGCAGCGTTCGCGCGCTTGGCCGAGCCGGGCAAAGCCGCCCACGACCTGACCGTCATCGCCTACGAGGGCGAGGAGGTCGCGCAGGAGTACAACGGCCTGCACCACCTGGAGCGCGACCACCCGGAGTGGCTCGAGGGCGACATCGCGCTGCTCGGCGAGCCGTCCGGCGCCATCATCGAGGCCGGCTGCCAGGGCACCATCCGCGTGTTCGTGGACGCGCACGGCACCCGCGCGCACTCCGCGCGAAGCTGGCTCGGCCACAACGCCGCGCACGATCTGGCCGGTGTGCTCACGCGCATCGCCGCCTACGAGCCTCGCGCCGTGGAGATCGACGGCTGCGAGTACCGCGAGGGCCTCAACGTGGTGGGCCTGGAGG
The DNA here is from genome assembly GCF_022346205.1 of Corynebacterium sp. ACRPZ. NCBI lineage: Bacteria > Bacillati > Actinomycetota > Actinomycetes > Mycobacteriales > Corynebacteriaceae > Corynebacterium > Corynebacterium sp. ACRPZ. The sequence goes on from NZ_JAKRMR010000001.1 coordinate 252,594, forward strand.
GCTTCGTGGCCACCAACACCATCCCGGATCACGCGCGGTTGATCGTGAACTTCCGCTACGCGCCGGACCGCTCCGTGGAGGATGCGAAGGCGCACTTGGAGGAGGCACTTTCGCTTGACGACGGGCTCACGCTGACCTACGACGACATCGCGCCGGGCGCACTGCCCGGCCTGGGCGACCCGGTGGCCGCCGGTCTAGTCAAGGCTGTGGGCGGGAATTTCCGCGCGAAGTTCGGATGGACTGATGTCGCGCGCTTTTCTAGCCTGGGTGTTCCCGCGGTCAATTTCGGTCCCGGCGACCCTGGTTTTGCCCACAAGAAGGACGAGCAGTGCCCGACGGACCAGATCACGCAGGTCTTCGAGCAGCTGATGTCGTACCTGAGCGTCAACGAAAGCGAGTAGTCAATGGCCCCGCTGAACATTCCCCGTCCGGAGCGCGACCGGAAGCTGCGCGGCCCGATCGCGCTGCGCGGTTCGGACCACCAGGCGTCCACGTTCGACCAGCGCCTGCTTGAGGCGTTCGGGCACGCGGACAGCCAGTGGCGCCACGAGGACCCGTGGCGCGTGATGCGCATCCAGAGCGAGTTCGTCGCGGGCTTCGACGCACTCAGCGAGATGCCGAAGGCCGTCACCGTGTTCGGCTCGGCGCGACTGGGGGAGGGCACGGACGAGTACCAGCTGTCCTACGACGTGGGCAGGGCGCTGGTGGAGGCCGGCTACGCGGTGATCACCGGCGGCGGCCCGGGCTTGATGGAGGGCCCGAACCGCGGCGCGCACAACGCCGACGGCCTGTCGGTGGGCCTGGGCATTGAGCTGCCGTTCGAGCAGGGTTTGAACGACTGGGTGGATCTGGGGCTGAACTTCCGCTACTTCTTCGCCCGCAAGACCATGTTTTTGAAGTATTCGCAGGCGTTTATCGCCCTGCCGGGCGGCTTCGGCACGATGGACGAGGTCTTCGAGGTGCTGTGCATGGTTCAAACCGGCAAGGTCACCAACTTCCCGATTGTGCTGATGGGCACCGAGTTTTGGTCGGGGCTGGTGGCCTGGATCGAGGAGCAGCTGCTGGGCCGCGGGCTGATTTCGCCGGGCGACGAGAAGCTGTTTTTGGTCACCGACTCGGTGGACGAGGCGGTGGCGCACATCGTGGAGAAGCACAAGGTGATGACGGATCAGCGCCTCAAGGATGACTAAGCAGCTCGCCGAGGTGATGGCGATTGTCAACCGCACACCCGATTCGTTCTACGACAAGGGCGCGACGTTCGCCTCCGAGAAGGCACTTTTGCGTATCGACGGCGCCGTGTCCGCCGGCGCCAGCATCATCGACGTCGGCGGGGTCAAGGCCGGGCCTGGCGACGATGTGGACGTGGCCGAGGAGATCGACCGCGTCGTGCCGCTGATCGCCGCCGCGCGCGGGCGCCACCCGGATGTGACGTTGAGCGTGGACACGTGGCGCGCGCCGGTGGCCGAGGCCGCGGTTGCCGCCGGCGCGGACCTGATCAACGACACGTGGGCCGGCTTCGACCCGGAGCTGGTGGAGGTCGCCGGCCACCACCGGGTGGGCTACGTCTGCTCCCACACTGGCGGGATCACCCCGCGCACCCGCCCGCACCGGGTGCATTACGACGACGTGGTCGCCGACGTCATCGCCGAAACCACGGCGCTGGCCGAGCGCGCGGCGTCGCTGGGCGTGCCGGAAAAGCGCATCTTCATCGACCCGACCCACGATTTTGGCAAGAACACCTACCACGGCCTGGAGCTTTTGCGCCGCGTGGACGAGCTGGTGGCCACCGGCTGGCCGGTACTGATGGCGCTGTCGAACAAGGACTTCGTCGGCGAGACGCTGGGCCGTGGGCTTTTCGGCGCGGACATCACCGAGCGCGTCCCCGGCACCCTCGCCGCCACCGCGTGGGCGGCCGCGCGCGGGGTGGCGGCGTTCCGCGTGCACGAGGTCGAGGCCACGCTGGACGTGATCCGCATGACCGCCGCGATCCAGGGCGAGATGGCCCCGCTGCACACTGTGCGAGGGCTCGCGTGAGGGTCAGTGTTGTCATTCCTGCGTTGAATGAGGAAGCGACGGTGGCGGGGGTCGTCGAGAAGTGTCTGGCATCGCACGCCGACGAAGTGCTGGTGATCGACCCGGACTCCACCGACGCCACCGCCACACTCGTGGCGGAGGCGGGCGCGCGGGTGGTGCCGTGGCGCGAGGTGGACCCCCGCGAGCCGTGGGAGGGCAAAGGCGAGGCGCTGTGGCGCGGGGTGAAGGCGGCCGCCGGCGACGTCGTGGTCTTCGTGGACGCGGACGTGACCTCGCTCGAGCCGTGGTGGGTCGACGCGCTCGCCGAACCGTTGCGCGACGACACCGTCCACCTGGTCAAAGCCTCCTACGAGCGGGCCCGCGCCGGCGGCCGCGTCACCGAACTGACCGCCAAACCGCTCCTGCGCGCCCTGTTCCCGCAGCTCGCCCACATCCGCCAGCCGCTCGCCGGCGAGTACGCCATCCGCCGCTCCACCGCCCTGCGCCTCCCGTTCGTCGCAGGTTACGGCGTCGAGGCGGGCCTGCTCATCGACGTCGCCTCCGCCCACACACCCGCCTCCATCGCTGAAGTGGAGCTGAGCCCCCGCGAGCACCGCAACCGCCCGCTGACGCAGCTCGGGCCGATGGCGGACGTGGTCTCCCGCACGATCCTGGCGCGCGCCGGGGTGGGCGAAATCCAGGTCCGCGAGCGCCCCGCCTGGGTCGCCGGTTAAACTAGCCGTCATGCTTTCCTGGATCGTGCTAATCCTCATCCTCGCGCTGCTGAGCATCATCGGTGTGCGCGTGTTCGCCTCCGTCTTCGGCCGCGGCGAGGCGCAGCCGCCGATGCCGCCGACCGCCGACGTCAAAGAGGCCAACCGTCGCGCCGTGGAGGAGGGCAACTTCGGCGACATCCAGCTCGAGGTGGTGCACCGCGGCTACCGGATGGATCAGGTGGATGCGCTGCTGGAGCAGTTGGCCGGCGGCAACCTTGGGCCCGTCGAGAGGCAGGATGCTCAGGTAGAATCGGCTGCGTCAACTATCGCGAAGTAAAAGGAGCGTAGACGAATGGCAGCAATGAAGCCGCGTACCGGCAGTGGCCCGATGGAAGCGGTGGAGGAGTCCCGCAAGATCGTGATGCGTATCCCGTCCGACGGCGGCGGCCGCCTCGTGGTGGAGCTGTCCAAGGAGGAGGCCGGCGAGCTCGGCCGACTGCTCACGGAGGCCGCAGAAGCCTAACGCGCCGAACGCGGTAGTATCGCCACATGCTCAACGACATTGTGGACGTGCTCGCCGACCCGGCAGACCTGACCCCGCTTCGGGGCGAAGACGATTTTTCCCGTCTCGTTTCCGAATCGGGGCATTCTTATGACGTGGCCAAGCAGGGCTACGTCACCCTCGCCGCCGGCAAGGGCATCGGGCACGAGGGTGACTCGCTGGAGATGGTCAACTCCCGCGAGACGTTTTTGTCCAACGGCCACTTCGCGCCGTTCGTGGAGGCAGTCTCCGACGCGCTCGCCGACGTTGTGGAGCGCGCCGCCGGCGACGCCGCGAACCCGGTGATCATGGAGGCCGGCGCCGGCACCGGCTACTACCTGGCGCACACGTTGGACCTGATCGAAGGTGCGCGCGGCGTCGGCCTGGACGTGTCCGTGCCGGCCGCGAAGCACCTGGCCAAGGCGCACCCGCGACTGGGCGCTGTGGTGGCGGACGTGTGGGAGCAGCTGCCCATCCGCACCGGCAGCATTCACGCGCTGGCCGTGGTGTTCGCGCCGCGTAACCCGGCCGAGTTCGCGCGCGTGCTCGTGGACGGCGGCGAGGCCGTCATGCTCGTCGCCGACCAGGGCCACCTGGATGAGTTGCGCGAGCCGCTGGGCATCCTCGGCGTCGAGGAGGGCAAGGTCGAGCGCCTCATCGCCCAGTCCGAGGGTCACCTGGCCCCGGCTGCGGAGCCGGAGCTCATCGAGTTCCCAATGCTGCTTGAGCGCGACGCCATCGCCGCCCAGGTGGGCATGAGCCCGTCCGCGCGCCACCTGGACCGCGACACGCTTCAGGCCCGCCTCGCGGAGCTGCCGGAGCAGATGAAAGTCACCGCTCGCGCGCAGCTGATCCGCATGCGCAAGGCCTAAGCCTTACGACGGCCTAGCGCACGTAGCCGCGGCGCCACTCGGAGTGGATCTCCGCGCCGTCGTGGGCGCGGGTGCGGATGCCGGAGCAGCCGCCGTCGAGCCACACACGCGAGGACATGACCACGCTGCCGCCGCCGGCGTAGACCTCGATGGTGGAGCCGTCGACGATGACGGTGATGTTGTCCTCGTCCTCGTCGTGCAGCGCGGCGCTGGCGGGGGAGCCGTGCAAGCGGTCGAGGGTGATCTGGTCGCCGGAGTGGGTGATCACCACGCCCGGCTCGCCGTTTCCGTCCAGAACTTCCACGACGACGGAGGAGCCCGGCGCGACCTCGCACAGCCCGGCCCACATGCGGGCGCGGTCGGTGCTGTCCACGGCGTCCGGAAGTCCCGGGGCGGGCACCTGGTAGAGGCGGCCGCCCTGCAGGGTGACGCGGCGCGGCAGGGTCAGGGCGTTGGCCCAGCCTTCGGCGTCCCAGTTGGGTTCTTGGGTGGGGTCGCCGGCGCGGTCGGTGTTGGTCATGAACCCGTAGAGGTAGGCGCGCTCGTACAGCTTCGCTGTTTCCACCAGGTTGTAGGTGGTGTTGCGGGGGCGGGTGAAGTCGTGGCCGTGGTCAACGATGGTGAACGGGGTGTCCACGCGGAAGACATTGCCGCGCAGTTCGCCGACGGCGTAGACGGCGGTGTCTTTGCCGTCGCGCTCGAGGGTGGCAAACAAAACGTCGCGGATCTGGCCGTCCACTTCGTCGCGCAGGCGCACGATGCGCGGGGCGACGAGGGAGGCGTCGAGGTCGAAGCCGGTCTCGCCTTCGAACTCGAGGACGCCTTCGAGTTTCCAGTCGCGGCCGTCGCCTGAGGTGAGCACGACCGGCTTCGGCGCGGTTTCGGGCCCGGAGACGGCGAGCATGAGCCAGCCGTCGTGGGCGTCGTCGCGGTCGGTGTCGGCGTCCCAATCGGGAACGACGCAGGGGGAGCGGAAGTTACTCACGCCGGCGACGTCTTCGACGACGGCGCCGAGGCGGGACGCGGCCGCGGAAACGTCCAGGTCGGTGTCCTCGTCGAGGTCGGAGCACAGCTCGTCGACGTGCGGCACGTGCGCGACCTGGATCGTGTTGCCGGCCGCGGTGGCGGAGGTGAAGTACAGGTCCACGCCGTCGCCTGCGGGGGAGACGCTGCCTGCGCGGACGGCGATTTCGCCGCCGACGGGCACGATGACGTCGTTGCAGTCCACCCAGCTAAACGGGTCTTCTTCGCTTTGCTGGTGGCCCCAGCGGCTGGGCGCGTCGGGGGTGGGGCGGTACTGGTAGAACATGTTCCAGACGCGCTCGGATGCAGCCCCGGTGCGGTAGATGCCGGCGGGCCCTTCGAGGATGCCGCGCTCGGCGGTGACGTGCAGTTCCGGACGGTAAACGGTCATCTGTTCAGCCCCTTGTAAATCTCTACGGTCTCTTGCGCGATGGTTGCCCAGGAAAAGTCGGTTTTGGCCCGCTTGAGCCCGGCCGCGCCCATCGCGGCGGCGCGCTCGCTATCGCCTGCGACGGCGTTGACGGCTTCGGCCAGGGCGGCCTCGAAGCCTGCGGTGTCGTTGGCATCGTAGTCCACCAGCACGCCGGTGTCGCCGTCGACGACGACCTCCGGGATGCCGCCGACGCGCGAGGCTACCACGGCGGTCTCGCACGCCATCGCCTCAAGGTTCACAATGCCGAGCGGCTCGTAGATCGACGGGCACACGAACACGTCGGCAAGCGAGTACACCTCGCGCACCTTCTCCGCGGGCATCATTTCTTGGATCCAGAACACCCCGTCGCGAGAAGCTTTGAGCTTGTCGACGAGCCCTTCGGTCTCCGCCGCAATCTCCTTGGTGTCCGGGGCCCCGGCGCACAGGATGAGCTGGATGTCCTCGTCGAAGGCTTGGGCCGCCTTGAGTAGATGGGCCACACCCTTTTGACGGGTGATGCGCCCGACGAACGCCACGACGGGTTTGTCCGGGTCCACGCCCAGCTCCTCGGCGATGGTGCCGGAGTCGGGGTACCACTTCTGCGGGTCGATGCCGTTTAAGACGGTGTGGATTTTAGCTTCGTCGATACGCGGGTAGGCCCGCAGGACTGCCTCCTTCATGCCGGCGGACACCGCGATGACCGCATCGGCGTACTCGAAGGCGTTCTTCTCCGACCAGGAGGAGACGTTGTAGCCGCCGCCGAGCTGCTCGCGCTTCCAGGGGCGGTCCGGCTCCAGGGAGTGGGCGGTGACCACGTGGGGGATTTCGTGCAGCTGGCCGGCCAGGTGCCCGCCGAGGCCGGCGTACCAGGTGTGCGAGTGCACCACGTCCAGCCCAGCGGCGGCATCGGCCATGCGCAGGCCGGTGGACAGCGTCTTGATTGCCCCGTTGGCGTCCTCCAACGCGGGGTCGACGCCGTGGACATAAACGCCTTCCGCGTCGCGGGGTGCGCCCATGCAGTGCACGTCCACGTCGACGATGTCGCGCATGAAGCGCGTCAGCTCGGTGACGTGGACGCCGGCGCCGCCGTAGACCTCCGGCGGGTATTCGCGGGTGAACATTCCGACTTTCATGACCGCCGAGCCTACTTACGCGCGCGATTCCCTGCAGGGACCTGAAATTCTCATTAGCCTGGCTGGTATGAAAAGCCAGCCTCGAGTTCTCGCCATCGTCCTGGCCGGCGGTGAGGGCAAGCGCCTGTTTCCGCTGACCGCTGACCGTGCCAAGCCCGCCGTGCCGTTCGGCGGCAACTACCGTCTCATCGATTTCGTCCTGTCCAACCTGGTCAACGCGGGCTACATGCGCATCGCGGTGCTGACCCAGTACAAGTCCCACTCGCTGGACCGCCACGTGGCCACCGCATGGAACGTTTCCGGCCCGACGCAGCAGTACATCGCCTCGGTGCCGGCCCAGCAGCGCCGCGGCAAGCGCTGGTACTCGGGCTCGGCGGACGCGATTGTGCAGTCGCTGAACCTGATCTACGACGACGCGCCGGACTACGTGCTGGTCTTCGGCGCGGACCATGTCTACCGCATGGACCCGTCGCAGATGGTGGAGGATCACATCGCCTCGGGCAAGGCCGCCACCGTGGCCGGCATTCGCGTGCCGCGCTCGGAGGCGCACGCGTTTGGCTGCATCCAGGCGGACGACGACGGCACGATCACCGAGTTCCTGGAGAAGCCCGATAACCCGCCGGGCACCCCGGACGACCCGGAGACCACGTTCGCGTCCATGGGCAATTACTGCTTTTCCACCGAGGCGCTGATCCAGGCGCTGCTGGAAGACGAGCAGAACGAGGACTCCGCCCACGACATGGGCGGCGACATCATCCCGTACTTCGTGGCCCAGGGCGAGGCGAACGTGTACGACTTCTCCCGCAACGAGGTCCCGGGCGCGACCGAGCGCGACCGCGGTTACTGGCGCGACGTGGGCACCGTGGACTCGTTCTACGAGGCCCACATGGACCTGATTTCCTCGCACCCGGTGTTCAACCTCTACAACAAGGCGTGGCCCATCCACGCGACGGAGGAGGACAACCTGCCGCCGGCGAAGTCTGTCATGGGCGGCATCGCGCAGGAGTCCATCGTGGCGTCCGGCTCCATCATTTCGGGTGCGACGGTGCGCAACTCGGTGCTCTCCACCGACGTCCGCGTGGAGGAAGGCGCCACCGTGGAAGGCTCAGTGCTGATGCCGGGCGTGCGCGTGGGTAAGGGCGCGGTGGTGCGCCACTGCATCCTGGATAAGAACGTCTATGTCTCCGACGGCGAGACCATCGGCGTGGACGCGCAGCGAGACGGGGAGCGTTTCACCGTCTCCGACAACGGCGTGGTGTGCGTGGGCAAGAGCGAGGTAATTTAGCGGCGCTTGGTCAGAAGCGTCAGCCCGCCGTCGAGAGGCAGGCGCGCAAGGGCCGCATCTTCGAGCGCAAGCGTATCGACGTAAGCGTCCGCCTCGCGTGCCGCTTCAGTGTCGCGGTCGCGGCGGGTGGGGTCGGCCACGGTGCCGTCGAGAAGCGAGCCCGCGATGACGAGCGTGCCGCCGGGGGCGAGCAGGGGCCACGCGGCGTCGATGAGCGGGCGCAGCTCCACGGCGGAGACGTCGGCGTAGATGAGCTGGTACGCGCCGGTGGCCAGGCGCCCCATCACATCCAGCGGGCGGGAGGTGAGGAAGCGCACCCGCGACGGCGCGAAGCCCGCGGCCACCAG